>DBAZ01000059.1:0-19258 GCA_002291945.1 Tepidimonas sp. UBA997
CCGACACCGACGCCAAGGTGCACCCGAAGAACTGGGATCTGTCGAGCGTGCGCCTGCTGGGTTCGGTGGGCGAGCCCATCAACCCCGAGGCCTGGATGTGGTACTACAAACACATCGGCGGCGAGCGCTGCCCCATCGTCGATACCTTCTGGCAGACGGAGACTGGTGGCCACATGATCACGCCGTTGCCGGGTGCCACGCCGCTGGTACCGGGTTCCTGCACCCTGCCGTTGCCGGGCATCTCCACCGCCATCGTGGACGAGCAGGGCAACGACATGCCCAACGGGCAGGGCGGCATTTTGGTGGTCAAAAAGCCGTGGCCGTCCATGATCCGCACCATCTGGGGCGATCCGCAGCGCTTCAAAAAGAGCTACTTCCCCGAGGAACTCAAAGGCTATTACTTGGCTGGCGACGGTGCCGTGCGCTCCGAAGACCGCGGCTACTACCGCATCACGGGCCGCATCGACGACGTGCTGAACGTCTCGGGCCACCGCATGGGCACGATGGAAATCGAATCTGCGCTGGTGGGCAAGACCGACTTGGTGGCCGAAGCCGCCGTGGTGGGCCGCCCGGACGATCTCACCGGCGAAGCCATTGTGGCCTTTGTGGTGCTCAAGCGCCCCATCCCGTCCGGCGACGAGGCCAAGGCCATTGCGGCCGAGTTGCGCAACTGGGTGGCCAAGGAAATCGGGCCGATCGCCAAACCCAAAGAAATCCGCTTCGGTGAAAACCTGCCCAAGACCCGTTCCGGCAAGATCATGCGTCGGCTGCTGCGCTCGCTGGCCAAGGGAGAAGCCGTGACGCAAGACACGTCCACCCTGGAAAACCCGCACATCCTCGACCAACTCGCCAAGTCCAACTGAGCTGCTTTTGCACCCAGAAAAAAACCCCGCTCGGCACACCGAAGCGGGGTTTTTCATCCCCGGGTGCTAGGGGGCCCGGGGCAGAAGGGGGTCAACGGTGGCTCAGCGACCAGGCAGCCAGTGTACGGGCATCGGCATCGCTGATGCGTGGGTTGGCCGGCATGGGCACGGCACCCCAGGAGCCAGAGCCCCCGCGTTGAATTTTGGTGACCATCCGCGCGACTGCATCAGCGTTACCGGCGTAGCGGGCCGAAATGTCGCGGAAGGAAGGTCCCACCATTTTGCGGTCGATGGCATGGCAAGCCATGCAGGCGTTGGCGCGGGCCAAGGCCTCGGTTGCCATGGCGGGCATGGTCATGGCGGAAGTGGCGGCGGCAGCGAATATCATCAGGGCACGTTTCATGGCTCGTCCTCTACGGTGGTTAGATTTTTGACAAACAAATTCTACCGCGACACAATTTCCCCCGGGGTTTGAATTACCACTTGTTGCAATCGACAACTTTCGGGTTACACAAAAGGCACACCTATGTATTTTCTGGTCGCCGGTCTGGTGCTTCTGGTGTTGAAATGGGCAGAAATAGGTCCTGTGGCAACTTGGAGTTGGTGGTGGGTGCTCTCGCCTTTTGCGCTCGCAGCCCTGTGGTGGTGGTACGCCGATACCTTTGGCTATACCAAGCGTAAGGCGATGGAAAAAGACGAAGCGCGCAAGGCGCAGCGCAAGCAGGAAGCCCGTGATCGGCTCAAAAATTTTCGCCGATCCCCATAACCCTGCTCACTTCGCCCACCCTGGTTGAAGCCCTGCGGCACAACCTCCTTGGTAAGCCATAATCGTTGGCTGTTCCGTTTCAATGATCAGGTCGTTCCATGCCCGCTCTTCGCTCCAAAACCTCCACCGCCGGCCGCAACATGGCAGGTGCCCGTGCCTTGTGGCGTGCCACCGGCATGAAGGACGATGATTTTTCCAAGCCCATCATCGCCATTGCCAACTCCTTCACCCAGTTCGTGCCCGGGCATGTGCACCTGAAGGATCTGGGGCAACTGGTGGCGCGCGAAATCGAAGCGGCGGGTGGTGTGGCCAAGGAATTCAACACCATTGCGGTGGATGACGGCATCGCGATGGGCCACGACGGCATGCTGTATTCCTTGCCCAGCCGCGAATTGATCGCCGACTCGGTCGAATACATGGTCAATGCCCATTGCGCCGACGCGCTGGTGTGCATTTCCAACTGCGACAAGATCACCCCCGGCATGCTCATGGCCGCCATGCGGCTGAACATCCCGGTCGTGTTTGTGTCCGGTGGCCCGATGGAAGCCGGTAAGGCCAAGCTCGCGGTGCCCGGCACGCAGACCATCCAGATCAGGAAGCTGGACCTGGTCGATGCCATGGTGATGGCCGCCGACGACAAGGTCAGCGACGCCGAAGTGGCCGAGGTCGAGCGTTCGGCCTGCCCGACCTGCGGTTCCTGCTCCGGCATGTTCACCGCCAACTCCATGAACTGCCTCACCGAGGCGCTGGGCTTGAGCCTGCCGGGCAACGGTACCGTGCTGGCCACCCACGCCGACCGCGAGCAGTTGTTCCGGCGTGCCGGCCGTCTGGTGGTGGAACTGTGTCGGCGCTACTACGAGCAAGGCGACGTCTCGGTGTTGCCGCGCTCCATTGCCACCTTCGAGGCGTTCGAGAACGTGGTGTCGCTCGACATTGCCATGGGAGGCTCCACCAACACCGTGCTGCACCTGCTGGCCACCGCCCGCGAGGCCGAGGTGGACTTCACCATGTCCGACATCGACCGCCTCTCGCGCCGCGTCCCCACGCTGTGCAAGGTGGCACCCAACACCAACAAATACCACATCGAGGATGTACACCGGGCCGGTGGCGTGATGGCCATCTTGGGCGAACTCGACCGGGGTGGTTTGCTGCACACCCATTTGCCCACCGTCCATAGCCGCACCCTGCAAGACGCGCTGGATGAATGGGACGTGGCCCGCCAGCCCAGCGCTGCGGCCCAGACCTTTTACTTGGCTGGCCCGGGCGGTATCCCGACCCAGGTCGCTTTCAGCCAGCACAGCCGCTGGCCGTCGCTCGATTTGGACCGGCAGGCCGGTTGCATACGCAGTGTCGAGCACGCCTATTCACGCGATGGCGGCTTGGCCGTGCTGTACGGCAACCTGGCGCTGGACGGTTGCATCGTGAAAACCGCAGGCATCGACGAGAGCATGTTCGCCGTCGAAGAACTGCGCTACACCACCAGCGTGCCCACCTCGACCTTGCGCGTGTTCGAGGGGTCGGCGCGGGTGTTCGAAAGCCAAGACGCCGCAGTCGATGCGATTCTGGCCGATCAAATCCGGGCCGGGGATGTGGTCGTGATCCGCTACGAAGGCCCGCGTGGCGGGCCGGGCATGCAGGAAATGCTCTACCCCACCTCCTACCTCAAGTCCAAGGGTCTGGGCAAGCACTGCGCCCTGTTGACCGATGGCCGCTTCTCGGGCGGTACCTCGGGCTTGTCGATAGGCCATGTGTCGCCCGAAGCAGCGGCTGGCGGCACCATAGGCTTGGTGCATGAGGGCGACCTGATCCGTATCGACGTGACGCAGCGCACCTTGGAACTGGTGGTCGATGCCGCCGAACTGGATCGCCGCCGCGCCGAGCAGGACGCCAAAGGCTGGCGGCCGGCGCAGCCCCGGCAGCGCAAGGTGTCGGGTGCGCTCAAAGCGTACGCGATGCTCGCCATGAGCGCCGACAAGGGTGCCGTGCGCGATCTGTCCCTGCTCGACGACTGACGCACCCCCATGTTGCAGCACCCGCAGATCGATCCGGTCGCCTTGCAGATCGGGCCGCTTGCCATCCACTGGTATGGCCTGACCTACCTCGCCGCTTTTGGCCTGTTTTTGTGGTTGGGCCGCTTGCGGCTGGCCCATGCGCCCTACAACCGGGAGGGGGCGTGGCAGAAGCGCGATGTAGAAGACATTCTGTTTCTGGGCGTGCTGGGGGTGATCGTGGGCGGCAGGTTGGGCTACGTCCTGTTCTACCAGCCGCTGGAGTACCTGGCGAACCCGCTCGGGGTGCTGGCCGTCTGGCAAGGGGGCATGAGCTTTCATGGCGGGCTGATCGGTGTGCTGCTGGGCATGGTGTGGTTCGCACGCACCCGCAAGCGGACTTGGCTGCAGGTCACGGACTTCGTGGCCCCCTGCGTGCCCACTGGCCTAGCCATGGGCCGGATCGGCAACTTCATCAACGGCGAACTGTGGGGCCGGGTGGCCGACCCGACGCTGCCTTGGGGCATGGTGTTCCGGGGCGCGGGCGACTTGCCGCGTCACCCGTCGCAGTTGTACCAAGTCTTGCTCGAAGGCCTGCTGCTGTTTGTGCTGCTGTGGCTGTACGCACGCCAGCCCCGCCGAGTGGGCGAGGTGTCGGCTGCGTTTCTGGTGGGCTACGGCAGCTTGCGCTTCATGGTCGAATTTTTCCGCGAACCCGACGCTCATCTGGGTCTGCTCGGGCTGGGCCTGAGCATGGGACAGTGGTTGAGCCTGCCCATGGTGCTGGCCGGTGCCGCCCTGTGGGTGTGGGCGGTTCGGCGTCCGGCCTGACCCTGCTTCAGCGCAGCACCAGTACCGGAACGTGCGAGTGCGTCAGCACCTGCTGCGTCTCGCTGCCCAAGAGCAGGCGTTTGAGGCCTCGGCGCCCGTGCGAAGCCATCACGATCAGGTCGGCCTTGTGTTTTTTGGCCGCGGCGATGATGGCTTCGGCAACCAAGTCGGCCTTGACCGTGGTCGGTTTGACTTTAACCTGCCTTTTCTGGCCTTCCGATTGGACGGCATTGACCACACGCATGGCTTCGGTTTGCCATTCTTTTTCGATGCGCTTGATTTCTTCGGCCCCCAGCGCCACCCCGCCCTCGAAATAGGTTTGCGGGTAGCGTGGCACCACTTTCAAGGCCACCAATTCGGCCCCTGTGACATCGGCCAATTGCAGGGCGTGCTGAACGGCTTGATCCGACAGTTCGGTGCCATCGGTGGCGACCAGAATGCGTTTGTACATGCATATCTCCTTGGTGGACCAAGCATAGGTCAAGCGGATTTTCTGGCTATTGACATAGGTCAAGCGGCTGCCGCAGGCTCCATGCTAACCTCGGCCCATGTCTGAACCTGCAGCAGCGCGGCCGCTCGGCCTAAGCGCCCCTCCCTCGGATCCAGCTTCCTCGAATGTGTGGGCTGAGCATCGTGGTCTGCTGTCGGTCGAGGACGATTTCACCGTGCTGGACGACCCCCTGGAGCAGGAGGTCTTCACTCGTGCATTCGATGCAGACGGAACGCCGCTCCTGGAATCGATCCTGATGGTTCAGGGCATGTACTGCGCCGCTTGCTCAGGGGCTATCGAGGGAGCGCTGGAGCGTCAACCGGGTGTACGGGTGGTGGATGTCCAGGCGGCCTCACGCCGGGTCACCATCCATTGGGACCCCTCCGCAACCCAATTGTCTGTGCTGGCCCGAGCGGTCGGTCAGGTAGGGTACCGCTTGCTACCGATGCAGCAAGCCATGAGCGTGGAAGCGCGCCGCCAGGAAACCCGCAAGGCCTTGTGGCGGCTCTTTGTGGCTGGTTTTTGCATGATGCAGGTCATGATGTATGCATGGCCCTCGTATGTCACCGACCCCGGCGAGATTCCTGAAGATATCTACCATCTGTTGCGATGGGCCAGCCTCATCCTGAGCCTGCCAGTGATGATCTTCGCCTGCCGCCCGTTTTTCGACAACGCCTGGGCCCACCTCAAGCAGGGTCGCATCGCCATGGACACCCCGGTGTCGATCGGCATCCTGGCCTGCTTCATCGTGAGTGTGGCCGCCACCTACCAGCCCTCTGGTCCGTGGGGTTCGGAAGTTTGGTACGACTCTCTGGTGATGTTCGTTTTTTTCCTGCTGGGGGCCCGGTACCTGGAATTCCGCTTGCGTGACCGAACCGCCGGGGCGCTGGATGCCCTGATGAACCGTCTGCCCGAGCAGTGTGAGCGCCAGCGGGCCGATGGATCGTTCGAATGGGTTTCCCTCAAACGACTGCAGGTGGGCGATGTGGTCCGGATGCAGGCGGGCCAGGCCTTTGTGGGCGACGGTACCGTTCTGTCTGAAGGGGGGGTGACGGTGGATGAGGCGCTGCTGACCGGTGAGTCCCATCCCCTGACCCGTCAGAAGGGGCAATCGGTGGTCGCAGGCAGTTTTAACCTGGCTGGTACGGCCCTCATTCGAATCGACCGATTGGGGCGAGATACCCGGTTCGCCCAGATCGTCTCTCTCATGGAGCAGGCCTCGACCGAAAAACCTGGTCTGGTGCGCCTGGTGGACCGGATAGCCGCCCCGTTTCTGGGGCTGGTGCTGCTCTCGGCCATGGTTTCCTTTTACATATGGTGGCAAATCGACCCGGCTAAGGCGTTTTCGGTCGCGGTGGCCATATTGATCGTGACCTGCCCTTGTGCATTGTCACTGGCCACGCCCTCGGCCATGCTGGCCGGTGCTGGTGCGCTGGCCCGACGCGGGACGCTGGTGCGGCGTTTGCAGGCCTTTGAAGCGATGTCACGCATCGACACGATCGTTTTCGACAAGACCGGCACCCTCACCCAGGATCGCGTCGTGCTTCGCGAGGTGCTGACCCGTGAAGGCATGTCCCGTGAGGCGGCGCTGACGATCGCTGCCGACATGGCGGTGACATCCATGCACCCGGTCTCCAAGGCGATTGTTCAGGCCATGCCTGCAGGTTGGCAAGCCAGTCAGTCTTTCTCCGAAGTGCAAGACACGCCAGGCGCTGGCCTGATGAGTCGCGACGTGACTGCAACAACCTGGCGCCTGGGGTCTGCGCGGCACTGTGGTTTGTCCTCGCACTCGCTGGAGAGCCTGCCGGGCTACAGATCCGACACGCCTTGCACCCATTTGGTGGACGATCGAGGCTGGGTGGCGACTTTTGTCATGGATGAAGGTGTGCGTGCCGATGCAGCGCAGGCCGTCGCGCAGTTGCAATCCATGGGGTTCCAGATCTGGCTGATGTCCGGGGACCGACTGGGGGCGGCGCAGCGCGTCGCCGCGCAAGTGGGCATCGAGCAGGTGGTGGCCGAAGCGACGCCCGAGCGCAAGCTCGAGGAGGTGGTGGCGCTGCAGCATCAGGGTCGGCATGTGGCCATGGTTGGTGATGGCATCAACGATGGCCCGGTTCTGGCCCGGGCCGATGTGGCTTTTGCCCTGGGGCACGGTGCCCCCCTCACGCAGAGCCAGTCTGATTTCGTCGTGCAGAGCGGTCGTTTGTCGGAGGTGGTGCACACCGTGCAACACGCCAGAAAAACCATGTCGATCGTCCGCCAGAACCTCTGGTGGGCGGGCACCTACAATGCGACTGCAGTGCCCATGACGGTAGTGGGCTGGATGCCCCCCTGGGCGGCCGGCCTCGGCATGGCCTTGAGCTCGTTTCTGGTCATCGGTAACGCCATGCGGCTGGGCCGTCTGGATGCCGATGACGAAGTGTCAGCACCATCTTCTTCTTTCACTCCCGCCACGAGGTAATCATGGAAATTCTCTATCTGCTCATTCCTCTGTCGGTGGTGCTGGTGCTGGCCGTCGTGGTGCTCTTTTACTGGGCTTTGCAAGCGGACCAATTTGACAACATTGAGCGTGAAGGCGAACGAATACTTCGCAGCGATTGATCTATGTCAACAGTCAAAAATCGGCTTGCCACCATACTCAACCAAGGTGAATCTCAAGAGGAGTTTTTATGTCTTTAACAACAGCGGATGCCCAGTCGGGTGTCTATAACGACAAGGTCGTCAGGCAGTTTGCCGTCATGGCGGTTGTCTGGGGTGTGGTGGGCATGCTGGTGGGCGTCATCATTGCCGCTCAACTGACTTGGCCAGCACTCAATCTGGGCATCGAGTGGCTCAGCTACGGTCGCTTGCGGCCTCTGCACACCAACGCCGTGATTTTTGCTTTTGGCGGCTGTGTGTTGTTTGCCACCAGTTATTACGTGGTCCAGCGTACCTGTCATACGCGCCTCGCCTTGGGTAAGCTGGCGGCCTTCACCTTCTGGGGTTGGCAGTTGGTCATCGTGCTGGCAGCGGTCACACTCCCGCTGGGTCTGACCAGCGGCAAGGAGTACGCCGAACTCATTTGGCCGATCGACATTCTGATCGCTCTGGTATGGGTGTCGTACGGTGTGGTGTTCTTTGCAACCATCGGCACCCGCAAGGTTCGTCACATCTACGTGGCCAACTGGTTTTTTGGCGCGATGATCCTCACGGTCGCGGTGCTGCACGTGGTCAACAGTGCCGCCCTGCCGACCGGCTGGCTGCATGCCTATTCCGCCTACGCCGGTGTGCAAGACGCCATGATTCAGTGGTGGTATGGCCACAACGCGGTC
Organism: Tepidimonas sp. UBA997; assembly: GCA_002291945.1. Classification (GTDB taxonomy): domain Bacteria; phylum Pseudomonadota; class Gammaproteobacteria; order Burkholderiales; family Burkholderiaceae_C; genus UBA997. The sequence continues at coordinate 8,250 of DBAZ01000059.1, forward strand.
GGCTTCTTCCTGACGGCCGGCTTCCTGGGCATCATGTACTACTTCATTCCGAAGCAGGCCGAGCGCCCGATCTACTCCTACCGTTTGTCCATCGTCCACTTCTGGGCGCTGATCTTCACCTATATGTGGGCCGGCCCACACCACCTGCACTACACCGCGCTGCCGGACTGGACGCAGTCGCTGGGCATGGTGTTCTCCCTCATCCTGCTGGCACCTAGCTGGGGCGGCATGATCAACGGCATCATGACCTTGTCGGGTGCTTGGCACAAGCTGCGCGACGACCCCATTTTGCGCTTCCTGATCGTGTCCCTGTCGTTCTACGGCATGTCCACCTTCGAAGGCCCCATGATGTCCATCAAGACCGTCAACGCCCTGAGCCACTACACCGACTGGACGGTGGGTCACGTACACTCCGGCGCCTTGGGCTGGGTGGGTCTGATCTCGATGGGTGCGCTCTACTACCTGATTCCGCGCCTGTTCGGCCAGAAGCAGATGTTCTCCAAACCCGCCATCGAATGGCACTTCTGGCTGGCCTGTATCGGCATCGTGCTCTACATCGCCGCCATGTGGATCGCCGGTGTCATGCAAGGCCTGATGTGGCGTGCCATCGGTGAAGACGGCATGTTGGTATATACCTTCTCCGAGTCTGTCCGGGCCAGCTACCCCTTCTACGTCATCCGTTTGCTAGGCGGTGTCCTGTATCTGGGCGGCATGTTGATCATGGCTTGGAACGTCTGGATGACCATCCGTCAGGGTCTCAGAGCCGGGGATGTGCCATCGGTCAAGATTCCTGCACCTGCCCACGCTTGAGGAGTAAATAAACATGGCGAATCCCAAAGAAACCCCCAAGGGTCACGAGCGCATCGAGACCAACAATTTCCTGATGATCGTGCTGATCGTGGCGGTCATTTCGGTGGGTGGTCTGGTTGAAATCGTGCCGCTGTTCTTCCAGAAATCGACCACGCAGCCGGTGCCCGGGCTCAAGCCCTACACGCCGATGCAACTGGTCGGGCGTGAGGTCTATATCCGGGAAGGCTGCTTCGGTTGCCATTCCCAGATGATCCGGCCCTTCCATGCCGAAACCATGCGTTATGGGCACTTTTCACTGGCAGGCGAGTTTGTCTATGACCGTCCGTTCCAGTGGGGTTCCAAGCGTACCGGGCCCGATCTGGCCCGCATAGGCGGGCGTTACTCGGATGAATGGCATCGCATACACCTGAGGAATCCGCGCGACGTGTTCCCCACCTCCAACATGCCTGCTTACCCGTGGCTGGAGCGGCGCGTCGTCAACGCGGAGGCAGTGCCCGGCAAGATGCGTGCCTTGCGCACCTTGGGTGCGCCTTATACCGACGAAGAAATCGCGGCATCGGCAGAGCAGGTCAAGGGCGCGACCGAAATGGACGCCTTGATCGCTTACCTGCAGGTTCTGGGCACTGCAGTCCGGTAATCCACAAGGGGAATCACATGGATGTGAACGACTATCGCAGCATCGTGACAGTGATCAGCCTGCTGGTTTTCCTCGTCATCGTCGGGTGGGCCTGGTCCAGAAGAAACAAGGCCCGCTTCGATGAAGAGGCCAAGCTGATCCTCAAGGATGATTGATCCAGCCCTTTAACAACGAGAAGCATCATCATGAGCGACTTTACTAGCGATTTCTGGCACTACTACGTGGCCGGGTTGACCCTGATCAGTATTCTGGCCTGTCTGGTTCTGCTGTGGATCAGCGGTTCCGTCAAGGTCAAGGCGCGCGACGACAACACCACCGGCCACATCTGGGACGAGGATCTGCGTGAGCAAGACAATCCGCTGCCCAAGTGGTGGGTGTATCTGTTCATCATCACCGTCGTGTTTGGCTTGGTCTATGGCTTGCTCTACCCCATGTTCGGTGCCAAACCGGGTTTGCTGGGTTGGTCCCAGGCAGGGCAATACCAGGCCGAAAAACAGAGCAATCTGGATGCAGCAGCTCCGCTGTTTGCAGCCTTCAGCGAAAAATCGGTGGAGCAACTGGCGCAGGATCCTGCAGCGATGGCGATTGGTTCGCGCCTGTACATGAATTTCTGCGTCCAGTGCCATGCAGCCGATGCCCGCGGCGGCCTGACTTTTCCTAACCTGGCCGACAAAGACTGGCAGTGGGGTGGTGAGCCTGCTGCCATACAGAACGCCATTGCCAATGGCCTCATGGGGGTGATGCCACCGATGGCAGCGGCAGTGGGCAGCCCGAACGATGTGCTCAACTTGGCGCACTATGTGCTAAGTCTGTCGGATAGCCCGCACGACACCGTGCGCGCCGCCGAGGGGCGTGGTAACTGGGCGTCCTGTGCCGCTTGTCATGGTGCCGACGGCACCGGCAACACGGCCATGGGTGCGCCCAATCTGACCGACAACATTTGGTTGCACGGCTGGGGAGTCGATGCCGTCGTCAAGTCGATCAATGAAGGGATCACCAACGTGATGCCGGGTCAAAGCCACCTGCTCAACGAGCAACAGATCCACGTCTTGACCGCCTATGTGTGGAGCTTGAGCAACACCGCTGCTGCCAAGTGATCCTCGAATGGTTGAGTTGTGAGTTTGCATCCGTCCAAAGGCGGCCCTGCCGCCGATGACGAAAAAGAGGTGGTGTTTTACGCAGAGCGGCAGAAGATCTACCCCAAGGCGGTATTAGGCCTGTTTGGCAGGTGGCGCTGGGGCTTGGTCTGGCTGACGCAGCTCTTGTTCTATGGCTTGCCTTGGCTTGAGTGGAATGGCCGTCAAGCGGTCTTGTTCCATCTCGAGTCTAGGCGTTTTTTCATTTTCAATCTGGTCCTGTATCCGCACGACCTGATCTATCTCACCGGCCTGCTGGTCATCTCCGCGCTGGCCTTGTTCCTGTTTACTGCCGTGGCCGGGCGTTTGTGGTGTGGCTATGCCTGCCCGCAGACGGTCTATACCGAGATCTACCTCTGGATCGAGAAAATGGTCGAGGGGGATCGATCGGCCCGCATGCGGCTCGATCAGTCGCCGCTTTCGTTCGAGAAATGGGGCAAGAAGTCGCTCAAGCACTGCCTCTGGATTGCATTCGGACTCTGGACCGGCTTTACCTTCGTCGGCTATTTCACCCCCATCCACGATCTGGGTGCTGCCGTCATCGGGTGGGAACTGGGCCCTTGGCAGACCTTCTGGATCGTTTTTTATGGCTTTGCCACCTATGGCAACGCTGGCTTTTTGCGCGAGCAGGTTTGCAAGTACATGTGCCCTTACGCGCGTTTCCAGAGCGCGATGTTCGACAAAAACACCTTGATCGTCACCTACGACGAGAAACGTGGCGAGCCTAGGGGTGCGCGCTCGAAGATGGCCGACCCCAAGGCATTGGGCTTGGGCGCGTGTGTCGATTGCTCGCTGTGTGTTCAGGTCTGTCCCACGGGCATCGATATCCGCAAAGGGCTGCAGTATGAGTGCATCGGTTGCGCGGCTTGTATCGATGTGTGTGACGACGTGATGGACAAGGTGGGTTATCCGCGCGGTCTGGTCAGGTATTCGACGCAAAACGGGGTGAGCGAGGGTTGGTCAACGGGGCAGATGCTGCGGCGCGTCATTCGCCCGCGTGTGCTGATCTATTCGGCCATCCTGCTGGCGGTCTCGCTGGCCATGGTGGTCAGCCTGTACATGCGCTCGCCGCTCAAGGTGGACGTGGTGCGTGACCGCAGTTCTCTGGCGCGGTTGGTCGAGATGGGCTACCTCGAGAACGTGTACCGGGTACAGTTTCTGAACGCTACCGAACTGCCGCAGAGCTATGTGTTGTCGGTGCGTGGCTTGCCGGATGTGGCTATAGTGTCCGACCGGGCCGTGAGCCTGCTGCCGACCGAGGTTCGGGCCATAGCCGTCACGGTTCGGGTGCCCCCCCAAGTGGCTGCGGCTGGCTCGCATCCCATTGTTTTTGAAATCACGTCCGAAAGCGATCCGACGGTTAAAATCACCGAACAATCGACATTCATCATTCCGCGTTGAACCGAGATGGTTCATTAGGGCTTGAAATGGCCGCAAATGCCGCGCTGGCGTTCAAGCCGCACCGATAGTGCGCCTAATGGATAATCTCGGTTGAACAAGCCCGCAGCCTTGCCGAAAGGACAGTTCCATGACCAGCCCCACGACTGACTCTGACACCAAGACCAACCAGAAAGGCGCAGGGCGCCCTTGGTATCGCGAACCCTATATGTGGATGGTCTTCGGCCTGCCTCTGCTGGCGGTGATAGGCAGCGTTACCTCGGCGGTGATTTCAGTCAAGGTCATGGCCAACGACCCGGTGCTCGATCGCACCTTGCCCAAGGCCGTGGTGCTGGACCCTGAGTTGCTGGAAAAGCTCACACCAGAGCAGCGCGCCCTATTGGAAAAGAGCGTGGCACCCGCTCGCCAAGCCCGTAACCACGCTGCCAGCCCGGAGTTGCCAAAATCGCAATGAGGTTGGGGGCTGCTGCCGACGGCAGCGCGGCTGCTAGCCGCCCACTTGGGGGTTGACGATTTTTTCCAGCGCATCGGTGTCTTTGATCAATACATAGCGCTGCTTGACGTCGATGATGCCCTCGTCCATGAAGCGGGAAAAGGTGCGGCTGACGGTTTCGAGTTTCATGCCTAGGTAGCTGCCGATTTCCTCGCGCGTCATGCGCAGCACCAGTTCCGTCTTGGAAAACCCGCGGGCATGGAGCCGCTGCACCAGGTTCAACAAAAAAGCCGCCAATCGCTCTTCGGCGCGCATGCTGCCGAGCAGGAGCATCACGCCATGATCCCGAACGATCTCGCGGCTCATGATTTTGTGGACATGGTGTTGCAGCGTGCTGAATTCGCGTGACAGGGTTTCGAGCTTGTCAAAGGGCAGAACGCACACCTCGGCATCTTCCAGTGCAATGGCGGCGCAGGAATGCTTGTCGTGGACGATGCCGTCCATGCCGATGATCTCGCCCGTCATTTGAAAGCCAGTCACCTGGTCGCGCCCGTCGGCGGTGGTCACACTGGTCTTGAAAAAACCGGAACGAACGGCATACAGCGAGGTGAACGGATCGCCCGCATGGAAAAGGAAGCCGCCCCTTTTGACCCGTTTGCGGTTCGCGATGACGTGGTCGAGCTTGTCCAACTCGTCCGGGTTGAGTCCCATGGGCAAGCACAACTCCCGGAGGTTGCAGCTCGAGCAGGCGACTTTGATGCTCTGTAGGTCCATATCGTTTCGGTTCAACAGTGCAAGCTTACCGCAAGACCAAGGCACGGCAACGGAAGCCTCGGATGTTTATGTTGTTTGACTCACATCAATGGCGACTGATTGAATCTGTAGCACATTCTTGCCAGCATGGAGAACCTATTTGTGAAACGCGTTTTCGACGAGACCTTGCTGCGGCGTTTTGATGTGCCGGGGCCTCGTTATACATCCTACCCGACCGCCGACCGCTTTGTCGAAGCCTTTACCGAACGCGACTACACGCAGGCGCTCGAGCAACGTCGGGCTGGCTCGATGGCGCTGCCGTTGTCGATCTATGTCCATATTCCCTTTTGTGCCTCCCTGTGCTACTACTGCGCCTGCAACAAGGTCATCACCAAGCACCACAGCAAGGCGACGGAGTATCTCCGTTACTTGTCGCGGGAGATCGATCTTCAGGTGCAGCACTTGGGCCGTGGCCACCACGTCTCCCAAGTGCATCTGGGCGGCGGAACGCCGACCTTCCTCAACGATGCCGAACTCGAAGACCTGATGTCGATGATCCGACGCCAGTTCAACTTGGTGCCAGGTGGCGAATACTCGATCGAAGTGGATCCGCGCACGGTCACGGCGCAGCGACTGGAGCATTTGCATCGTCTGGGCTTCAATCGGCTGAGTTTCGGTGTGCAGGATTTCGACCCGACCGTGCAGAAGGCGGTGCATCGGGTGCAGCCTGCCAAGCAGGTGTTTGGCTTGGTGGAAGATGCGCGGCGCATCGGCTTCGATTCGGTCAACGTGGACCTGATTTACGGCTTGCCGCAGCAGACGCCCGAGTCCTTCGGGCATACCTTGGCACAGGTCAATGCGCTGCGGCCAGACCGGATAGCGCTGTACGCCTACGCCCACTTGCCGGCCCGTTTCAAGCCGCAGCGCCGCATCATCGCGGCCGAACTGCCCAGCCCGGCCGACAAGCTGGCCATGCTGGCGGCTTCGCTCGACGCCTTCAACGAGGCGGGCTACGTTTATGTCGGCATGGATCATTTCGCGCTGCCCAATGACGCCTTGGCAGTAGCCAAGCGACAGGGGCGCTTGCACCGCAATTTCCAAGGCTACAGCACCCAGCCCGATTGCGACCTCATCGCGCTGGGGGTATCGGCTATCGGTCGCATCGGTGCCACCTACAGCCAGAATGCCAAGACGCTGGAAGATTACTACGATGCGCTAGACCTTGGCCGCCTGCCCATCGTGCGTGGCTTGGCCCTGAGCCGCGACGACGTTTTGCGCCGCTCGGTCATCATGGCCGTGATGTGCCAAGGCGCGGTGGACTTCGAGTCGGTGGGTTTGGGCCATCTGATCGATTTCAAAGCCTATTTCGCCAAGGAACTGGAGCGCTTGCGCGAATACGAGGTCATGGGTTTGGTCAAGCTGAGCGACAGTTGCATCGAGGTCACGCCCTCGGGCTGGTACCTGGTGCGAGCGATCGCCTTGGTGTTCGACCGCTATTTGCAGCTCGATCAGGATCGTGCGCGTTTTTCCAAGATCATCTGAGCACCACCCTGGCGTTTGGCGCGTAAACTCACCCCATGCTTGAATCCATGGCGATTTCGGCCCTGGTCATGGGCTTGGTCGGCGGCCCGCACTGTGTGGCCATGTGTGGTGCCGCCTGCGCTGGCATTGCCCGCGCAGCCGAGCCACGAAGTACTTGGGCGCTGTGGCAGTTTCAAGCCTGTCGCTTGCTGGGCTACAGCCTGATGGGGGCGCTGGCGGGCGGCACCGTGCAGGGCATGGCGTGGATGGGGCAGCAGACGGCGGTGATCCGGCCGCTGTGGACCATGATGCATGTGGCGGCCTTGTTTCTGGGGCTGGTCTTGCTGCTGAAGGCGCGTCAACCGGCCTTCATCGACGGTTGGGCGCAGCGCGTGTGGCAAAAGGCCCGGCCTGTCATGACGCGCTTGGGTGGCCGGGCACCTGCGGTGCTGGGAGTGGGCTGGGCGCTTATGCCCTGCGGCTTGCTTTATTCGGCCTTGCTGGTGGCGTCCTTGTCGGCCAGCGCACTCAATGGGGCCACCATCATGGCGGCTTTTGCCACCGGCACCATGGTTTCCATGCTGGCCGCGCCGTGGCTGTTGCTCAGGCTCAAAGACGCCGGCTCCGGGGGCTGGGGCATACGGCTGGCCGGATTGGCGCTGGTGCTGTTGTCGGGCTGGGCGCTCTGGATGGGCATCACCCACCCCACCGGATTGTGGTGCGCTGAAGCGGGTTCGGCCTGAAACCTCGGTCATCTTGCCTCACCTCTATTTCGCAATAAGAAAATATAATCTACATAGCAAAAAAAGCGCATGCTGCGCTGCAAAAAAATTTTCGTCGTCAGGAACTTGCTTCCGCATTGAGAAATTACTTTTACAAGTCATTGATTTGCGTAGAAATTAAAAATTGTCTTCTATAAGACATAAGATAGTTTTGTGGCTTGTAGGTGGCATAGAATTTTCTCAACGGCACCGGTTTTGCGTCTAGCTCCCAGACCGGGCTGATCGGTTTTCAATCAACCTTAGGAGTGCGTCATGTCATCCGCCATCAACCAACCACTGAGCCGCCAGCAGCAGATCGAAGCGCTGGAAAAAGACTGGGCCCACAACCCGCGCTGGAAAGGCGTCAAGCGCGGTTACACCGCCGCCGACGTGGTGCGCCTGCGCGGCAGCGTACAGCCCGAGTACACCTTTGCCCAGCGCGGTGCCGAGAAGCTGTGGGCCAAGGTCAACGGCGGTGCCAAGAAGGGTTACGTCAACGCCTTTGGCGCCATCACCGCTGGCCAGGCCATGCAGCAGGCCAAGGCCGGTCTGGAGGCCGTCTATCTGTCGGGCTGGCAGGTCGCCGCCGACGGCAACACCAGCGAGACCATGTACCCCGACCAGTCGCTGTACGCCTACGACTCGGTGCCGACCATGGTGCGCCGCATCAACAACACCTTCAAGCGCGCCGACGAAATCCAGTGGAGCCGTGGCATCGAGCCGGGTACGCCTGAGTTCATCGACTACTTCCTGCCCATCGTGGCCGACGCCGAAGCCGGTTTCGGTGGCGTGCTCAACGCCTTCGAGCTGATGAAAAACATGATCGCCGCCGGTGCCGCGGGCGTTCACTTCGAAGACCAACTGGCCGCCGTGAAGAAGTGCGGCCACATGGGTGGCAAAGTGCTGGTGCCGACGCAAGAAGCCTGCGAAAAGCTGATTGCCGCCCGCTTCGCTGCCGACACCATGGGCGTGCCGACCCTGATTCTGGCGCGCACCGACGCCGAGGCCGCCAACCTGATCACCAGCGACCACGACGCCAACGACAAACCTTTCCTGACCGGCGAGCGCACGCAAGAAGGCTTCTACCGCGTGAAAAACGGGCTGGAGCAGGCCATCAGCCGTGGCGTGGCCTACGCCCCTTACGCCGACCTGGTGTGGTGTGAAACCGGCACGCCCGACCTCGGCTTCGCCCGCGAATTCGCGCAAGCCGTACACGCCGCCTGCCCCGGCAAGCTGCTGTCCTACAACTGCTCGCCGTCGTTCAACTGGAAGAAAAACCTCGACGACGCCACCATCGCCAAGTTCCAGGACGAACTGTCGGCGCTGGGCTACAAGTACCAGTTCATCACGCTGGCCGGCATCCACATCAACTGGTTCAACACCTTCCAGTTTGCGCACGCCTACGCCCGCGGTGAAGGCATGAAGCACTACACCCAGATGGTGCAGGAGCCCGAGTTCGCTGCGCGCGAAAAGGGCTACACCTTCGTGTCGCACCAGCAGGAAGTGGGCGCCGGCTACTTCGACGACGTGACCACCGTGATCCAGGGCGGTTCCTCCAGCGTCAAGGCCCTGACCGGCTCGACCGAAGAAGAACAGTTCCACTGATCTGGGTTGAATGAGGGCTCGACAGGCTCTGAGTTAGGCCTTCAACCCAATCCCCCTTGGGTGCATGCCCTGGGGGGATTTTGCCCAGATTGCTGACCAAAGCAGAAAACAAAAAAGTGTGCCATAATGCGAGTTGATCCTGATTTTCAGGAACTTGTTGCATCTGCCTCACGCTTAGCGGGGTAGGCGGCCGGTCAGACCGGCTGGGCTGAATCTGCCTGACGCCTCACACCCGACGCGAGAATTGCCTGTTTCATCAGGCACCCTCGCCGATTTGTTTGTGGTCGATGTTTTTTCCACCACGAACCGATCGGGCACACGAGGGCTTTCATGCCAGTGCTCGTCGTGTTCTTTTGCGCTTTGTGCGCAAGGACATCACATGACGGATACGATACAAAACCCCTCCACGCAAGCTGCGACCCTGCCTGCAGCCTTTGTGGCCCTAGGCCTGGCCCAGCCGCTGATCCAGGCGGTGGCCGACCTCGGTTTCACCCAGCCCACCCTAGTCCAGCAAGCCGCCATTCCCAAGGCGATGCAGGTCGGCGTCGAAGCGCAGGCCTACACCGACCTGATGGTCTCGAGCCAGACCGGCAGCGGCAAGACTGCGGCTTTTTTGCTCCCGGTGCTGCACACCCTGCTGCAACAGCAGCAGGCCCATGAAGCCAAAGAACGCGCCGATTGGGAGCGCCAGGTGGCCGAAGCCCTGGCCGCTGGCAAGCCCGAACCCAAGCGTGCGAAGCGCAAAAACCCACTGCTGGCGCGCCACTTCAAGCCCGCCGTGCCGGGCGCACTGGTGCTGTGCCCGACCCGTGAACTGGCGCAGCAGGTGGCGCACGACGCGATCGACCTCGTCCAGCACTGCCGCGGCCTGCGCATTGCCAACGTGGTGGGCGGCATGCCCTACCAGATGCAGATTGCCAAGCTGCAGAACGCCGATCTGGTGGTGGCCACGCCGGGTCGCCTGCTGGACTTGCAGCGCAGCGGCCAGATCAAACTCGATGAAGTGCAGTTCCTGGTCGTCGATGAAGCCGACCGCATGCTCGACCTCGGCTTCTCGGACGACTTGGCCGAAATCAACCGGCTCACCGCCGCCCGTCGCCAGACCATGATGTTCAGCGCCACCTTTGCCCCCCGCATCCAGGCACTGGCCACCCGCGTCATGCGCAGCCCGCAAAAGGTGCAGATCGACACCCCGCAGGACAAGCACGTCAACATCGAGCAGCGCCTCTACTGGTGCGACAGCCCGGAGCACAAGCGCAAGCTGCTGGACCACTGGCTGCGTGACGCCTCCATCGACCAGGCCATCGTGTTTGCCAGCACGCAGATCGAATGCGATGCCTTGGCCGCCGACCTGCAGCAGGTCGGCTTTGCCGCCGTGGCTCTGCACGGTGCCTTGAGCCAAGGGCTGCGCAACCGCCGCCTGATGGCCCTGCGCAACGGCCAGGTGCAGATACTGGTGGCCACCGACGTGGCCGCGCGTGGCATCGACGTGCCCACCATCACCCATGTGTTCAACTTCGGTCTGCCCATGAAAGCCGAGGACTACACCCACCGCATAGGCCGCACGGGCCGGGCCGGGCGTCAGGGGCTGGCCGTGACCATGGCCGAATTCCGCGATCGCCGCAAGATCGGTGAAATCGAAGCCTTCAGCCAGCAGAAAATCGACACCCAGACCATTGCCGGTCTGGAGCCGCGCAAGCCGGTGTATGAGTTCCGCGACGAGCGCCGTGGCAGCCGGGGTGGTCGCCATGCGCCTCCACGTCATGGCGCAAGCCGGGGCGAGGGCGGCTTCCGCGCCGAAGGGGGTTTCCGTGGCGACGGGGGTGGTTTCCGGGGTGAGGGTGGTTTCCGCAACGACGGAGGCTTCCGGGGTGCGTCGAGCCATGTGCGCGCTGCCGGTGAAGGCCCGCGCGTGGGCTTTGCCAAACCGGCTGGCCACCAGCACCAGCACCAGC
>DBAZ01000059.1:19622-27787 GCA_002291945.1 Tepidimonas sp. UBA997
ACGGCCACGGCCACGGCCACGGTGCCGGTGGGGCCGGTCGTCAGGCGTTGGGCGACAAGCGTGTCCGCCACCAGGACTCGAAGTCCTTCGCCCCCAAGGGTCGCGCCACCAAGTAACCCTGCATCTGCTGGCAGCCATGCTGGCGCAGAAACGCCAGTTGGGCTTCGGTCTCCACGCCTTCGGCCAGGGTTTCCATGTCCAGCCCGTCGGCCATCTGGATGATGGTCTCGACGATGCTGGCGTCTTCCGGGTCGTCGGGCAGGCCTTGGACGAACGACTGGTCGATCTTGAGCTTGCTGATGCTGAAGCGTTTCAGATAGCTCAGCGACGAGTAGCCGGTGCCGAAGTCGTCCAGCGCCAGTTGGACGCCCAAGTGGCGCAGCGCCTGGATGGTGGTCACGGCTTCTTCGGGATTGTGCATGGCGGTGCTTTCGGTCAGCTCCAGTTCCAGGCAGTGGGCGGGCAAGCCGGTGCTAGCCAGCAGGTCGGCCACCCAGGGTGCCAATTCCGGCTGGCGGAACTGCACCGCCGACAGGTTGACCGCGATCTTCAGTTCGGGCAAGCCTTGCCGACGCCAGCTTTGCGCCTGTTGCACCGCTTGCCGCAACACCCATTCGCCAATGGCGATGATCTGCCCTGAGTTTTCGGCAATCGGGATGAACTCGCCCGGCGACACCAACCCCCATTCGGGGTGTTGCCAGCGCAGCAACACTTCGGCCCCCAACAAGCGGTCACTGCTCACATCGACCTGGGGCTGGAAGTACAACTGGAGTTCCTGCCTATCGATTGCCTTGCGCAAGGCGTTTTCCAGTTGCAGGCGCCGCATCGAGGCGGACTGCATTTCGGGCGTGAAAAACGCAAAGCGGTTGCGCCCTTCGCCCTTGGCGCGGTACATGGCCGAATCGGCGCAGCGGTACAGGCTTTCGAAGTCGTCGCCGTCGTCGGGGAACAGGGCAATGCCGATGGAGAGGGTGACGGTCAGCTCCTGATTGCCGACCCAGTAAGGCTCCGAGAGGGACTTCATCAGGTTGCGCGCCATGTTGGCAGCCCCATCGGCCGAGGTGTCGAGCAGCAAGGCCATGAATTCGTCGCCACCCAGCCGCGCCACCGTGTCCTGCCCGCGCAGCGACGACTGGATCCGCTGGCCGATCTGAATCAGCAGTTGATCGCCTGCCTGGTGGCCGAGCGAGTCGTTGACATGCTTGAAATGGTCTAGGTCGATGAACAGCAGGCTCAGCGGAACCTTACGGCGCTGGGCCACCTTCAGATCGTGCTCGACCCGGTCTTGTAGCAGGGTGCGATTGGCCAAGCCGGTGAGCGGGTCGTAGTAGGCCAAGGCCCGTATGCGGGCCTCTTGCTCCAAGCGTCGGCTGATGTCGCTGAAAATGGCCACGTAGTGCGACACTGCACCCGATTCGTTGAGGAGGCGACTGATGGACAGCCACTGCGGGTATGCCTCGCCGTTGCGTCGGGCGTTCCAGATTTCCCCTTTCCAGTGGCCTTGTTGGTTCAGGTGGGCCCACATGTGGGCGTAAAAATCGGCGTCATGCCGACCCGAGGCCAGCATCTTGGGGGTGTTGCCCAGCGCTTCGGCAGCGCTGTAGCCTGTGATGGTGGTGAAGGCCGGGTTGACCTGGATGATGCGCTGCTCAGCGTTGGTGATCAGCATGCCCTCGCTGCTGCCATTGAAAAACTGGGCCGACAGCCGGTATTGCAGTTCCGACAGCTTGCGCGCCGTGATGTTGCGTGCCAGGGCAACGAACCGCTTGGGCTGCCCAGTTTCGTGGCCGGGCAGGGTGGGCTTGGCCGCGACCGACAGCTCGAACCACTGGACGCCGTTTTTCAGGTTCAGGGTGTACTGCTGCCCGGTAGAGCGGCCGCTGTGCGCGGCATCGTCGAGCGCCGCTCGCACCACCGCCAAGGCATCGGGCGGCAAAACGTTGCCGATGTTTTTGCCCAGCACTTCCTCGGTGGGCATGAGCAGGTCGGTCGAGTCATGGGTGTGGATATTGAGGATCTTGCCAGTGGCATCAACTTCCATCATCAAGTCGGGCACGGCCGCCAGCGTGGTCTGCAAATCCTGTTTCGCGGCTTCGATGTCTTGCGTTCTGGCCAACACCTTGGCTTGTAACTCACGCCGGTGCAGCAACTGCAACTGCAGCAGATGGGCCAGCAGGGCAATCAAAGTGCTGACCCCGAGCACCACCATGGCATGGACGGCCAAATCCCAAGTGTCCAGCCAGCCATCGACTGGCTCGATCGCGAGCAGCCACTGGGCATTCGGCACGTTCACGGTCTGGACGACCGGGCTGCGCCAGCGGGTGGCGTCGGTCACGTCGCCGGACTGGGCAATCGTCTGCTGGCTGCCTGTGACCGGGTCCACCTGGTAGAGGCGATAGCGCAAGCCGAGGTCGGGCAGGCTTAGCAGTTGGGTGTTGGCAAACGCGTCCGGCAAGCGCACGGCCACATTGGCAAAGCCCCAGAATGCACGCTCGGAGGCATCCGGTGTGTCGAGGTAGATCGGCAAGCGACCCACCACGCCCAAGCCGCCTTGCGCCAGTTGCAGCGGGCCGGACAGGGTCAGGACGCCCCTGTCGCGGGCCAGCAAGGCGTCTGGGCTCTGGGTCGGGTCGGTAAGCTGGTTGAAGCCAATGACAGATCGATTCGATGCCAGTGGCGCGACGTAGCGCACGATGCCGCCCGGCGCGAGCGACAGCGCCGTCACGCCCGGAAGGAAGGGCAGCATCTCTTGGGTCAGTTCGTCGAAGCCGACCACTTGGCCTTGGTTGGACCTGACCACCTCAGCCAACAGGTGAGTGGCCGACATCAGGCGATCGAGTCGCGCCGCCACCGCTTGGGCATTGTCGGTGGCAACGGCCAGCACACGGGCACGGTCCGCGTCGAGCGAACGTTGACCCAAGAACCAGAAGATCGAGGTCAACAGCGCCGCCGTCAGCAAAAAAGCCAGTGCATCGACCCGGCGGCACCAACGCTGGGCACCAGTCGTTCCGTCTGGAGCCATATTAATCATTTATAGCGATGACCATTGCTTTGCAAAAACGCTAATGTAACGCCATCGCTTGTTGTCGGGGTGAGCCGGTTCACATCAACAGATGCTCACCGGCGTTGTCGCCGCCCAGAATCACATAGTTCACTTTCCGAATATCCATCAGTTGCCGACCCCCCGCGTAGCTGATGGAGCTTTGCAGGTCTTCCTGCATTTCGCGCAGCGTGTCGGCCAGTTTGCCCTTGACCGGCTCCAGGATGCGCTTGCCTTCCACGTGCTTGTATTCCCCCTTGTTGAAGTCGCTGGCCGAACCGTAATACTCTTTGTACAGTTTGCCGTCCACTTCCACAGTTCGCCCCGGCGAGTCTTCGTGGCCCGCCATCAGGGAGCCGATCATCACCATGGTGGCGCCGAAGCGGATGGACTTGGCAATGTCGCCATGCTCGCGGATGCCGCCGTCGGCAATGATGGGCTTGGTGGCCACGCGGGCACACCACTTCAGGGCCGAAAGTTGCCAGCCGCCGGTACCGAAACCGGTTTTGAGTTTGGTGATGCACACCTTGCCCGGCCCGATACCCACTTTCGTCGCGTCGGCCCCCCAGTTTTCCAGGTCGATCACGGCCTCGGGCGTTCCTACGTTGCCTGCAATCACAAAGCTTTGAGGCAGCACCCGCTTGAGGTGGCCGATCATGCGCTGCACGCTGTCGGAATGACCATGGGCAATGTCGATGGTGATGTATTGCGGCTGCAGTCCCAGTGCAGCCAGCCGGTCGGCGGTGGCGTAATCCGCTTCCTTGATGCCGAGAGAAATCGAGGCGTAGCAACCCCGTTCATGCATGGATTGCACAAACGCCACGTTGTCGATGTCGAACCGGTGCATGACGTAGAAGTAGCCGTGGCCCGCCAGCCATTCGGCGATCCGTTCGTCCAGCACCGTTTTCATGTTGGCTGGCACCACCGGCAGTTTGAAGCGGCGCCCGCCTAGCGGCACTGAGGTGTCGCATTCGGAGCGGCTTTCCACGCGGCACTTGCGCGGCAGCAGCAGGATGTTGTCGTAGTCGAAAATTTCCATCAGCCAGGCTCCTTGGATGCAGGTTGACATGAGCGCTTGGCTTGAATCCGGCCACAAAAAACCGGACGCAAGAATCTTGGGCCCGGTGCCTGATTGTAGGTACATTGGCTTGGGTTGACATTGGCTTGAGCGATATGTCGCCTTGCCCGGTGTTTTTCTTGCTTTAGAAAGCGCGGGAATTGTCGTCGGATGCGGCAAAATGGCCAAAGGGGTGGTGCGTGCCGCCCTGAGGAGTTTTGCGGATGAATCCATCCACCCTGATCGGCATGGTGGCCAGCGTCTTGCTGCTGGTGGTCGTCATTTTCTTTGCCGCCGATGACCCGCTGTTGTTCATCGACCTGCCGGGTCTGGGCATTGTGTTGGTGGGGACGCTGGCCGCCACGTTCATGAGCTATCCGCTCAAGGAGGTGTTGCGTGTGTTCAAGCTGATCAAAACCGTGATCCGCAACGAACACCTCTACACCCAGAAAGATATCGAAGAACTGGTGGACGTGTCCCGCCTGTGGATACGAGATGACCCGGTGGCCGTCGAGAAGGCCTTGCAGCGCGTGACCAACCCGTTCCTGCGTACGGGGGTGCAACTGGTCATCGAACGCACGCCCGAAGAGGATATTCTGGACTTGCTGCAGTGGCGTATCGCTCGCCTGAGGGCCAAGGAAACCGCCGAGGCCCAGTTGTTCCGCGTCATGGCCAGCTACGCGCCAGCGTTTGGCATGATCGGAACCCTGGTCGGCTTGGTCAACATGATGGACATTCTGGGTACTGGCGACATGGTCGTGATAGGCGGTCACCTGGCCGTGGCCCTCATGACGACGTTTTACGGCATTCTGTTGGCTAATCTGGTGTTCAAGCCGGTCGCTGTGAAACTGGAACGCCGCACCGAGCAGCGCGTGGTGCTCATGAACATGGTGATGCAGGGCATTGCCATGATGACCGCCAAGCGCAGCCCTTCGCTGATGCGCGAAACGCTCAAGTCTTTTGTGGCGCACCACGAAGACGAAATTTTTGACGGCCAGCTCAACGGGGGCAAGCCGTCGGTCGCACCAAGCCGCAAGCCTGCCACCCGGCCCCCACTCGGTGGCGCAGGACCGCGCGGATGAAAGACGGCAGCCTGCTGGAGAAAATGCTGGCGGGGATGCCCGGTCCGGCGTCTGCGTCAACGCGGCCTCATGAGCCCGCACGCGACGCGGTGACTTCTGGCCCCAGCCGCAGCATCAGCGCTTTGCATACCGGCCGTTTCGAGCGCTGGCACACCGATCCGATACCCCCGCAGGAGGACGAATCCTGGCTGATTGCCTACCTTGACGTGGTCACCTTGCTGCTGGCGATGTTGGTGGTGATGCTGGCTTTCTCGGAGCCGGTGAGCGAGTCCTTCCGAGGCGAGCGGCGCGAAATTGCGCTCGACGTTCAGTCGCCCGCCGTGCAAACCGCGGACGATTCGGGCACCACCATTGCGCCGCCCATTCCCTTGCCGCATCCGGCCACCGCACCGGAACGGGTCGAGGGCGATCCGGTGGATGTGCGGGAGTCGCCACTGCGGCCAGCGGTGGAGGTGGGGGATCTCGGGCCGGGGGTGGCCGTGGAAGCCGGCCAGGGCATCGTGCGTTTTCGCATCAGCAGCGAGGTGCTGTTCGCCTCCGGGGACGCGTCCCTCACCCCCGCCGGGCAGGCAGTGATCGACCGGCTGTTGCCAGCGTTCAACCAGGCACCCGACCACACCATCGTGGTGGAGGGGCATTCAGACAACGTGCCCATCAGCACCGTGCGCTTTCCGTCGAACTGGGAGCTGTCTGCGTCGCGCGCGTCGGCCGTGGTGCGCCACCTCCAAACGCGGGGTCTGAACCCGACCCGGCTGCGTGCCACCGGCATGGCTGAGACCAAGCCCCTGGCGTCCAACGATACACCGGAGGGTCGCGGCCAGAACCGGCGGGTGGAAATCGTCATGGAAGCCCCCGACCCGCTGCGCTGATGCGTTGCTTCGTCGGCCAGCCCCGGCCGGGGTTTCTACAATCTGGGGATGTCTGTTTTCGCACCCCCCCGTTCCGCTGCGGCTTCGCCCTTGTTGCACGATCTCAACGCCGAGCAGCTCGCTGCCGTCACGCTGCCGCCCGAGCACGCGCTCGTCCTGGCGGGTGCCGGATCGGGCAAGACGCGGGTGCTCACCACCCGCATCGCCTGGCTGCTCAGTACCGGGCAGGTCACGCCGGGCGGCATACTGGCCGTGACCTTCACCAACAAGGCGGCCAAGGAAATGCTGACCCGCCTGTCGGCCCTGCTGCCCATCAACGTGCGTGGCATGTGGATCGGCACCTTCCACGGCCTGTGCAACCGCCTGTTGCGTGCCCACTGGAAGCTGGCCAAGCTGCCGCCGACCTTCCAGATTCTGGACACGCAGGACCAGCTCAGCGCCATCAAGCGGCTGCTCAAGCAGCACGGCATCGACGAAGAGCGCTTCAAGCCCAAGGAGCTGCAGTGGTTCATTGCCGGTTGCAAGGAAGACGGTCTGCGACCTGCATACGTCATCGCCCGCGATGAAGACACCCGCAAGAAGGTCGATCTCTACCAGCTCTACGAAGACCAGTGCCAGCGCGAAGGCGTGGTGGACTTTGGCGAACTGATGCTGCGCAGCTTCGAACTGCTGCGCGACAACGACCCGCTGCGCGAACATTACCACCGGCGCTTTCGCCACATCCTGGTCGATGAATTCCAGGACACCAACCGCTTGCAGTACGCCTGGCTCAAGCAACTGGCCGGGCACGAGCACAGCGGGCGTTTCGTGCCCGGTGGCAATGCGGTGCTGGCGGTCGGCGACGACGACCAGAGCATCTACGCCTTTCGCGGTGCGCGGGTGGGCAATATGGCCGACTTCGTGCGCGAATTCGATGTCCAGCATCAGATCAAGCTGGAGCAGAACTACCGCAGCCACGCCCACATTCTGGATGCGGCCAACCAGTTGATCGAACACAACCGGGGCCGCCTGGGCAAGAACTTGCGCACCGACCAAGGTGCCGGAGAGCCGCTGCGCGTCTATGAAGCGCCGACCGACTTCGCCGAAGCCCAGTGGATCGTGGATGAGATGAAGCAGCTCATCCGCAACGACGGCTACCCGCGCCACGAGGTGGCGGTGCTCTACCGCAGCAATGCGCAGAGCCGCGTGGTGGAAAGTGCCCTGTTCAACGCGGGCATGCCCTACCGGGTGTATGGCGGCTTGCGCTTTTTCGAGCGCGCCGAAATCAAGCATGCGCTGGCTTACCTGCGCCTGCTCGACAACCCGCACGACGACACCAGCTTGCTGCGCGTGGTCAATTTTCCGCCACGGGGCATCGGGGCGCGTTCGGTCGAGCAATTGCAGGACGCCGCGCAAGCGGCGGGTTGCTCGCTGCACGACGCCGTCAGCACCCTCGGTGGCAAGGCGGGTGCCAACCTGGCGGCGTTCGTGGCCAAGGTGGACGTGCTGCGTGAACAGACCGAAGGCCTGCCCCTGCGCGAAATCATCGAACAGGTGCTGCAGCACAGCGGGTTGCTGGCGCACTACCGCGCCGACCGCGATGGAGCCGACCGGGTGGAAAACCTGGAGGAGCTGGTCAACGCGGCCGAAAGTTTCGTCATGCAGGAGGGTTTTGGGCGCGATGCCGTGGCCCTGCCGCTGGACGAAACCGCGCCGCAGCGCGGAGCCGGGCTGAGCCAGTCGCCCGCCAGTCAGGGGCTGGATGCGTCGCTGCCCGTGCTCAACCAGCCGCTGCCCGCAGGGCTGGCCGCCGACACCGGCGAAACCCTCAGCCCGCTGGCGGCTTTCCTCACCCACGCCGCGCTGGAGTCGGGCGACAACCAGGCCCAAGCGGGGGAAGACGCCGTGCAACTCATGACGGTGCACGCCGCCAAGGGGCTGGAGTTTGACGCCGTGTTCATCACCGGGCTGGAAGAAGGGCTGTTCCCGCACGAAAACAGCCTCAGCAGCATGGACGGCCTGGAAGAAGAGCGCCGCCTGATGTATGTGGCCATCACCCGCGCACGCAAGCGCCTGTACCTGACGCACGCCCAGACGCGTATGCTGCACGGCCAGACGCGCTACCACCTGCGCAGCCG
>DBAZ01000018.1 GCA_002291945.1 Tepidimonas sp. UBA997
CGGCTGTGGCTGCAGTCGATGACGCCGGCCGCCATTCGCGAAGCATTCGCTCACTTGCGCGAGGACGCGCAGATGCTGCCGCTCGCCGATGCGGCCCGCTGCCGCTCGGAGGCCGACTGGCTGGTCGGCATCAACGGCACGCGCGCGATGACGGCCTTCAATTCGCGCGACGGCGGCTTCTACCTGACCACGGTCGGCCGCGTGCAGACGCCGACGCTGGCCATCGTCGTCGAGCGCGAGGAGTGCATCCGCCGGTTCGTGCCGAAGGACTACTTCGAAGTCCGGGCGACGTTCGCCGCGAAAGCGGGCACTTACGAAGGCCGGTGGTTCGACCCGACGTTCAAGCGCAGCGATGCCGAGCCCGACGGGCGTCCGGAGCGGCTGTTCGACGGCGAACGCGCGGCGGCGATCGTGGCGGACTGCGCCGGCCGCACCGGCACGGTGGTCGACGAGGCCAAGCCGAAGACCGCACTCTCCCCGGCGCTGTTCGACCTGACGACCCTGCAGCGCGAGGCCAACGGCCGCTTCGGCTTCTCGGCCAAGACGACGCTGTCGATCGCCCAGGCCCTGTACGAACGCCACCGCGTGCTGACCTACCCGCGGACCGACTCGCGGGCGCTCCCGGAGGACTACCTGCCGGTGGTGCGCAAGACGATGTCGATCCTGGAGGACGACCCCACGCTCGGCCGCTTCGCCCGGCAGGTGCTGGCCTCGGACTGGGTGCGACCCAACAAGCGAATCTTCGACAACGCGAAGGTCAGCGATCACTTCGCGATCATCCCGACCGAGCAGCTGCCCAAGCCGGGCGCGCTGTCGGAAGCCGAGCAGAAGGTCTACGACCTGGTGACGCGGCGGTTCCTCGCGGTGTTCTTCCCCGCGGCCGAGTACCTGGTGACGACACGCGTCACCACGGTCGAGGGCCATGCGTTCCGCACCGAGGGCCGGGTGCTGGTGAACCCCGGCTGGCAGGCGATCTACCAGCGCGACGCGTCGGCGGACAAGGAGAAGGACGCGCCGACGCTGCCAGCGGTGGCGCCCGACGAGGCGGTGCAGGCCGACCCGGTCGAGCGGCTGGCGCTCGCGACGCGGCCGCCGGCCCGGTACTCCGAGGCGACGCTGCTCTCGGCGATGGAGGGGGCCGGCAAGCTGGTCGAGGACGACGAGCTGCGCGAGGCGATGGGCGCGCGCGGCCTGGGCACCCCGGCGACGCGGGCAGCGATCATCGAGGGCCTGGTCAACGAGAACTACCTGATCCGCGAGGGCCGTGAGCTGCATCCGACCGCCAAGGCGTTCCAGCTGCTGACGCTGCTGCGCGGCCTCGGCGTGACGGAGCTGACCGCCCCCGAGCTGACCGGCGAGTGGGAGCACAAGCTCGCGCAGATGGAGCGCGGGCAGCTCGACCGGTCGACGTTCATGCACGACATCGGCGAGATGGCGCGGCAGATCGTCGAGCGCGCGAAGAACTACCAGGCCGACACCGTCCCCGGCGACTACGCGACGCTGCGCACGCCGTGCCCGAAGTGCGGCGGCGAGGTCCGCGAGAACTACAAGCGCTTTGCCTGCTCGCAGTGCGACTTCTCGATCACCAAGATCCCGGGCAGCCGGCAGTTCGAAATCGCCGAGGTGGAGACGCTGCTCGCCGAGCGCACGATCGGCCCGCTGCAGGGGTTCCGCAGCAAGATGGGCCGGCCGTTCGCGGCGATCCTGAAGCTCTCGGCCGAGCACAAGCTCGAGTTCGATTTCGGCCAGGGGTCGGGTGACGGCGACGGCGAGGACGGCGAGGCGCCCGACTTCAGCGCGCACGAACCGCTCGGCGGCTGCCCGAAGTGCGGCTCGCGCGTCTTCGAGCACGGCATGAGCTACGTCTGCGAGAAGTCGGTCGGCCCGGGGCGCAGCTGCGACTTCCGCTCCGGCAAGATCATCCTGCAGCAGCCGGTCGAGCCCGAGCAGATGCGCAAGCTGCTGAGCACCGGCAAGACCGACTTGCTGGACAAGTTCGTCTCCAACAAGACGCGCCGCGCCTTCAAGGCCTTTCTGGCCTGGGAGCCGGGCGCAGGCAAGGTGGCCTTCGAGTTCGAGCCGCGCACGAGCAAATACCCGCCGCGCAAGACGGCGGCCGCCAAAGCACCGGCCAAAAAAACAGCGGCCAAAAAAACAGCGGTCAGAAAAACAGTGGCCAGAAAGACGAATGCAAACACCGATCGCTGACCCGCACCGGTTCATGCCGCTCCAAATCGCACGCTGACTCGCAAACCCCGGCGTGTCGGTCGGCCGGGGTAGGTGTCTTCCAGTTGCAGGGTGGCGCCATGCTGACGGGCGATCTCGAGCACGATCGCCAGACCCAGGCCGGAGCCGTCCACATTCGTTCCCAGCGCCCGATAAAACGGCTCCAGGACCAGTTCGCGTTCGGTCTCGGGGACGCCGGGCCCATCGTCTTCCACCTGCATCACCTGCACCCCGCTGAATCGGTCGATCCACAACCGGATGGTGACCAATCCACCCGTCGGGGTGTAGTTCAGCGCGTTTTCCACGAGGTTGCGAACCAGTTCCCGTACCAGCGTCGGACTGCCCATCAAGGTGCATCCCTCGGGCACATGGTCGGGGCCTTCGTACCCCAGATCGATCTGTTTGTCGAGCGCCCGTGGCAAGGTGTCTTCAATGACCTCGGTGATGATCCGCCCCAGATCCACGGGTATCGCGGGCAGGCTGCGGCCCGTGGTTTCCGCGCGTGCGAGGGCCAGCAGTTGATTCACGGTATGGGTGGCTCGCATGCTGGACTTGGCAATCTGCTGCAGCGAGCGGTGGATGTCCTCCCCAGAAGCGGTCTGGGCCATTTCGGCCTGCATACGCAAACCAGCCAGCGGGGTTTTGAGTTGATGAGCGGCATCGGCCAGAAAACGTTTCTGGTTGCTCACCGACGTTTTCAAGCGATGCAACAGGTCATTGATGGAGGACACCAGCGGCGCGACTTCCTGAGGAACGTGCTCGTTGTCGATCGGACTGAGGTCATCAGGTTTACGGGCCCGGATGCGTTGCTCCAGATCACTCAAGGGGCGGATGCCGCGGACCAACGCCATCCAGACCAGCAACACCGCCAGAGGCAGGATGATGAATTGCGGCACCATCACCCCTTTGATGATTTCGGTGGCCAGTTGGGATCGCTTGCCGTGGGTTTCAGCGACCTGCATCAGCACGAGGGGGGCGTCTATGTTGGGTCGTTGAACCCAGGTGTAAGCCACCCGTACACTGACCTCACGCACGGTGTCGTCGCGCAGATAGACCTCTCCCGGCCGAATCGCCCGTTCTGCAACGGGTGCCGGAAAATCGGGGTCCCCGCTGATCAGCCGTCCGCGGCTGTCTTGAACCTGAAAGAACACCAGGTCTGCATCGTCGGCGCGCAACAAGTCTCTGGCCTGATTGCTCAGCGTGAACTGAGCCTGGCCGTCATGGACGACTACAAACTGGGTCAGCGCGAGCAGACTGTACTCCAGCGCACGGTCGTAGGGTTTGCTGGCGATGCCTTGCGCCACAAACCACGTCAGCGCCAGGGACAACGGCCACAGCAGCAGCAGCGGCGTGAGCATCCAGTCGAGAATTTCCCCGAACAAGCTGCGTTGCTCACGTTGGAACAGGCCGAACGACAGGGGCGGGTCGCGGCCCTCGGGCTGGGCATCGAGCGGCGCGGCGTCAGCCAGGGATTTTTTCAAGGCAGTACCCCAGACCGCGCACGGTGGCTATGCGTATGGGGCCTTTTTCGATCTTCTTGCGCAGACGGTGGATATAGACCTCGATGGCGTTGTTGCTCACTTCCTCGCCCCATTCGCACAGCCGTTCGACCAGTTGCTCCTTGCTGACCAGTCGGCCCGCCCGTTGCAGCAGCACTTCCAGCAGACCCAGCTCACGCGCTGACAGATCCACCATCTTGCCGTCGATGGTGGCCACTCGACCCGCCTGGTCGTACACCAGCGGCCCGTGCCTGATCTGGCTGCTGGCCGCGCCGTTGCCGCGCCGCACCAGCGCCCGCACGCGGGCTTCCAGTTCTTGCAGGGCGAACGGCTTGGCCATGTAATCGTCGGCACCCAGATCGAGCCCGCGTACCCGCTCATCGACCCCGTCGGCTGCCGTCAGGATGAGCACCGGCAGGGTGGAGCGGCGGCTGCGCAGCCGTTTCAGGACTTCCAGCCCGTGCATACGGGGCAGACCGAGATCGAGGATCAGCAAGTCGAATTCGTTGTTGGTCATGAGTGCCGCGTCGGCCTCAGCGCCGCTGGCCACGTGGTCCACGGCGGCTCCGGCAGCGCGCAAGGTTCGCAGCAAGCCGTCAGCCAGCACCTGGTCGTCTTCGGCAATCAGAATCCGCATCGGGGTCTCCTCGTGGGCACGGCGCGGAGGGCGCACGGCCTATACGTGTTGCATTTTAGGGGGTCGTTGCCCGGGGTCAATAGTCCTGCGCATAGGCCTCCAGCCCCAAGGCCACCACCGTAGCCACCTGCTCGCCCACTGCCTGGCGAAACTCGGCTTCGGCCTGCTGCACCGCTGCGCGAAAGGCCTCCAGCCAATCCAGCCCGGCGGGGGTGAACACGATCAGCTTGGCGCGGGCATCGCGCTCATCCACCTGGCGCACGACCAAGCCCCAGGCTACGCACTGATCGACCAGATCGCCCATGGCTTGCTTGCTCATGCCCGCGCTCAGGGCCAGTTCGCTCAGACGCGAGCCGTTGAGCGACAGATGCCGGGTGATGTGGACGATCGCCGCCCCCACCTGCCCGCGTGCGGCCAGGTGCGACAGCGCCAGCGGGGCGCGCGGCGAGTGGGTCATCAGCGCCAGCACACGCTCGTCAAAGCGGCGCAGTGCATGCCCCATCAGACGACCCAGATGCGTCAGACGCCACCCCGGGTCGGCCACCTGCACGCGACGAGGGTGGCTGGGCTTGGAAGGTGGGTCGGATGGCATGGGAGGGTCGGAAAAAGGGCGGGAATGAGTGGGCAACAAAAGGAATTAAATCGTAAGGCAAATTGACTAAAAAATGAAAGAATATTTATTTATTCGGCGCTACACTGCTATCCAAGCACCGACGCCAAGTCACCGAAACCAGGGAGGCTGGTGCTTCAACCCCATGTTTTTCAAGGATGATCATGAACGCCAGCGCAAGCAAACCGCAAGACAGCGAAAAAGCCAAAGCCCTGCAAGCCGCGCTTGCCCAGATCGAAAAGCAGTTCGGCAAGGGCACCATCATGCGCCTCGGTGAAGGCGAGGCCATCGCCGACATTCAGGTCGTCTCCACCGGCTCGCTGGGGCTGGACGTGGCCTTGGGTGTGGGTGGCCTGCCCCGAGGCCGCGTGATCGAGATCTATGGCCCGGAATCGTCCGGCAAGACCACGCTGACGCTGCAGGTGATTGCCGAAATGCAGAAAATCGGGGGCACCTGTGCCTTTGTCGATGCCGAACACGCCCTCGACGTGCAGTACGCGCAGAAGCTGGGCGTGAACCTGCACGACATCCTGATCTCGCAGCCCGACACCGGCGAGCAGGCACTGGAAATCGTGGACAGCCTGGTGCGCTCGGGTGCCGTGGACCTGATCGTGGTGGACTCGGTGGCCGCGCTCACGCCGAAGGCGGAAATCGAAGGCGACATGGGCGACAGCCTGCCCGGCCTGCAGGCCCGCCTGATGAGCCAGGCGCTGCGCAAACTCACCGCCACCATCAAAAAGACCAACTGCATGGTCATTTTCATCAACCAGATACGCATGAAGATCGGCGTCATGTTTGGCAGCCCCGAAACCACCACCGGCGGCAACGCGCTCAAGTTTTACGCCTCGGTGCGGATCGACATCCGCCGCACCGGCTCGATCAAAAAGGGCGAGGAGGTCATCGGCAGCGAGACCAAGGTCAAAGTGGTGAAAAACAAGGTCGCCCCGCCGTTCAAGACCGCCGAATTCGACATCATGTATGGCGAAGGCATCAGCCGCGAGGGCGAAGTGGTCGATCTGGGCGTGCTGCACAAGGTGGTGGAAAAATCCGGTGCCTGGTATGCCTACGACGGCGAAAAAATCGGCCAGGGCCGCGAGAACGCACGCGAATTCCTGCGCGAGAACCCGGCGCTGGCGTGCGAGATCGAAAACAAGATCCGCACCGCCCTCAACGTGCCTTTGCTGCCCGCTGGCGCGGCCCAAGAAGGCGTTGCCGCCGCAGCATGATGAGCAGCTCGGCGCCGTCGCGGCCGGCACCGACGCTGAAGGCGCGGGCCTTGCGCCACCTCGCACGGCGCGAGCACTCACGCGCCGAACTGGCTGGCAAACTGGCACCACACGAGCCCGATGCGGCGTTGGTGCAGCAGTTGCTGGATCAACTGCAAGCCCAGGGCTGGCTGTCGGATGAGCGGTTTGCCGCAGCCTTGGTTCGGGCCAAAGCCAGCCGCTATGGCGTGCGGCGCCTGCGTGCCGACCTGCAAGCCAAGGGCTTGAGCGCCGCATCTGCCACCCACGCGCTGCAGAGCCACCCGAGCGACGAGCTCGACCGGGCGCACGCCTGGTGGCTGCGCAAGTTCGGCCAACCGCCGCAGACCCCCCACGAGCGGGCCAAACAGGTGCGACACCTGCTGTCTAGGGGGTTCGAGCCGGACGTGGTACGGCGCGTGGTGCCAGGTGTCGAGCCGGGTGTGGCACCGGACACGGCGGCGCACGACGGGGAAGCCATCGACGACTGACCGGGGCGGCCATGCGCACGATACGCTTCATCGGCCAGTTGGCCCTCATGGCCGCGCTGTTTCTTGGCAGTCTGACCCTTTTTCAGCACCACATGCTTTACTTTCCACAAAACACGCCGCTCGCCGACGTGCTGCTACAGGCGCAGTCCCGCGGACTCGAGCGCTGGCCAACCGAAGGGGACTACCGGGGTCTGGTGCGGGAGCCGACGGGGCCTGCGCGGGCCACGCTGGTGATTTTTCATGGCAACGCCGGGCAAGCCTGGCACCGCGCCCATTACGCCGACCTCAGCCAGCTCGGGCTGCGCGTCATTCTGGCCGAATACCCCGGCTACGGCCCACGCAGCGGCACCTTGCGGGAAGCCGCACTGGTGGCCGACGCCGCCGAAACCATCACCCGGGCACGGCAGCAATTTGGCGATCCGGTGCTGGTGCTTGGCGAGTCCCTGGGCGCGGGTGTTGCGGCAGCGGCCTTTGCCCAGGTACCCGGCTCGGTCGCGGGGCTGTTGCTCATCACCCCTTGGGATCGTTTGGTGAACGTTGCCCAGCACCACTACCCCTGGCTGCCGGTACGCTGGCTGCTGCGTGACCGGTACGACAGTCAGCAGCACCTAGCTCAGGCCACGGTACCAATCGCCGTGGTGGTGGCCGAGCGCGACACCATCGTACCCGCCCGCTTCGGCGAGCGACTGTACCTTGAACTGCCCACACCGCGACATATCTGGCGTCTGCCACAAGCCGGGCACAACGACTGGCTGGCCCATGTCGACGCAGCCTGGTGGCAGGAAGTGTTCGACTTCCTGCTGCCCCTGCTGCCGTGAATCACTCGATGGCCTTGGTCATTTCCTCCACCACCTTCTTGGCATCCCCGAACACCATCATGGTCTTGTCCATGTAGAACAGTTCGTTGTCCAGCCCGGCATAACCGGCGGCCATGGAGCGCTTGTTGACGATCACCGTCTTGGCCTTGTAGGCCTCCAGTATCGGCATACCGTAGATGGCCGATCCTTTTTGCAGCGCGGCAGGGTTGACCACGTCGTTGGCCCCGAGGATGATGGCCACATCGGCCTGGCCGAACTCGCCGTTGATGTCTTCCATCTCGAACACTTGGTCGTAGGGCACTTCGGCTTCGGCCAGCAGCACGTTCATGTGGCCCGGCATACGGCCCGCCACCGGGTGGATGGCGTACTTGACTGTGACACCCTTTTCAGTCAGCTTGTGGGCCAGTTCCTTCACGGCGTGCTGGGCCCGCGCCACGGCCAAGCCGTAGCCCGGCACGATGATGACGGTTTCGGCATTGCCGAGAATGAAAGAGGCGTCATCGGCGCTGCCGCTCTTGACGCTGCGCTGCGCCCCGCCACCGGCCGCTTGCGCACCATCTTCGCCGCCGAAGCCGCCCAGAATCACGCTGATGAAGCTGCGGTTCATGGCCTTGCACATGATGTAGCTCAGGATCGCCCCCGAGGAACCGACCAGCGAACCGGCAATGATGAGCATGGAGTTGTTCAGGCCAAAGCCGATGCCGGCCGCCGCCCAGCCCGAATAGCTGTTGAGCATGGACACCACCACCGGCATGTCGGCTCCGCCGATGGGGATGATGATCAGCACCCCGAGCACGAAGCTGATCAAGGTCAGGATCACGAACGCCGTCCAGTTGCCCGTCATGGCGAAGTAGATGCCCAGCGCCAGCACCGCCAGCCCGAGCAGCAGGTTGATCTTGTGCTGACCGACAAAAGTGACCGGCGCACCCTGGAACAGCCGAAACTTGTATTTGCCGCTGAGCTTGCCGAACGCAATCACCGACCCACTGAAGGTGATGGCACCGATGGCCGCGCCGAGGAACAGTTCGATCTTGTTGCCAAAGGGGATCTGGCCGCCTTTTTCAGCCAAGTTGAAGGCCCAGGGCTCAGCCACCACGGCCAAGGCAATGAACACCGCAGCCAAGCCGACCATGCTGTGCATGAAGGCAACCAGTTCGGGCATTTTGGTCATTTCGACCCGACGCGCCAGCACCATGCCAAAGGAGCCGCCCGCCAGCAAACCCAGCAGGATCCAGCCCATCCCATGGACGGCGCTGAGCGACATCTGCTGCGCCAGCGTGAAGATCAGAATCACCGTCGTCACGATGGCGATACCCATGCCGGTCATGCCGAACATCACGCCGCGGATCGACGAGGTCGGGTGGCTCAGGCCCTTGAGGGCCTGGATGAAGCACACCGACGCCACCAGATACAAAAGCACCACAAAATCCATGCTCATTTTTTCGCCCTCACGTTCTTGCCAACCGATTCAGTCACGCTGCTGTTCTGCCGCATCATCCAGACCTGCAGGCCAACCACCACCACCAGGCCGATCACGGCCAGCACCAGTCCAGTGAGGTGGCCGTGCAGGATCGAATAGCCCAAGGCCAAGGCCAACACCACATTCATGGGAAATAGCAGGCCATTCAAAAAGCTAGGCAGCTTCATTGGCGCTCTTTCTTCTTGAACATTTCCAGCATGCGCCGCGTCACCATGAAGCCGCCAAACACATTGACCGCTGCCAGCGCCACCGCTAGCACCCCCATGGTTTTGCCAAACGTGGTTTCGGTCAGGGCAGCGGCGAGCATGGCCCCCACGATCACGATGGCCGAAATGGCGTTGGTCACGGCCATGAGCGGCGTGTGCAGCGCCGGGGTGACGTTCCAGACCACGTGATAACCGACATAAATGGCCAGCACGAAAATGATGAGGTTGAATACGATAGGCGAAATTTCCATGACGATCTTTCTGCGGCGGGTTGGCTAACGGGGGTGCCTGAAGTCCTGCTTTCAGGCCTTGCGTCTGACTTCGCCGCCTTGCGTCATCAGGCAAGCAGCGACGATGTCGTCCTCCAGATTGACGACCAGCGCCGCAGGCGGCTCACCCTTGGCCGCTGGCGGAGCGATCAGCTTGAGGAAGTCGAGCACGTTGCGGGCATACAGGCTGGAGCTGTCGGCGGCCACCAGCGCCGGGATGTTGGTTTCCCCGATGATGAACACCCCATGTTTCTGGACGGTTTGGCCCGCTTGCGTCAGCGGGCAGTTACCGCCGATGCCGTCCGGCCCCTTGCCAGCGGCAATGTCCACGATCACCGAACCCGGCTTCATGCTTCGCACCATGTCTTCGGTGATCAGCACCGGGGCTGCACGGCCGGGAATGAGCGCGGTAGAAATGACCACATCGGCCTGCGCGACGCGCTTGGCCACCGCCGCCTTCTGGCGCTCCAGCCAGCTCTGGGGCATGGGGCGGGCATAACCCCCAACGCCTTCGGCAGCTTCTTTTTCTTCGGCGGTTTCGTAAGGTACGTCGATGAACTTGGCACCGAGCGACTCCACCTGCTCCTTGACCGAAGGGCGCACGTCCGAGGCCTCGATCACGGCACCGAGGCGCTTGGCGGTGGCGATGGCCTGCAGACCGGCGACGCCGACCCCCAGTATCACCACCCGGGCCGCCTTGATGGTGCCAGCGGCGGTCATCAGCATGGGAAACAGACGCTGATACTGGTTGGCGGCCATCAGCACCGCCTTGTAGCCCGCGATGTTGGCTTGGCTGGACAGCACATCCATGCTCTGGGCGCGGGTGGTGCGCGGGGCCGCTTCGAGCGCAAAACTGGTCAGGCCAGCTTGGGCCAGCGCGGCCAAGCCGTCGGCATCGAAGGGATTGAGCATACCCACCAAGGTGGCACCCGGTTGCATCAGGGCCCGTTCGCTGGCCAGCGGGGGACGCACCTTGAGCACCAGTTCGGCACCCAAGGCACCGGCGGCATCCGTGATGACCGCTCCGGCGGCCGTGTAAGCGTCGTCTGGGGCGCTGGCCGCCAGCCCTGCGCCGGATTGCACCCGTACCGTATGACCCTGTGCCACCAGTTTTTTGGCGGTTTCGGGCGTCACGGCGACCCGGGTTTCACCTACCGTGGTTTCGGCAGGAACACCAATCTGCATACCGATCTCCTCTCACCTTGAGATTGAATACGCGTTAGAGCTTACAGGAAAATTCGATCAAACCACATCTCGATCGTACTCATTCAGATGCTGTACACCTGCAAAAAAGTCATCGCATCGACAAAAAGGGCTCGGACAGCGGGTTGTCGATAATCGCGGGCATGAACGAACGCTGGAAACCCCGTGTCACCGTCGCCGCCATCATCGAACGCGAGGGGCGCTATTTGCTGGTGGAAGAACACACCCCGGAGGGCTTGCGACTGAACAACCCGGCCGGGCACCTGGACGCGGGCGAAGGCCCGATCGAAGCCTGCGCACGCGAAGCCTGGGAAGAAACTGCCCACCGCTTCACCCCTACCCATCTGGTGGGGGTGTATTTGTCGCGTTTCCAGCGTCCCGCCATGGGGGAGGACATCACCTACCTGCGTTTTGCGTTTGCTGGCACCGTCGGTGACCTCGTGGTCGAGCAGCGCCTGGACGATGGCATCGTGCGTACCCTCTGGCTCACCCCGAGCGAAATGCGTGCGAGTCGTGACCGGCACCGCAGCCCGCTGGTGTTGCAATGCCTGGAAGATCATTTGGCCGGGCAGCGTTACCCGCTTTGTCTCATTCACACCGACCCTTCCGTTCTGGGCCTGTCCTGAACCCCACCCCGAGTCCCGCATGGCCCTCAAATCGACCATCTTCAAGGCGAATCTGCAAGTCGCCGACATTGACCACGGCTACTACGCCGACCACAGCCTGACCCTGGCCCGTCACCCCAGCGAGACCGACGAGCGCATGATGGTGCGGCTGGCGGCCCTGGCGCTCAACGCTCACGAGCTGCAGGATATCTGTGGCGGCGACGGCACGCTGGCCTTTGGTGCCGGCCTGTCGGACCCGGACGACCCGGATGCCCACCTGACCGACTTCACGGGCCGCAAACGCCTCTGGATCGAGGTCGGCCAGCCGGAAGACAAACCGCTGGCCAAGGCCTGCAGCCAAGCCGATGCGGTGCGGGTGTATGTGTTCCACCACGCCGCCGAGGTGTGGTGGAAGGGCATCGAGACCAAACTGACCCGACTCGACAGGTTGCAGGTGTGGCGGCTGCCCAGCGCGGCAGCCCAAGCGCTGGCCAGCCTGGCCGAGCGCAGCATGCACCTGCAGGCCACCATCCATGACGGCGTGCTGACGCTGAGTAGCGAAAAAGGCAGCGTTGCGCTGGAGCCTGGCCGCTGGAAGTGAGCCGGGCGTAACGGTCAGGCGGCCCCAGCCATCCAGGTGGTCGCCACGATGGCGGCGGTTTCGGCGCGCAGCACACGCGGCCCCAGCGTTACCGGCTGCCAACCCAGCTCGAGCAAACGTCGTGCTTCAGCAGGGGCCAGCCCGCCTTCGGGCCCATGCAGCAGCCAGACCGGCTGGCTTGGCCCCTGCTGGCCCGCCCAATCCCTCAGCGGCTGGCTGCCTGCGGCCAGGCAGAGCATGGCGCGGGCACCATCGATCGGCTGGCGCAGCCAGGCGTCGAGCGTCAGCACCTCGTGCAGCACCGGGACGCGGTTGCCCCCGCATTGCTCACAGGCGCTCACCGCCACCGCCTGCCAGTGCGCCCGTTTTTTGTCGGCACGCTCGCCCTGCAGCCGAAGCACGCTGCGCTCGGTCATCAGGGGCTGGATGCTGGCCACGCCGAGTTCGGTCGCCTTTTCCACCAGCCAGTCCATGCGGTCGTTGGTCGGCATGCCCACGACCAGATGAATGGCCCGGCTAGGCTCGCGCTCGATGGCATGGTGGGCGACGGCCTGCACGTGCACAGTCTGGCGGCCCATGCCTTGCACCACAGCCGACCATTCGCCGCCCCGCACCGGGTCGCCAAACAGGGTGAGCGTATCGCCCGGCTGTAAGCGCAACACCTGCACATGGCGGGTGCCCTGCGGCGTCAGCGCAAAGTTCAAGCCCGTTTGCAGGCTGGCCGGGTGGTAGATGCGCGGCATCCTTGCACCTCAGGCACGCCCATAGGCGTAGCCGCTGGCGGCTTGCCAGCCCTCGACCTTGTCGATCAGGCGCAGCAGCGGCGTGAGTTCGCGGTAGCGCAACGCCGTGCTGCGGATGTAGTGGATGAAGCGCGGTGCGTCGGCGAGGTAGCTGGGCTTGCCGTCACGCAGCGTCAGGCGGGCGAAAATGCCCGCGACCTTGAGGTGGCGCTGCAAAGCCATCCAGTCCACCGCACGGTAAAACGCGCCAAAATCATCGCTCCAGCCGTCAAAATCCAGCAAACCGGCCTTTCTGGCCTGCTCCCAATAGCGGATGGTGACGTCCAGCACCATCTCTTCGTCCCAACTGAGGAAGGCGTCGCGCAGCAGGCTGGCCATGTCGTAGGTGATGGGGCCATAGACGGCATCCTGAAAGTCGAGCACCCCGAGTCGGCGAGCCGGATCGCCAGGCTCGAACCCGCCACGCGGCAGCATCAGATTGCGCGGCATGAAATCGCGGTGGACGAACACGCACGGGGCCGCCAGATTGCGCTCGATGATTTGCGCAAAGGTCTGGGCCAGCATGGTGCGCTGGGCGTCGTCGAGCGCCACCCCTTTGTGCTGCGCCAGGTACCAGTCCGGGAACAACTGCAGTTCGCGCTGGAGCAAGGCGGCATCGTAATCGGGCAGGACGGCGGGCCGTGACGCCCGTTGCCAGTCCTGCAGGGCGGCGGTGGCGTCCTTGAAATAGGGCAGGGCAGCGGCTGGCTGCGCCGCGTCGAGCGCACTCAGCAGGGTCTGCTCGCCCAGATCCGTCAGCAACATGAAGCCGTGGGTTTCGTTCCAGTCTAGCACCTGCGGCACCCGGACGCCCGCGGCCTGCATGAGCTGGGCCACCTGCACGAAGGGGCGGCAGTTTTCCTTGTCCGGCGGCGCATCCATGATGATGCAACTGCCGCCTTCGGCCCGCTGCAGCCGGAAGTAGCGGCGGAAACTGGCATCGGCCGAGGCCATGCGCAAGGTGGCCGGATCGAGCCCATGCATGGCCACCACCGGGCCCAACCAAGCCTGAAATTGCGCCTCGCGCTGCAAGTCGGGCCAGGGCAGGGGCAAAGCAGCAAGCGGGGCGGCGGGCGGTTGCGGGCTGACGGCGGCAGATATCATGGCGGCAAACTCCCCATCACGGGGGTGATGGATAATGGACGCGCTATTCTACGGAGGCCGACGCCGGTCTTTTTTGCAGCCTGCAGTTCTCATGCTTTTGCTCACGCGGCCCCAGCGGCCAACCCGTCATCCAACTGCCCACGCGGCGCACGATCCTGTCTGCATGCCGGCATGGTGTCGGCGGCGTGGCGCTTCGGTGGCGTGGGCCGTTCTGATGGTGTGCTCGGCCAGCGCCCAGGCGTCCGAGCCAGCGGCACCACTCAACCTGACGATGACTACCCGGCTACTGGACACCCTGCCGCGGGATGCGCGTGAACAGGCACCGGTGTTTCTTGCCGGCGAGCGCATCTCGGGGTCTTTGGGTCGGGAAACGGTCATTGAAGGTGATGTCGAGTTGCGCCGCCACGATCTGGTGTTGCGGGCCGACCGTCTGGAGCGAACCGCCGACAACACCGCCCTGGCCACCGGCAACGTCAGAATCAACCGCGAAGGCGATCGATTCCAAGGTGCCGCATTGGAACTGCAACTCGACACCCAGCGCGGCCGGTTCGAACAACCCACCTTCTCTTTTCTCCGAACCGGCGGGCACGGCGATGCTAGCCATGTGGATTTCGAGGGTCGAGACCGGATGGTCGCCCACCAGGTTCGGTACACCACGTGCCCACGGACCAGTGCGAACGCCTGGGAGCCCGACTGGTACGTGGGTGCGAGCCGGATCGTCTTTGACCAGGCGGCGGACACGGGTACCGCCACGAATGGCGTGCTGCGCTTCAAAGGGGTGCCCTTGCTGGCCTCGCCATGGATCAGCTTCCCCTTGTCGGATGCGCGCAAATCGGGCGTTCTGCCCCCGACGATCAACCTCGACAACCGCAGCGGTCTGGAGCTCACGCTGCCGTACTACCTGAATCTGGCCCCCAACCGGGACGCCACGCTTTTTCCGACCCTCATGAGTCGCCGTGGGCTTGATCTGGGAGGGGAGTACCGCTACCTCGAACGCAACCACGCGGGCACGCTTCGTGTGGCCTACATGGCCAACGACCAGCTTCGTGACGCTGATCGCTGGGCCGTCTCTGTGCGCCACCAGCATGTGCTGCCTAGCTTGCCCGGCACCTCACCCGTGCACTTGCGGCTTGATCACAATCGGGTCAGTGATGACAATTACTGGCGCGACTTCCCGCGCTCCAGCACCTCACTGACCGAGCGCCTCCTGCCCAGCGATGCCGTGCTCAGCACCACTGCAGGCCGATGGTCGTTGAGCGCTGGGGCTTACCGCTGGCAGACGCTTCAGGACCCGGACGATCTCATCCGTGCGCCCTATGATCGACTGCCTTCCATCGCGGCACGCTACCAACCCGGCCGCCTGCCTGGATCGACTAGCGACACCTTCACGCTGGCCGCACTGACCGAGGTCACCCAATTCGTGACCGACCGCGCCCCGGTGATCGGGGGGCTGAATCGGATCACCGATGTGAACGCTACCCGGTGGCTGGCACAGGCCCATCTGGGGGCGGAATGGCAGGCACCCGGCTGGTACGTGCGCCCAGCGTTGCGTCTGCATGCGCGCCAGTATCAGTTTGACCGGGCCGTTGGGCCCCTGAGCGACCGATCACGGCAGGCCAGCTTTCTGATCCCGACCTTGTCCTTGGACAGTGGCCTCTTCTTTGACCGAGACACCCAGGTGTTGGGCCGCAACGCCATCCAGACGCTGGAGCCTCGACTGTTCTTCACAGTCACACCTTTTCAGGAACAGGGCTATTTGCCGGTCTACGACAGTGCCGCTTTTGATTTCAACCTCGCCACCATTTTTTCGCCCAACCCCTTTGCCGGTCACGACCGCATAGCCGACTTGCATGCCGTGACTCTGGGATTGACTTCACGCATCATCAGCCCGGACACCGGGGCCGAGTGGGCTAGCTTCGGCATTGCGCAGCGCCTGCGCCTGAGCGACCAGCGCGTGGTTCTGCCAAGCGAAGATGGCACCGCCGCAGTCTTGACGGAACGCATCAGCGACGTGTTGCTGGCTGGCTCACTCAACTGGAATCCGGCATGGTCGTTCAACGGTACGGTTCAGTTCGACCCCCAAACGCGTCAATCGGTACGCACCACCCTGGGGGGGCGCTACAACCCGGGGAACTTCCGCGTGGTGAGTGCGGCGTATCGTCTGCAACGCGACGAAAGCGAGCAGATCGATGTGGCCTGGCAGTGGCCCCTGAGTGATCTGATGCCTGGCCCACGGGCACCCGATCTTGGCTGGGGCCGCGGCTTGGGCCCTGGCCACTGGTATTCGGTCGGTCGGATCAATTTCAGCCTGGAAGACCGTCGGGTGATCGATCTGGTCGCGGGGTTCGAATACGACGCCGGCTGCTGGATTGGCCGCGTGGTGCTCGAACGCCTCCAGCAAAGCCGTGCCAGCGCCAACCAGCGCATCATGTTTCAGCTGGAATTCTCGGGCTTTTCCAGGCTGGGCTCCAATCCGCTGCAAACCCTGCGCGACAACATTCCCCGCTACCAATTCCTGCGCGAGCAGATCAACCCGCCGAGCCGTTTTGAGCGCTATGACTAAACTGCCTGTATCCCTTTTCGTCCGACCCTTGCATGCGCTGGGTGCATTGACCCTGGCGCTGGCCTGTATCATGCCGACCTTTGCGGTCCATGCCCAGGGCGGCCCAAGCCCCCGTGAAGCCGACCGGATTCTGGTGCTGGTCAATGCCGAGCCCATCACCAGTGCCGACCTTCGCGCCCGTCTGGCGCTCATTCAACCCCCGCCAGGTGGCAGCCTGCCACCTCCCGACGAACTGGCTCGGCAGGTTCTGGAGCAACTGATCCTCGAACAAACCCAGATTCAGTGGGCCATGCAAACGGGTATTCGGGTCGATGACGCCAGTGTCGATGATGCCGAAGCCCAGGTGGCCCGACAAAATGGCCTGAGCGTGGAGCAGTTGCATCAGCGCCTGCGGGCCATGGGGACTTCGCCCACCGCATTCCGAGCCAATCTGCGCAACGACATCCTGCTTCAACGTGCGCGAGCGCGAGGGATTGAAAGCCGCACGCGCATCACCGAACGCGACATCGACGCCTATCTTCAAGAGCAAGCGGCGCTTGCCGCACCGAATCAGACTGCGCTGCATCTGGCCCAAATTCTCATTGCGGTCCCTGAAAACGCCGACTCCAGCACCCGTGCGGCGCTGGAGGCTCGTGCGCGTGAACTGGCCCAGCAGGCCCGCCAGGGCCAAGACTTCGCAGCGCTGGCTCAGCAGTTCTCTGCAGGGCCAGAACGTGAAGCGGGGGGGCAAATGGGGCTGCGCACCGCCGATCGCTATCCGACCCTGTTTCTGGAGGCGATTCGCCATCTGCGCCGAGGCGACGTCACAGATCCCGTTCGCAGCGGAGCCGGCTTTCATGTGTTGAAGGTTCTGGAAAAGCGCCCGCTCAATCTGCCCGAAGAAACCCTGCCGGAAACACGGGCGCGGCATATCCTGATTCGCCCGACCGCTCAGTTGGACGAACGCAATGCCGCCGCCCGTCTGAGCGAGATCCGCCAACAGATCGTGGCCGGGCAGATCAGCTTTGCCGATGCGGCCCGCACCTTCAGTCAGGATGGGTCGGCTCGTGAAGGGGGTGAGTTGGGCTGGGCTCGTGCAGGCATGTTCGTGCCGGAATTCGAGCAAGTCATGAACCAGCTCGCGCCCGGTGACATTTCCACCCCTTTCCTGTCCCGATTCGGTGTTCACCTGCTGCAAGTGGTGGAGCGGCGTCAGGTGGCCAAAACGGTACGTGAGCGCCGCGAATGGGTACGCAACCGGTTGCGTGAACAACGCGCCGAGGCCGCCTACGAAGATTGGTCTCGTGAACTGCGTGCACAGGCGTTCATTGAATTTCGCGAGACTGACCGGTGAAGTCCGCGTCCACCACGTGTGGCCCCCACCGGGCACGCAAGCGTTTTGGTCAGCATTTCCTCGCGGAGCCGGCCATCATCGACGCCATCGTGCGCGCCATCCAGCCCGTACCGGGTGACGCCATGATCGAAATCGGCCCAGGGCTGGCGGCGTTGACGCAGCCACTGGTCGAGCGTCTGGGCCACTTGACGGTCATCGAACTGGACCGGGATCTCGCAGCCCGCTTGCGGGCGCACCGTCAATTGAGCGTGATCGAATCCGATGTTCTTCGGGTGGATTTTGCTCAACTGGCCAAAGATGGTCTGCATGGGCGGCCACCCCAGCGGTTGCGCATCGTGGGCAATCTGCCCTACAACATTTCCAGCCCCATTCTGTTTCATCTGCTGGCCGATGCGCATCATGTGATCGATCAGCATTTCATGTTGCAGAAGGAAGTCATCGACCGAATGGTTGCGAGGCCGTCCACTGCTGAGTACGGGCGCTTGAGTGTGATGCTGCAGTGGCGCTACGACATGGTGAACGTGCTGCATGTTCCCCCCGAAAGCTTCGACCCACCACCGCGGGTGGACAGTGCGGTGGTGCGCATGGTGCCCCTGAGCCATCCGCCTTCCCTGCGACCAGGCGTGCTGGAGCGCTTGGTGCGGTCTGCATTTTCACAGCGGCGCAAGCTGCTGCGTCACAGCTTGGGCAAGTGGCTGGATGAACAGGGTTTCAGCGGCTCTTTCGACCTGCAGCGCCGCGCCGAGGAGGTCCCGGTCGAGGAGTACGTCGGACTTGCCGAAACCCTCAGTGTCTGACGAATCAGGCCGCCGTCAACCAATAGCCTGCATTGAACGGGCTGCTCATGCGCAAGGCTTGTGGGCTGACGTCAACCAGTTTGTCCGTCAGGAGCGGCTCATCCCTAGCTTCGAGATCGGCCGCTTTGGGCGCACGGGCGACCGAAAAAGAATAGAAGCAGCGAAACGGCACTTTACGATCGCTCCAGTAGTCGGCCACGTCCCGGAAAATGTCGAGCAGTTGCTCGCGAGCCTCTTTGTCGAACTTGGGGCCCGTCGGGATGTGCTCCAGAACGACGATGAATCCGGTTTGCGGCCCCGACTTGTGCACGACGTCCGTCAGGCTGTCGTAGAGCGCATCAAAGTTCTTGCCGGTTTGAATGGGCAAGGTGTACTGCCGTGAAACGAGATCCAGAACGTCCTGCTTGTTCAGGGCTGCGGCCAGGTTGGCGTAGAGAAAGTGGTGCCCCAGTTGCCCGGCGGATGCCTCCAGGTCCTTGACCGTGTGGGCTCGTATCGACTGCACGATATTGGTTCGCACGTTACGAAGCGATGTGTCCATCTCCGTGGTTTTTCCCGAAGTGAAAGTTGTAAAAAGGTGGCTGGGCGGGTTCACGAAGCGGCTGACCCGTGCTAGCCACGGGTTAACCCTGAAATCCAAAGGCATTAGTTTGCCTGAACCGCCCCAAAAAAGCAACCAAAAAAGCAAAGGCTGCTCAGGTGCTGGCAACCGCTCGGGGCCCCACGTTGGCCTCGGCCACGGTCAAGGCCGTCATGTTGACGATGCGCCGCACGGTGGCGCTGGCGGTGAGGATGTGTACCGGCTTGGCCACACCAAGCAGCATCGGGCCGATGGCGATGCCACCGCCGGCGGCGGTCTTGAGCAGGTTGTAGGCAATGTTGGCAGCGTCGATGTTGGGGAACACCAGCAGGTTGGCATCGCCCTCCAGCACGTTGCGCGGCATGATGCGCTGGCGGGCTTCGGCATCGAGTGCGATGTCGCCGTGCATTTCCCCTTCCACCGCCATCCAGGGGGCTTGTTGGCGCAAAATGTCGAGCACTTGACGCATTTTGACGGCAGAAGGCTGATCTGATGAGCCAAAATTGGAGTGCGACAGCAAAGCCGCCTTGGGCGTGATGCCGAATCGCAGCATTTTGCGTGCCGCCATCTGGGTGATTTCGGCGAGTTGCTCGGCGCTGGGGTCGTAGTTGACGTGCGTGTCAACCAGGAACACCTGCCGTCCGGGCAGCATCAGCGCGTTCATGGCGGCGTAGCACAGGGCACCGGGTCGCTTGCCGATCACCTGGTCGATGTAGTTCAGGTGCATTGGGTTGGTGCCCCAGGTGCCGCAGATCAGCCCATCGACATCGCCGCGGCGCAGCAGCATGGCACCGATCAGGCTCAGGCGGCGGCGCATCTCGATCTTGGCCAACTGCTCGGTCACGCCGCGCCGCTCCATGAGTTGGTGGTAGCTCTGCCAGAGTTCGCGGTAGCGGTCGTCGTGTTCGACGTTGACCACATCGTAGTCCAGGCCCTCTTTCAGGCGCAGACCAAACTTCTGCACCCGCTGGGCCATGATGGCGGGGCGCCCGATCAGGGTCGGTCGCGCCAGCCCGTCGTCCACCACGATCTGGCAGGCCCGCAGCACCCGCTCATCTTCGCCTTCGGCGTAGGCGATGCGCTTGTGCCGGGCCTGCTTGGCAATGGTGAAGACCGGCTTCATCATGGTGCCGGAGGCAAACACAAAGCTTTGCAGCTTCTCGCGATAAGCCTCCAGATCGGCAATCGGCCTTGCAGCCACGCCGCTGTCGGCCGCCGCCTGCGCCACGGCGGGCGCGATCTTCATCATCAAGCGCGGGTCAAATGGCTTGGGGATCAGGTACTCGGGGCCAAAGGCCAGTTTTTCGCCCGCGTAAGCGGCGGCCACCACCTCGCTTTGCTCGGCCTTGGCCAGTTCGGCAATCGCGTACACCGCCGCGATCTCCATCTCGTCGGTGATGGTGGCCGCGCCCGCGTCCAGCGCACCGCGGAAAATGTAGGGAAAGCACAGGACGTTGTTGACCTGGTTCGGGTAATCGGTGCGGCCCGTGGCCATGATGGCATCGTCGCGCACGGCCCGGACTTCTTCGGGCAGGATTTCGGGCGTCGGGTTGGCCAGCGCCAGAATCAAGGGCTGGGCCGCCATCTTGGCCACCATGTCGGGCTTGAGGACACCGCCCGCCGACAGGCCGAGGAAGATGTCGGCCCCCTCGATCACCTCGGCCAGTTTGCGCTGCTCGGTCGGCTGGGCATACTGGGCTTTGTCGGGGTCCATCAACTCGGTGCGGCCCGCATAGACTACGCCTGCGAGGTCCGTCACCCAGATGTTTTCACGCGCAATGCCGAGCTTGACCAGCAGCCCCAGACAAGCCAGTGCCGCAGCCCCGGCCCCGGACGTGACCAGTTTGACCTGCTTCAGCTCCTTGCCCACCACGTTCAAGCCGTTCAGAATGGCCGCCCCGACCACGATGGCGGTGCCGTGCTGGTCGTCGTGGAAAACCGGGATCTTCATGCGTTCGCGCAGCTTGCGCTCGACGTAGAAGCAGTCCGGTGCCTTGATGTCTTCGAGGTTGACGCCGCCGAAGGTAGGCTCCAGCGCCGCAATGATCTCGACCAGCTTGTCCGGGTCTTTTTCGTTGATCTCGATGTCGAACACATCGATGCCGGCGAACTTCTTGAACAGCACGCCCTTGCCTTCCATCACCGGCTTGGCCGCCAGCGGGCCGATGTCGCCCAGACCCAGCACCGCCGTGCCGTTGGTGATGACCGCCACCAGATTGCCCCGGCTGGTGTACTTGTAGGCGTTCACCGGGTCGGCAACGATTTCCTCGCACGGAGCCGCCACGCCGGGTGAATAGGCCAGTGCCAGATCGCGCTGGCTGGTCAACTGCTTGGTGGCGGCTATCGCCACTTTCCCAGGGGTCGGTTGTGCGTGATACTCCAGAGCGGCACGGCGTAACTCGGCGCGTTTGTCTTGCTGCTTTTGTGACATGGTCGCTGTCTCCACGATGTGAAATGGCGGGCCGCATGGTGAAGCGACGTGCCGGATCACCATTTTATGCTGTCCATCGAGGCCTGTCTGAATGCGACACTCATGCGACAGAAGATCGAGAGGGGCTGCGGGCCAGGCCATGCAGGTTTCCCGTGGCGTGCGCTCTTTGCTTTTTGTGCGCAGTCCCCAGCAGGGATCGGACGACCCGCGCCGCCCGATCAGGGTAGCG
>DBAZ01000017.1 GCA_002291945.1 Tepidimonas sp. UBA997
CAGCATCCCAGACTTC
The DNA here is from genome assembly GCA_002291945.1 of Tepidimonas sp. UBA997. Lineage (GTDB taxonomy): Bacteria > Pseudomonadota > Gammaproteobacteria > Burkholderiales > Burkholderiaceae_C > UBA997. Next base: position 17 of record DBAZ01000017.1, read on the forward strand.
CATGCCAGTGACGCGCCACTTGCCCACCACTGTCTTTTCGGATTTGTTCATTCGTCAGCCGCCAAGCCGACCTCTGACCAGAAATGGTCGAAGTCATCGCCCACGCCCCAGCCGACGTTCTGCCCGAGTTGCCGAACCCGGTCGAGTCGGGCCAGAAATGCCGCTTGCTGCCCCTTGGGCAAAGCCAGCACGTATTTCAGTGCCTGCTCGAACATCCGCACCAGTGCGTCGTAAAAGCCTTCGTCGTCCAAGCCGCAACCAGCCAGAAAATCGAACACTTCCTCGCAGTAGAACACCGTCAGTTCGGCCAAGCCCTCGGGCTGGCCCAGCGCCTTTTTGTAATCGCTGATGGCTTTCTTGGCCTTGCTGACGGAGATCGGGCTGCGGAAATCCGGCGGGTTGATCCAGCGAATAATCACATCCTTGTAGGGCTCCAGCGGATCATCGCCCAGCCCGAAGCGGGCATGCAGGAAGGCTTTGTTGTCCTTGCTGGCGGCGTACAGGTCTTGCACCAGGCTCAGCAGCCCGGGGCGGTCGAAATCGGCCAGCTTGGTTTTGACGTCACTCCAACTGGGGTTGGTTTTGGTGGTTTTCTTCGTGGCCATGGGCGTCAGTCCTCGTCCGTGCCGGGCGTACTGCCAGGCTCAATCTGTTTCAACAGCCGGTCAAAATCGCTTTCAAACAGGCGGTCCTGCACGATGCGGTATTTCTCGAATTCGCTTTCGGCATGGGCCTTGGCGATTTCTGCCGACACCTTGCCCGCGTCTTGCAGCACATCGCGCTCAGTGGCTTCGATGAAGCGGTTCAGGCGGGTTTCCCAATCCTGCATCGTGATCGGGATCTTGCGCTGCGCCATGTCCTCGGCCACATCCAGATAGGCGTTGACCAGGCGGGAGAGTTGCGCCATTTCGGGCTCGGTCAAGTAATTCTTGGCACCACGACATCGAACTTCTGGATCTTGCCACCCGGCGCATCCTTCCAAGTGGTCAAGCCCATGTGGGGCTGGTCGGCATCGGCACGGTGACAGACCACCTCGGCTGCCGTCTGTCCGTGGATGGCCCCGTGCAGCTTGTTCTGCACGGTGGCGAAGAAGCGCTTGGTGGCCTGTGCCGTCACGTCGTAGTCAATGGCTGTGCCCGCAGCGGGCGAATACCCAACCCATCCGGCAAGCATGGGCGAATCCGAAAATCGTCTTACATCCGCCCTTACATCGGCGGGCGCAAACAAGAAGCACCTAGGCATTTCTGCGCTAAGTGCTTGATTTGTTTGGTAGGGCGTGAGGGACTTGAACCCCCGACCAAGGGATTATGAGTCCCCTGCTCTAACCAACTGAGCTAACGCCCCGACCAGCCCCGCATTGTAGCCATTCACTTGTGGTGGCTGAGCGCGTTGCTCACCAATTTGGACGTGATATCGACAATCTGGATCATGCGGTCGTAGGGCATGCGCTGGGGGCCGATCACACCCAAGGTGCCGACGACCTGTCCATCGACTTCGTAGGTGGTGCTCACCACCGACAAGTCCTGGTAGGGCAGAAACTGGCTTTCGCCGCCGATGAAGATGCGTACCCCTTCGGCCTGGTTCGAGACTTCCAGGAGCCGCATGAGCTGGGTTTTTTGCTCGAACAGGTCAAACATCTTGCGCAGATGCTCCATGTCACGCGAGAACTCGCTGACCGACAGCAGGTTGCGCTCGCCGGCCACCACCACTTCGTCTTGCTGTTCGATGGCTTGCGAGCCGGCCTCGACGGCCTTGACCATGAGCGAGGCAATTTCGCTGCGCAGGCGGTCCACTTCGGTGTGCAAGCGCTCGCGCACCTGGTCGATGGTCAGCCCGGCATAGTGCGTGTTGAGGAAATTCGCCGCTTCCTGCAACTGGCTCTGGGCGTAATCGGTCTGGGTGTGGATGACGCGGTTTTGCACGTCGCCATCCGGTGACACCAGAATCACCAGCACGCGCCGCTCCGACAGGCTGAGGAATTCGATGTGCCGAAAAACGCTGGGGCGCTTGGGTGCCATCACCACGCCGACGAACTGCGACAGGCTGGAGAGCATCTGCGCCGCCTGGTTGAGCACCTGCCGCGGCTGCTCGGCTTGCAGGGCCGCGCCGGACAATCGGTCGGCGGGCCGCAGGTCTTCGCGTCTGACGGTCAGCATGGTGTCCACGAACAGGCGGTAGCCGCGTGCCGTGGGCACCCGCCCCGCCGAGGTGTGGGGGCTGACGATCAGGCCCAGCTCTTCCAGATCGCTCATCACGTTGCGGATGGTGGCGGGCGAGAGCTCCAGCCCAGCCGACTTGGACAAGGTACGGGAGCCGACGGGCTGGCCGTCCGCAATGTAGCGCTCGACCAAGGTCTTGAGCAGCAGTTTGGAGCGATCATCGAGCATGGTCAGATTTTAAGAACCTTGTGCTCTAATTTGAGCATGAATTCGCCCCCAGCACCGTCCGCTGCCCCCGCCCTCACCACGCCGACTCGCTTTCGCCATGTGGCGGTGGCAGGCAAGTACCAGGCCCAAGGCTCGCGCGACGCGATTGACCACATCATCCACTTTCTGCACGACCACGGCTGCGACGTGACGCTGGAGCGTGAAACCGCGCTCAACACGGGGCTGACCCAGCATCCGGTGCTCGATGTCTGCGAACTGGGGGCCTGCTGCGACCTGGCCTTGGTGATGGGTGGCGACGGCACCCTGCTGGGCATCGGACGGCAACTGGCCCGGCACGATGTGCCGGTGGTGGGCATCAACCAAGGCCGCCTGGGGTTCATCACCGACATTCCCTACCGGGGCTACGAAAGCCCGCTGCAGGCCATCTTGAATGGCCACTACGAGGAAGACCGCCGCTCGCTGATGCAGGCCGGTGTGTGGCGCGACGGCCGTTGCGTCTTCCAGGCCATCGCCATGAACGATGTGGTGGTCAACCGCGGTAGCGCATCGAGCATGGTGGAACTGCGCGTCGAGGTCGATGGCCACTTTGTGGCCAATCAGCGCGCCGACGGCCTGATCATTGCGTCGCCAACGGGCTCGACGGCCTACGCGCTGTCGGCTGGTGGCCCCTTGCTCCACCCGGCCATCGCGGGGTGGGTGATGGCCCCGATTGCCCCCCACACCTTGTCGAACCGGCCGATCGTGCTGCCTTCGGATGGTGAAATCGCGATTGAAGTGGTGGCCGGCCGTGACGCCAGTACCCATTTCGACATGCAGAGCTTCACCAGCCTGCTGCATGGCGACCGCATCACCGTTCGCCGCTCGGCGCATCAGTTGCGTTTGCTGCATCCGGTGGGCTGGAGTTATTTCGACACGCTGCGGCGCAAGCTGCACTGGAATGAAGGAGTGGTGAGTTGAGCTGGCAACGCATGGCGCTGCGCGACTTTGTGATCGTGCCGTCGCTCGACTTGGACTTGCCTGCGGGCTTTACCGTGCTGACGGGTGCGACCGGGGCCGGCAAATCGATCCTGATCGATGCGCTGCAACTGGTGCTGGGTGCGCGCGCCGACGCCTCGGTGGTTCGCGAGGGGGCTTCACGCTGTGAAATCGTGGCCGAATTCGCGGCCAGCGAGCCGGTGCGGCAGTGGCTGGTGGCCAACGGCTTCGACAGCCCTAACAGCCCCGACAGCACCGACAGCGAGCCGCTGCAACTCAAGCGCCAGATCGACACCCAAGGCCGCAGCCGCGCCTGGATCAACGGCAGCGCCGCCACGGCGAGCCAGTTGAAGGCACTGGCCGACGAGTTGGTGGACATCCACGGTCAGCACGCCTGGCAAAGCCTGACGCGCCCCGAAGCGGTGCGCCAGTTGCTCGACGCCTACGCCCGCATCGATACGCAAGCGGTGCGCACGCGCTGGGCGGCCTGGCGCGACGCCGTGCGCCTGCTCGATACCGCCCGCCAGCAGCAGGCCCACTGGCAACAGGAGCGGGATCGCCTGCAATGGCAGATCGGCGAACTCGACAAACTAAACCCGCACGCCGGTGAATGGGAGGAACTGAACCTCCAGCAAGGCCGCCTGGCGCATGCCCAAGGCCTGATCGAGGCGGCCCAGACCGCCCTGCTGGCCCTGGATGAGGACGAGGACAGCGCTTGCCAGCGCTTGCATCGGGCCCGACAGGTCCTGCAGGCCCAGCAACACATCGAACCCCGCTACGCTGCGCTGGCCGAGACGCTGCACGGTGCCCTGGCGCAAATCGAAGACGCCTGCCACGACCTGCAACACCACGCCAGCCAGACCGAGCTTGACCCCACCGCACTAGAGGCGCTGGATCAGCGTCTGGCCAATTGGCTGGCCTTAGCCCGGCGCTACCGCTGCCCGCCGGAGGCTCTGCCCGAGCGCTGGGCGCAGTGGAAACAAGAGCTGGCGGCACTGGAAAAGTCGGCCGATCTGGATGCCTTGGACAAGCAGGCTCAACGAGCTCAACAGCAATTGATGGAGCTGGCCCGGCAACTGAGCCAGCAACGCCAGTGCGCTGCCGATGGCTTGTCGGCGGCCATCACCGACGCCATGCAGGGGCTGGGCATGACCGGCGGGCGCTTCGAGGTTCGCCTCCAGACCCTGGACGTTCCCCAGGCCCACGGCCTCGACCAGATCGAATTCCTGGTGGCGGCTCATCCGGGGGCCACGCCACGCCCGGTGGGCAAGGTGGCCTCGGGGGGGGAACTGTCGCGCATTGCGCTGGCGATTTCGGTCACCACGAGTCAATTGGGTCGGGCACCAACCCTGATTTTCGACGAAGTCGATAGCGGCATAGGCGGTGCCGTGGCACACACGGTGGGCCAGTTGATGCGTCGCTTGGGGCAGGATCGTCAGGTGCTCGCCGTGACGCACCTGCCGCAGGTGGCGGCCTGTGCGCACCACCACCTGCGGGTGGAAAAAACCCAGACCGCCGACCAGACCACCAGCCATGTCCACGCGCTCGATGGCGACCACCGCGTCCAGGAACTGGCCCGTATGCTGGGCGGCGAGCGCCTGACCGACACCACACTGGCCCATGCCCGGGAGTTGATATGCAGCTCGTCCTGATCACTGGCATGTCTGGCTCGGGCAAGTCGGTGGCGCTGCATGCGCTGGAGGACGCCGGCTTTTACTGTGTGGACAATCTGCCCCCGGAACTGCTCCAACCCCTGATCGAAGTGGAGCGGGTACACCAAGCAGAACGGGTGGCCGTGGCGATGGACGTGCGCAGCGCCCAGTCGCTGCCCGGTTTGCCACAACGGCTGCGAGCGATACGCCAGCAGGGGCAGCCGCTGACCGTGCTGTTTCTGGACACCACCACCGAAACCCTGGTGCGGCGCTTCTCGGAAACGCGCCGCCTGCACCCCCTGTCGCTCCAGGGATCGCAAGACCAGCACCGTGCGCTGATCGACGCCATCGAACGGGAGCGCGAGTTGCTCAGCGAGTTGCGCGACCAGGCCCTGGTGCTCGATACCAGCTCACTGCGTGCGTCGCACCTGCGCAGCGAGGTCAAGGCCCTGCTGCAACACGCCCCTGCACCCCTGACGCTGGTGTTCGAGTCGTTTGCCTTCAAGCGCGGGGTGCCGATGGACGCCGACTTTGTGTTCGACGTGCGCATGCTGCCCAACCCCCATTACGAACCCGAACTGCGCACCCTCACCGGCCAAGACGCCCCGGTGGCCAACTACCTGCTGGCCGAACCCGAAGTGGCCGACATGCAGCATCACATCACCCGCTTCCTGAACCGCTGGCTGCCCCGCATGGTGGCCGATCACCGCAGCTATGTCACCGTGGCCATTGGTTGCACGGGCGGCCAGCATCGGTCAGTATTCTTGGTGGAACGACTGGCTCGCCAGTTCCATGACCAGGCAACGGTGCAGATTCGGCACCGCGAGCTGGACGCACTCAAGCACCACTGAGGCCCGATGCCTTGGGAGGATGTCCGCTGCGCTGGCGGATCCAGCGACGCAACGGCGCCGGCAAACCCAGGCCGATATCGCCTGCGGGGTCGATCCAGCAGCCGCCTGAGCGCTCGTGCTGCATGGCCACGCTCCATTCCACCAGATGCAGTTGCAGCCCCCGATGCGTCAGGTCGTGTGCGATGGGTTCATGCCAGATCGGCGCTTGGGCAAGCGCACCTTCAGGGCCCATACCCGCTTGGTCGGCGTCAGGCAGTACAGGAAAGGCGTGCAAACCGGCCCAAATGCCCGTCGATGGTCGAGGCTCCAGCCATAACCGACCGTCGGGACGTCGGAGCACCAGAAGCCACCAGGCTTCAGTGCGTCGCTTCAGTACGCGTCGCTTGACGGGAAAATCCGCCAGTCGCCCCTGATTGAATGCCTGACATGGGTGTTGCACTGGGCACGCCACACAGTGAGGCTTCGTTCGTCGGCACACCGTGGCACCCAGATCCATCAGACCCTGGGTGTAGGCCACCATCTGAGGATGGGAGGCATCCTTGGGGATCAGGGCCTGCGCGTGCGCCCACAAAGTCTTCGCCGCTGGTGCCTGAGCCAGATCCCGATCAAACGCCAGCCAGCGTGACAACACACGCTGGACATTCCCGTCCATGATGGAGATGCGTTCGCCAAAGCAAAAAGCCGCGATGGCGGCCGCAGTGGATGGGCCAATACCCGGCAGTTGCTGCAACTCCTCAGAGGTGCGCGGGAATTGCCCATGCCTTTGCGCCACCAGCACCTGTGCGCAGCGATGCAGATGGCGAGCCCGGCGGTAATACCCGAGCCCGCTCCATAGAGCCATGACAACCTGCTCGGGGGCAGCCGCCAGGGCCTCAAGCGTCGGAAACCGATCCAGAAATCGCTCGTAATAGGCCCGTACCGCCGAGACCTGGGTCTGCTGGAGCATGATTTCCGAGAGCCAGACCCGATACGGATCGTGGCTGCCCTGCCAAGGCAGACCGTGGCGGCCGGACTGGATTTGCCAGCCCACCACAGACCGAAAAAAGTCGCTCATGCCTCGATAGCTGCCTCAGCCAGCGCCCGCTCTGGCAAGGTCATGCGGGCCAGCGCTTCCATGTCCGCCTCCACCTCGTGCATGCGACCTTGCAATTCGGCCAGTCGCTCTTCAAGGCCTTCGGCGGCTTCCTGAATGCGATGCACGGCCTCAATGCGTCTCGCAAAATTCTTGCGCCGCTCCCGCAACTGAACATCCAGCTGTGAGGTGGACGTCTGGTTCCACAACTCCACATGGCCGGACGCATCCGCATAAAGCTGACGCAGTCTGGACAGAATGGCTTTGGACAGGCGATCCGCAAATTCAGGCTGCGCCAGCCTGAAGGTATTGGTCACCCCCAGGTACTGCAAGTGGTTGCGCTCGATCACTGTGAGTTCATCGAAATAAGGTTGCAAATCCAGCTTTTCCGGCATCTGCAAAGCGAGGCCATAGTCCGCATTCAGTTGACGAAACGAGGCCGCCAGTTGATCTTCAATGCGTTCGGCCATGACCTGCACATGGGAAAAACTGCCGTACAGTCGGGCAAACGCATCGCTGTAGAACTTTTTCACCCCCAGCTTGATGCCTGGCTGCTTGAGCGCCAGTGCCAGGCTGGCAACATCCGCCTTGAGTCGGTTGCTGCCCAACTGGACAAAGAGTTCCTTGAGTTCTCTGAAATGGACGGATCGCACGGCTTGAATGCGTGCCCCTCCCTGATCAAACTCCTTTTGCTCCTGCTCGATGCGCATGCGCATCTGGCGAATGACGGTCTCGTTTTTCCCGCGCAGGGTCTCGATCTCCTGGATCTGCTCTATCAACTCCCGTTGTCGGGCGTGCAACTGCTGCCCCACATCCTGGCGGAGTTGCTTGAGAGACGCATCGATGTCCGACTCCAGCATGGTCCGACGCCTGCCCAGCACATCGTCGGCGAGCGCCTGCTCCAGTTCCGCGAGACGACTTTCAGCCAGCAAGGTGTCGTTGTGCCGGACCTTGGCCAGCAAGCCTTTTTGCGCTGACACCGCAATCACTTGTTCCGATTGCAAGCCCAGCACCGTGGCAGACTCCTCACGCTGGCGGCGTATCTGCGCTTCAATGTACGCCGGCGTGCTCAGGTCATCCCACAGAGTGTCGATCTTGTTGAGCACCACGAGTCGGGAGTCCACCTGCTCGGCAGAGGGTGCCAGATGTTCGCGCCACATGGCCAGATCGGATTTGCTGACCCCCGCATCGGCGGCCAGAATGAACACCACCGCATGGGCCTGGGGCAACAGACTGATGGTGAGTTCAGGCTCGGCCCCGATCGCGTTCAGACCCGGGGTGTCAAGAATCACCAGGCCCTTTTTCAACAGAGGGTGGGCCATGTTGATGAGCGCATGACGCCATCGGGGGATTTCGACCAACCCGTCTGGCCCGACCAGCGGGTTGTCGTCTGGCTGGTCGTCATGCCAGAAACCCAGAGACCGGGCCTCATCAGGCGTCACCCGACGCACCTCAGCCACTTTTTCGATGGCCTGGGCCAACTGCTGGGGGTCATTGACATCGAGCTCCAGTCGCTCCCACTGCTCTGGTGCACTTCGCCATTCAAGCAGCGACTGCTGCTGCAAACGGGTCTCGATGGGCAACAGTCGCAAGCAGGGAGGAATATCGTCGTCGTAGCCCAGTTCGGTGGGGCACATGGTGGTACGCCCTGCACTGGCTGGCATGATCCGGCGCCCGTAGCCAGCAAAAAAGACCGCGTTGATGAGTTCGGACTTGCCACGGGAAAACTCGGCCACGAAGGCCACCATGACCTTGTCGGAGCCCAGACGATTCTGAAGTTGCCTCAGCCGCTCCTGCGTCCCCGCATCCAGCAACTCCTGCCGGTCGAGCCATTCGGCCAGTCCTTGCAGGTGGCGAATCTTTTCCCTGCGCCAGACGCTGTGGTCGTCGAATTCCTGTGTGAATGACATGTGCAATGGCCGGTTAAGGCTTGGTACGGATCATCCGGGCAATATAGCACCCCACTTCAATTCTTCTGACACGTCGGACAGAAAAACGTGGAGCGCTGACCCTGACGAACCGACTGGATCGGCGTCCCACACACACGGCATGGTTCGCCCGCCCGACCGTACACCATGGTTTCCAACTGGAAATAGCCCGAGCCACCCTCGGCGTTGGCAAAATCGCGCAGTGTGCTGCCTCCGGCGTCCAGGGCTCGGGTCAGCACTCGTCTGATCGCCGCATGCAAAAGCGCTACTCGCTTGGCACTGAGGCGATGAGCCTTGGTCATGGGCCGTATGCGAGCCCAGAACAGCGCCTCTGCGGCATAAATGTTCCCCACACCCACCACGATGTCTCCCGCCAGCAGCACCTGCTTGATGGCCCCTCGGCGGGTTTTCAGTGCCCGATGAAAATCCATCGGATCAAATGCGTCCGTCAGCGGCTCGACACCCAGCCTGCCCAGCAGTTTGCGAGCCTGCGGATCGGATTCGCTTTCGGCAAAAACGACGGCACCGAATCGTCGCGGGTCATGCAAGCGAAGCACGCCACGGTCGGTCCATAGATCGACATGATCATGCGGCCCTGGGGCCGGCAGGGCCTGATCAAAACGCAGGTGGCCCGACATGCCCAGATGAACCAGCAGCAAACCCTCGTCCAGGTCCAGCAAGAGATATTTTCCACGGCGCCTGAGCTGCCGAATGACCTGCCCCCGAAGGCGATCGACCGGCACGCCCAGCGGCCACCGCAAAGGCTTGCCCAGACACACCGTCTGAATACGTGCGCCGGTCAAGCGATCGGCAAGACCGAGTCGGGTCACTTCCACTTCGGGCAATTCGGGCATGGTGTGCTGTGCTGCTGAGTCTAAGGCTATCCATTATCATGACTCAATGGATATGGTTGACCGCAACACACCCCACCGACACCCCACGGGTGCGCATCGTTGTCGATGGGCGCTCGGCCCACTTTGCCTGATTGTGACGCTGGCCTGGGTCTCCGCTGCATCGCACGCCCAGACCGCCGGACCATCCAGCGGCACGACTCCCGAGATCGTTCGCTTCGCTGATCTCGACGGTGCGCTGTTCTACCAGTTGCTGGTGGCAGAAATGCAGTTGCTCAACAACGACGCGGGCGCTGCCTATTCCCTGATGCTGGACGCCGCGAACCGTACCCGGCGACCTGAACTGTACCGACGAGCTGTGGAAATTGCCCTTCAAAACCGGGCCGGGAACGCAGCCTTGTCGGCCGCCCAGGACTGGGCTCGCGCCTATCCGGAATCGGACGAACCCTTGCGCTATGAATTGCAGATCCTGCTTGCGCTCAATCGGCCAGCGGACGTCACCCGAACCCTGACGCGACTCATCGAGCTGGCACCGCCTGAGCGTCGCCATGAAGTCATCAACTCCATTCCACAGGCGCTTGTGCGCACCAGCGACCGCGCCATCGCTCTGCAGGTGGCTCGTGATGCATTGCGCAACGCTCTGCGCGATCGCCAAACCGCAGGCACCGCCTGGGCAGCAATCGGCCGGATGGAGATGCATCAGCAGAATCTGCCTGCAGCCCTCCAGGCAGCGCGCTCGGGCTTGCAGGCGCAGCCCCAGTCCGTTTTTGCGGCGGCTCTGGCGGCTGAACTTTTTGAGCTCGGGGTAGCGGAGGCCCAAGCCTTGATCGACCGCTTTCTTGAGCAGCCGGCAGCGGCTGACCTCGAACAGCGCCACACCATCCATGTGGCTTACATCCGCACCCTGCTGGACAACCGCCAGTGGCAAACCGCCCAGGCGAATCTGGAGCGGTTGCTCGCACAGAACCCCAACCACCCTGAGGCCTGGCTGTTGCAGGGCATCCTTCAATTCCAACTGCGCTTGCCGACAGACGCCACGCGATCGCTGGAGCGTTTTCTCGGGCTGGCACCAACCCTGCCGCCCGACCAAGCGCGAATCGGCCGCACCCAGGCCTACCTGCAACTGGCCCAGATCGCTGAGCAGCAACGGAACTTCCAGGCCGCGTCAGCTTGGCTGGACCGCGTCGAGAATGGGGACGATCTCTTGTTTGCCCAACTGCGTCGCGCCAGCCTGCTTGCCCGACAAGGGCAGATTGCCGAAGCACGGGCCCTGATTCAGCGCCAGCCGTCCAGGCACGAATCCGATGCCCGGCGCAAGCTGCTGGCTGAAGCCCAGATGCTTCGAGAAGTCCGGGCTTATGCGGAGGCCCTAGAGGTATACACCGCGCTGGCCGAACGGTTTCCACTTGACCCGGACATCATCTACGAACAAGCCCTTGCCGCCTTCAAGGCCGGTGACTTTGCTCTGATGGAGACTCTGCTGCGAGGCATCATGTCTCGTCATCCGGAGTATTACCATGCGTTCAACGCCCTCGGATACTTACTCGCCGACCGCAATGAACGACTGGAAGAAGCGCGTCAGCTGATCCTCATTGCGCTGGCTGCCTCGCCCAACGATGCACACATTCTCGACAGCCTGGGCTGGGTCGAATTCCGCATGGGCAATAAGGAAGAAGCATTGCGCATATTGCGAGATGCCTACCGGCGCATGCCTGATGCAGAAATCGCCGCCCATCTGGGAGAAGTTCTCTGGGCGTTGAACCAACGGGATGACGCGCTGGTGATCTGGCGCGAGGGCTTGTTGCTGGACCCTGAGAACACCACTCTGCTCGAAACATTGCAGCGCCTGCAGGCCCGGCCATGAAGCGTCGCGCCTGGATCGCATCGACACTGACGCTCAGCCTGTTGACGGGCTGTGCCACCGGCCCTGGCTGGATGACGCTGGAGCCTGGCGCCCACTGGAGCGGGCGTTTGGCTCTGACCGTCACCGAAGAGCCACCACAACATTTCAGCGCCCTGTTTGAACTGGTCGGCCATCCCGAGGCTGGCGAAATTCGCCTGACTTCTCCTTTTGGTCAGCTCATCGGCATCGCTCGCTGGTCTGCTGACGAGGCAGAGTTGATCCGCGGCCATGAACGGCAACGCTATCGAAGCATGGACGAACTGACTGCTGCGCTCACTGGCACCGCCCTGCCCTTGACCCCGCTGTTCCAGTGGCTGCGCGGCCAAGCCGTTGAACTCCAAGGCTGGCAGGCCGACCTGTCGCAACTGGCCGAAGGCCGACTCAGTGCCCGCCGTATGCAACCACAGCCAGCCGTTCAATTGCGTATCGTGCTGCAGCAACCATGAGCCTCAAGCAACTGCTGGATGTACCTGCACCGGCCAAACTGAATCTGTTTTTGCATGTCGTCGGACGACGGGCCGATGGCTACCATCTGCTGCAATCGGTCTTCACGCTGATCGACTGGTGCGACACCCTGCACTTCGAACGGCGCACCGACGGCCGAATCAGCCGCGAGGATCTGGACGACCCTTCGCTGTTGCCCGCCGACGATCTGGTCGTGCGGGCTGCTAAGTCCCTGCAGGTACATACGGGCTGCCCGCTGGGTGCCCACATCGGGCTGAAGAAGACCATCCCGACCCAGGCCGGACTCGGCGGCGGCTCCAGCGATGCCGCCAGCACCCTGCTGGCCTTGAACCGGCTGTGGCAGCTCGGCCTAGATCGCTCCACCCTGGCATCGATCGGCCTGTCGCTGGGTGCCGATGTGCCGTTTTTTCTGGCAGGCCAGTCCGCCTGGGTCGAGGGCATCGGCGAACAACTCACCCCGATCGAGCTACCCTCGCAGCGCTACCTGGTCGTCAAGCCCCCGACCGGGGTTTCGACACCGGATATTTTTCGCCACCCGGACTTGCAGCGCAACAGCGAACGCGCTATAATCGAAGACTTTGCTGCAATCAGTCAAAACCAGACCGCAGAGGCACCTTGCGAGGCAGCTCGTGAAGTAGCCCAGTACGGCAGGAACGACTTGCAAGCGATAGCCAGCCGCTTGTGCCCCGAGATTGCTTTGGGGCTGCAATGGCTCCAAAGCAGAGGTCTGCAAGCCCGCATGACAGGCTCCGGCAGTGCGATATTCGCCCCGGTCACCCAGGATGTGGATTGCCGCACACTGCCTGATGGCTGGCTATCGAGGCACTGCAGCAATTTGAGGGTTCACCCTCTGTTTGAATGGCGATAACGGTTATACTTCCGGGCGTTGTTCAAGCGAAGTGAACACACACTGCATAGGGTGCGCTGCGTCAGCATCGAGCCCGTGTAGGGGAGTCGCCAAGTTGGTTAAGGCACCGGATTTTGATTCCGGCATGCGAGGGTTCGAGTCCTTCCTCCCCTGCCAAATGTATGACCTGCGTCGAGCCATCCATGCAAACGTTATCGCCCGTGCAAGCACCGGATTTCATGTTGTTCACCGGTAACGCCAATCCGGTTCTGGCGACGGAGATTGCTCAGCACCTGGGCACCCATCTCGGCCAGGCCAACGTCGGGCGCTTTTCGGACGGCGAAGTCACGGTCGAAATCACGCAAAACGTCCGTGCCCGTCACGTGTTTGTGGTGCAGTCCACCTGCGCCCCCACCAACGAGAACCTGATGGAACTCGTCATCATGGTCGATGCACTCAAGCGTGCCTCAGCCGTGAGCGTATCGGCGGTCATCCCGTATTTTGGTTATGCCCGCCAGGATCGCCGCCCGCGCTCGAGCCGCGTGCCTATTTCGGCCAAGGTGGTGGCCAACATGCTGCAAGTCGTCGGCATCAACCGCGTCCTCACCATGGACCTGCACGCCGACCAGATTCAAGGCTTTTTCGACATTCCGGTTGACAACATCTACGCATCCCCCGTGCTGCTGGGGGATCTGCGGGCCAAGAACTACTCGGATTTGCTGGTGGTTTCTCCCGACGTAGGCGGCGTGGTGCGTGCACGTGCCCTGGCCAAGCAGATGAATTGCGACATGGCCATCATCGACAAACGTCGCCCAAAACCCAACGTGTCGGAAGTCATGCACGTGATCGGCGACATCGACGGGCGCAATTGCGTGATCATGGACGACATGATCGACACCGCCGGCACGCTGGTCAAGGCCGCTGAAGTGCTCAAAGAGCGCGGGGCCAAGTCGGTCTATGCCTACTGCACCCATCCCATTTTTTCGGGCCCGGCCATCGACCGTATCGCCAAAGGCAACGCGCTCGACGAAGTGGTCGTGACCAACACCATTCCCCTGAGCCAGGCCGCACAGGCCTGCTCGAAGATCCGCCAGCTTTCCGTGGCACCGCTGATGGCCGAAACCATCGCGCGCATCACCCGCGGAGAGTCGGTCATGAGTTTGTTTGCCGACTCGGATTGCGCCGCCTGAAGCGGTGGACGTAGCGGCAACAAAAAGCGGCACACCGTTCTTGGAAGGTGTGCTTTTTGTGTTCGGGTCTGCGCTGGTCGCGGCCAGGCCCTATTTGGAGTTGAATCATGAAATTCGTCGCTTTTGAGCGCAACAAGCAAGGTACGGGTGCGAGCCGCCGCCTGCGTCATGCCGGTCGCACGCCCGGCATCGTGTTCGGTGGCAACACCGCCCCCGCCAGTATCGAGCTGGACCACAACGCCCTGTGGCACGCCGTCCACAAGGAGACATTCCATGCCTCCATCCTGGACATGGAACTCAATGGCCAAGTGGAAAAAGTGCTGCTGCGCAACGTGCAGTACCACCCGTTCAAGCCGCAAGTCCAGCATGTGGACTTCCAGCGTGTGGACGACAAGACCCGCCTGCACAAGAAAGTCCCGCTGCATTTCATCAACGCCGAGCAATCGCCGGCGGTGAAGGTGGACAAGTGCTTGGTGAACCACGTCATCAACGAGATCGAAATCGAGTGCCTGGCCATCCAGTTGCCTGAATTCATCGAAGTGGACTTGAGTCACGTGGTCAAAGGCCAGTCGATCCACGCCAATGACCTGAAACTGCCTGTGGGCGTCAAGATCGTCACCCACGGCAAGCCCAACCCCACCATCGCCACCCTGGTGGAGCCGGTGGAAGAGGTGATCGTGGCTCCGGTGGCCAGCGCCGCCGACGACAAAAAGGGCAAGAAGAAGAAGTAATTCTTCGCCTGACTCGACCAAGGCCCGCTTGTTGCGGGCTTTTTTACTCGCCAGCCCCCCAGCCCCCCATCGGAAACGCGAAAGGCCCGTCACATGATCAAACTGCTGGTCGGACTCGGCAACCCCGGCCCCGCGTACCAAGACACCCGCCACAACGCCGGGTTCTGGTGGCTGGAGTCGGTGGCGCACGAACTCAAGGCGAGCTTACAAGCCGAGCGTGCCTATTTCGGCCGCTGCGCCCGCACCACGTTCGAAGGCCAAGCCCTCTGGCTGCTGGAGCCTGCCACCTTCATGAACCGATCCGGCCAGGCCGTCGCTGCGCTGGCACGTTTTTACAAGATTCCCCCCGAGGCGATTCTGGTCGCCCACGACGAACTCGACATCGAACCCGGTGAGCTCAAGCTCAAGCAAGGCGGCGGACATGCGGGACACAACGGTCTGCGCGACATCCAGGCCCAGTTGGGTAGCCCCGACTACTGGCGTTTGCGCATCGGCATCGGCCACCCGGGTGTGAAAAGCGAGGTGACTGACTGGGTGCTCAACAAACCTGCGCCCGCGCAGCGAGAGGCCATCGAGCAAGCACTCACCCGCTCCCTCCAAGCCCTGCCGACGCTGCTTGGCGGTCGCATGGAGCAAGCGACGGCCCTGATTCACACCCGCAAGCCGCCGCGCCCCAAGCCAGCCCAGCCACCGACCAGCCCACCCGCACCGGCTTCAGGGGGTGGCGAGTCGCTGTAAGCGCTGGTACTTCTGCCAGAGGGTTGCGCGGCTCTCCACATGCTCCGGGTGGACGGGTATGCACTCCACCGGGCAGACCTGCACGCACTGGGGTTCGTCGAAATGGCCGACGCACTCGGTGCAGCGGCCGGGGTCGATCAGGTAGTAGTCGGCCCCCATGCTGATGGCCTGATTCGGGCACTCGGGCTCACACACATCGCAATTGATGCATTCATCGGTAATCATCAAGGCCACGGCAGCACTCCATCTATCCCACCCATCAGCGGGGGGGCAAGGCCAGCCGCCGCGCGACCGCCGGACTCACCATGCCGCCCACATCGCCACCCAACTGGGCAATTTCGCGCACCAGCGTACTGGAAATGCACTGAAGCTGCGGCTGCGGCAACAAAAACAATGTATCGACTGTGGGCAACAGCTTGCGGTTCATTGCGGCCATCTGGGCCTCGTAGTCGAAGTCGGTCAGGTTGCGTAGGCCGCGCACCACCGCCTGGGCCCGGTGCTGCCGACAGAACGCCATGATCAGGCCGTCGAAGGGCAACACCCGTATCCGGGGCTGATGCTGGAACACCTCGGCCACCATGGCGATACGCTCATCGAGGCTGAAGCGGGTCTTCTTGTGATGCGCCACCGCGACCGCCACGATGAACTCATCAAACAGGTCGGCGGCACGCAGGATCACGTCTTCGTGACCCAGGGTGATGGGGTCGAACGTGCCGCTATAGACGCCGCAGCGGGTGGCTGAAGTGGGGTGCGGGTGGCTCATGACCCCAGATTATCCGAGATTGTTCATTAGGGCTTGAGATGGCCGGACGCATTCAAGTCCCCAATGCCCCGCTGACGTTCAAGCAGCACCGAAGGTGCGCCTAATGGACCATCTCTGTATGCTCAAGCACGGGGCCATCGGGGGCCGACTCCGGCTCGGCACCGCGCCGGAACAGGTGGTAGTGAACAGCGCCGGCTTGGCCGTGCCGGTGCAGGTGCCAGGGCAAGTCGGCGGGCAGATCGGCTTGTCGCCAAGGTCGCGCCGCCTCCAGATAGACCCAGGCACCCGCACGCAAAGCCGGGTGGAGCCGCCGCATCAGCTCCCGGATCAGGGCTTCGTTCCAGCCGTTGGCGGCAGCGCCGAATGGGGGATCGAGAAACACCACGTCCCAGCCGGGCTGGGCACCGGCCAGCCACTGCAAGGCATCACCGGCATGTATCTGCACCTGCTGGGCACCGAAACGCGCCACATGCTGGCGCAGAGCCCCGACGAGCTGGGCATCCCGCTCGACCAGCAGCACGTCTCGGGCACCCCGCGAAGCAGCTTCCAGCCCCAGCGCCCCGGAGCCAGCGAACAGATCGAGGCAGCGCAAGCCGCTCAGATCCTGGCCGAGCCAGTTGAACAGCGTTTCGCGCACGCGGTCGGGCGTGGGGCGCAGCCCTGGCACGGGCGGCACCGGCAATTTGCTGCGCTTCCACTGCCCGCCTATCAGGCGCACCTCACCGGGTGGCGCGCGCTTGGCCGATTTCATGAGGCAGGGCCACCCAGAATCAGCGTCACCATGCGCTCGGGGTTGAGCACCCGCTGCAGCGCGTTCATCACCTGCTCGCGGGTCACGGCGTCGAGCCGGGTGGTCCAGGTATCGAGATGATCCATCGGCAGATCGTGCCACGCCATCGCGGCCACGTTGTCCAGCAGCTTGCGATTGCTGTCCAGCCGCAGGGCAAAACCATGGATGAGGGAGGCCTTGGCTTGGGCCAGTTCGGCGTCCGTCGGCCCTTCGGTGATGAAGCGGCGCAGCTCTTGGTGAATCAGGGCCACTGCTTCGTCAGCCTGTTCGGGCCGGGTGCTCATGCTCACCGTGAAGGGGCCCGCGTGCCGCCCGGGGGCGAAGGCGCTGAAAATGCCGTAAGTCAGGCCGCGCCGCTCACGCACTTCCTGCATCAGCCGGGATGAAAACCCGCCGCCGCCCAGCATGTGATTGGCCAGGGTGAGCGCCATGAAATCGGGGTCGCTGCGCGGGAAACCGGGTTGCCCGATCAAAATCTGGGCTTGAACGGCATCGAAGGGCACCCGAAGGGTCTGCGCTGCCTGCAGCGGGGCCACCTCGGCAATGGTCGGCAGGGGCTGGCAAGGCCGGGTTTTCAGACCCGCCATCAACTGCTCGACGATGGCCTCGGCCTGCGCCCGGTTCACGTCGCCCACTAGGGTGACGCGGGCATCGCAGGCACGAACGTGACGCAGATAGAAATCGCGCATGTCTGCCACTGCCACACGCGCCCAGGTTTCTGGCCGGGCTTCGAAACCATAAGGATGAGGTCCCAAAACCGCTGCCTGGAAGTGCCGATTCGCCACCACACTGGGCCGCGTCTGCGCCTGCCGCCAGCCCGCCACCAGGCGGTCGCGCTCGCGCACCCAGACCGCTTCGGGGAAGGCGGGCGCAGACAACTGGTGCGCCGCCAGTGCCACGGCTTGTTGCCGAATGTCGGCCTGACTCAAGGTACGCAAACGCACCGACAGGCGATCCGCGCTGCTCTGGAGCGTGAACTGCGCACCCAGATCGGCCCAGGCTTCGACCAGTTGGTTCTCGTTCAAGGCCGACTGACCGGGCAAAGCGTCCAATCCCTTGTCCAGCATCAAGGCAGTGGCCTGCGCCAGACCAGCCTGCGCGGCAGGGTCACGGCGGCTGCCGCCATCGAAATCGAGCTGCACATCCAGCATCGGCAAGGCGGTCAGCGTCACCAGTTGTACCCGGGTGCCACTGGGCTGGGTCCAGTGCTCGATGGGGGGCGCGGCCCACAGCGAGCCGCTCAGGATCAGGCTGGCCCACCCGACGAGCCAGCAACGGCGCACACAAAACCCTTTCATGGCTGGCCCTCCGGGGGCAGCAAGACCCCCACCGTCAACTGATCATCCCGAAAATACCGGGCAGCCACACGCTGCACCTGCTCGGGGGTGATGCCTTGCAAGCGTTCGAGCAACAGGCGGGCGCTATCCGCGGGCCAGCCCAGCGCCCAGTAAGTCCCGAGTTCGCGGGCTTGGGCGAAGGTGGAATCGAGCTTGAAGACCTCGTTGGCGATCCACTGGTTTTTGACACGCCGCAGTTCGGTTGCCGTCACGCCTTCCAAGGCCACGCGGCGCACCTCGGCTCGCAAGGCGGCCTCCAGTTCGGCAGGCGTAACGCCTTGCACCGGGCTGCCCGACAGCATGAAGAGCTGTGGGCCACGGCCCGTCACGCCAAACCAAGCCCCCACGCTGTCAGCGACGCGGCGTCCTGCCGGGCCTAGGCCCTGCACCAGCCCACGTTCGAGCCGCGCCGCGCTGTGGCCATCCAGCACCCCGGACAGCAGCAGCAGGGCCAGCGCATCCACGCTCTGGGCATCGTCAGCCGCCGGGTGGCTCAAGGAGGGGGCCTTGTAGCCCATCACCACCAGAGGCCGGTCGGTCGCTCCCCGGTATTCAATGCGGCGCGTACCGGTCTGGACAGGCTCCGTCTGCGGCTTGCGATCCGGCACCACGCCAGCCGGAATCGCCCCGTAATACTGAGCCGCCCAGGCCTGCACCTGGTCCACATCCACATCGCCCACCACCACCACAGCGGCGTTGCCGGGCACATACCACTGGCGGTAGAAGGCGCGGGCGTCGTCTGGTTGCAGGCTCTTGATGTCGCTCATCCAGCCGATGATGGGGCGGCGCGTCGGGTGGGCCAGAAAGGCGCTGGCTTGGAATACCTCGAACATGCGTGACTGGGCCGATTCCTCCACCACCTGCCGCCGCTCTTCCTGGATCACATCCATTTCGGTGAAAAACACCTCGTCGCTCCAGACGTTGTGGGCGAATCGGTCGGCCTCCAGGCGCATGACATCGAGCAGCCGGTTGGCCGGTACCTGCTGGTGGTAGGCCGTCACGTCGCGGCTGGTGAAGGCATTGTCACGCCCGCCCAATGCCGCCACACGGCGTGAAAATTCGCCGACGGCCAGCGTGGGCGTGCCTTTGAACAGCATGTGCTCCACCACATGGGCCAGACCAGACAAGCCATCCACCTCGTCGATCGATCCGGCCCGCACCCAGACCATGTGTACCGCCGTCGGGGCACGCCGGTCGGGCTGGATGATGACGGTCATGCCGTTGGTAAGCGTGGAAACGTGCACCGTCGTGTCCGGCACGGTGGCCTTGGCCGCCGTGACCAAGGTGGCCGCCACCAAGCCTGCACCCAAGCCCGTCAGAGACCGCCGAACAAACCGTTTAAGCGAGTGAATCAAGGGTTTCATAGAATGTGGATGATTCCAGAAACCAAACCAATGTTCAGTTTTCTCAAGAAAAAATTGTTTTCAGGCCCGTCGGACGCCGATGCTCCGCCGGATGCACAGCCCACCGACGCAGCCGCCGGACCCACCTCCGGGTCGCCTCCTGCCACGCCACCGGATGACGCCTCGCGTCAGTCCTGGATGAGTCGGCTCAAGGCCGGCTTGAAAAAAACCGGAACCGGTCTGGCCGCCGTGTTCACCGGCACCCAGATCGATGAGACGCTGTACGAAGAACTGGAAAGTGCCCTACTGATGGCAGACACCGGCATGTCCGCGACCGAGTTTCTGCTCCAAGACTTGCGACAGCGCGTCAGGGCGACCCGGACGACCGAACCGGCAGCGGTAAAGTCGCTGCTGACTGAAGCCATCGCCGATCTGCTCAGCCCCCTCGAAAAGCCTCTCTTCATCAGACACCCGTCCGGCGGCCCCATGGTCTTGATGGTGGCGGGCGTCAACGGAGCGGGCAAAACGACGACGATTGGCAAGCTCACCTGGCATCTGTCCCACGCGGGGGCACAGGTCTTGCTGGCGGCGGCCGATACCTTTCGTGCGGCCGCACGCGAGCAATTGGGGGTCTGGGCGCATCGAAATACGGTCGAAATCATCAGCCAGGAAGGTGGCGATCCCGCTGCCGTCAGCTTTGACGCGGTCTCGGCCGGGCGCGCCCGCGGCAAAGATGTGGTGATCGTTGACACCGCAGGCCGCCTGCCGACCCAACTGCATCTGATGGAAGAGCTGAGAAAAATCAAGCGGGTGGTGCAGAAAGCCGATCCCACGGCCCCACACGAAATCCTGCTGGTCATTGACGGCAACACCGGCCAGAACGCGCTGGCCCAAGTCAAAGCCTTTGATGCAGCGCTCCAACTCACCGGCTTGGTGGTCACAAAACTCGACGGCACCGCCAAAGGCGGGGTGCTGGCAGCGATTGCGATGTGGGCCCGAGAAAACCACCGGCCATGCCCCGTCTTTTTCATCGGGGTGGGCGAGCAGTTGGAAGACCTGCAGACGTTCAATGCCCGTGAATTTGCACAAGCGCTGCTTGAATGACGCGGGACCCGGATAAGCATATGACAAATGCGTATTGGCGTTCGTGCCCAGGGCTTTCTATACTCGGTTCATCCATTCATAGGAGAGGTTGACGATGAAATCCGTCACGAAGCTGTTGTCGATCGGTTTGCTCAGCACCACCGCCGCCTTTGCCCAAGCACAGGTGAATGAAATCCGCGTGTGGGCCGCCGCTTGCGCCACCTGCCATGGCACCGAAGGGCGCGCCGTCCCTGGCATGGCAGCGCTGGCTGGCCAGCCGCAGCGTGCGATTGAGCAGGCGATGCTGGACTTCAAGCACGGTCGCCGCCCTGCCACCCTGATGCATCAGATTGCCAAGGGTTACACCGACGAACAGATCGCCCAGATTGCCGCCTATTTTGCGGCCCAGAAACCCTGAGGAGACCGCACCATGAAACGCCGTCAGTTTGTACAAACGCTCGCCGCCGGTTCGGCGCTGGGCTCCGTGGGCCTGTTGTCGGGTTGCGCCACCACCAGCAGTTCTGCGCCCCATGTGGTCATCGTGGGCGGGGGTTATGGAGGTGCCACGGCCGCCAAGTACGCCCGCCTGTTTTCGGAAGGCAAGGTTCGCGTCACCCTGATCGAACCGAATGCCCGGTTCGTCTCCTGCCCGATCTCCAACCTGGTGATCGGCGGCATCAAGGACATGAACTACATCACCCACTCCTACGACAACCTGCAAAAACGCCACGGTGTGCGCCTGGTACGGGACGCGGTCTCGGCCATCGACGCCAACAAGCGCACGGTCAGACTGGCCGATGGCAGTGAAATCGCGTACGACCGCCTGATCGTCTCGCCCGGCATCGATTTCATGTGGGAATCCCTGCCCGGCATGGCCACGCCCGAGGCCAAGGCTCGGGTGCTGCATGCCTGGAAGGCCGGGCCACAAACCGCCGCCCTGCGCCAGCAACTCGTCGATATGCCCGACGGCGGGGTCTATGCCATCACCATTCCGCGTGTGCCCTACCGCTGCCCCCCCGGCCCCTACGAGCGGGCCTGCTTGGTGGCCAACTATTTCAAGAAGGCCAAGCCGCGCAGCAAGGTCATCGTTTTCGACGCCAACGCCGAAATCCAGTCCAAGCGCGGCCTGTTCACCAAGTACTTCAACGGGCTCTACAAGGACATCATCGAATACCGTCCGCAACACACCGTGCTGGACGTCGATGCCGCAACCCGGACGCTCAAGTTCGAAGTCAACGAAGACTTCCGGGGTGCCGTGGTCAACGTGCTGCCCAATATGCGTGCGGGTGACATTGCCGTCCGATCCGGCATGGCCACAGCCAACAACCGCTGGTGCGAAGTGGATTTCCTCACCTTCGAGTCGAGGGCACTCAAGAACGTGCATGTGCTGGGCGACGCCATCCAGATTGCGCCGCTGATGCCCAAATCGGGCCACATGGCCAACCAGCACGCCAAGACCTGTGCCGCCGCCGTGGTCAACCTGCTCACGGGGCACCAACCGAACCAGAACCCCCTGTATGCCAACACCTGCTACAGCTTCATCAACGACGAAGACGCCATTCACGTCGCCAGTGTGCATCGCTTCGATCGCGCACAGCAGACCATGCTGACCGTGCAAGGCTCAGGGGGGGTCTCGACTGAAGCCAACATGATCGAGGGCAGTTACGCATTGGGCTGGGCACAGAACATCTGGGCCGACATGCTGGCCTGATGGCGGGTAACACGGCGAGGTGAACTCGCGTGCATCTTTGCGGTGCGCGGGTTTTTACGACGACCCGTGCGTGGCGTGAAGTCGGGCATGGATGCGGCGGGTCGTACGCCAGACGCCGAAAAGCACCAGAGGAATCAGGGCACCGGTGGCCATCTCGGGGTGTATCGGCAAGCCGGCGGAATGCAGGGCTTTGCTCACGTACAGCAGCAGACTGATCACATAGTAGGAAATCGCCGCTATCGACAAGCCTTCGACGGTAGTTTGCAGCCGCAGTTGCATTGCCTGCCCCCGGGTCAGTTTTTCCAGCAATTGCTGATTCTGCCCCTCGG
Source organism: Tepidimonas sp. UBA997 (assembly GCA_002291945.1). Classification (GTDB taxonomy): domain Bacteria; phylum Pseudomonadota; class Gammaproteobacteria; order Burkholderiales; family Burkholderiaceae_C; genus UBA997. The sequence goes on from DBAZ01000017.1 coordinate 22,963, forward strand.
TGGCAATATCGACCCGGGTGCGCAACAAGGCACTGGCACGCGACACCCGCTCCGACAGCGAGGACAGACGTTGTGCCGTGGAAGCCACCGTCGCCATGGCCGGGGTGAGTCGCCGCTGCATGAATTCACACAAGGCCTGCGTGCCGGGAATCGGGACTTCGTGCAACTCGCTCATCCTCTGGGCGACCAGCGCTTCGTAGGCCTCTGTGGCGGAAAAGCGAAACTGATGCTGGGCGATGGCTTTCTCCACTTTGGCGGCCAAGCCGACCAGGGTGTCGAGCATCGCCTGGTCTGAGGTCTCGCCTTGCTCCATCGCTTCGGTGATCGTGGCCAGTTGCGCCTCGGCAGCCGCCAGTTCGGGGGCCAGCGCCTTGGCGGTGGGCAGACCCCGCAAGGCCATGAGCCGGTAAGTTTCCATGTCCAGCAGCCGCTGGAACATGCGTCCGGCACGTGTTTCGCTCGTGCCGACCGGAGCCATCACCAGCATGCGTTCAAAGCCACTGGGTCGAAGCTGAAAATCGGTCAGGACCATCGAATGCCCGTTGCTGCCCACCAGCGAAGCCATCAACTCCCGGTCTGAAAACCACGGCTTGGCCCGAGTGATGCAGTGTTCGACTTCGGACACATCCCCCTGGAGCATTGCCAACTGTATGGCACAGAAGGTCGATCCCGGCACCTGCCCCCACCACCCGTCCGGCAGGGCTGGGGGGGGTTGCCAGTCGGCTTCGGCCAACACCCGATCCGGCTCTTGGGCTAAGGTCTGCAGCAGAGAGTAGCGCGTGAATTCGGTGTGCCGCTCCCACTTCAGCACAAAACCCGGGCACTGCAACTGCAAAAAGTTGCTGTGGAGGTCCTCGAGTCTGAGGTCGCCTTGTCCGGGCAGGTGCCTGAGGTGTTCGAGTTCCTGCTCACGCGTCACCCCTTCATGGACGACGGCCAGATACACCACCTGCGCGGGCAGCCGGATTCTTGCGGTCGGACGCGCATGCACCTCGTTGTGGAGCATGCGGCGGTGCTGGTCGTCTGAAGGCAGCGACCAAGCACGTGGGGGCAGCAAATCGTGGTTCATGCGCAGGCGATAATATCGCGGGTGTTCGGGTCAAGCATGACAAAACACAAAAAAACCGGTAGCCGTACAAAGCTCCCGGTTTTTTAGGTGCAGCCGCCGCCGCACGCGCGTTGAGCAGCCGATCAGGCGCCCAGCTTTTCCTTGATGCGGGCCGACTTGCCGCTGCGGTCACGCAGGTAATACAGCTTGGCACGGCGCACGTCACCACGGCGCTTGACTTCGATCTTGGCGATACGGGGGCTGTACAGCGGGAAGGTACGCTCCACACCTTCGCCGTTGGAGATCTTGCGCACGATGAAGCTGGAGTTCAGGCCACGGTTGCGACGGGCAATCACCACGCCTTCGTAAGCCTGGACACGCTTGCGGTTGCCTTCGACCACGTTCACACTCACGATGACGGTGTCGCCGGGGGCGAATTCGGGGATTTCCTTGTTCAGGCGAGCAATTTCTTCTTGCTCCAGGGTCTGGATCAGGTTCATG
>DBAZ01000075.1 GCA_002291945.1 Tepidimonas sp. UBA997
GAACGCATCGCCTTGCCCCTGCCGCGCCAAACGGGACAGTGCCGGGCCACCCGGGTAGCCCAAGCCCAGCAACTTGGCAGACTTGTCGAAGGCCTCGCCCGCAGCGTCGTCGATGGTTTCACCCAACAGCGTGTAGCGCCCCACGCCATCGACCCGCATGAGCTGGGTGTGCCCGCCAGACACCAGCAAGGCCACGAACGCAAAGGTGGGCGGATCGGCACTCAGAAACGGCGACAGCAAATGCCCTTCCAGATGGTGGATGCCCAAGGTCGGTTTGTCGAGGGCGGCTGCCATGGCACACGCCACGCCGGCCCCCACGAGCAGCGCCCCAGCCAGACCCGGCCCGCAGGTGTAGGCCACCCAGTCGATCTGCTGCAAGGTGTGCCCGGTTTGCGTCAACACCGATTGCGTCAAGGGCAACACGCGGCGGATATGGTCACGGCTGGCGAGTTCGGGCACCACGCCCCCGTAAGCCCGGTGCATGTCGATCTGGCTGTGCAAGGCATGGCCGAGCAAGCGCGGCACCGCGTCGCAGCCAGCGCCAACGCCAACACCAACGCCGGTTTGCACCAGCGCCACGCCGGTTTCGTCGCAGGAGGATTCAATGCCCAGGATCAGCATGGTGGCGTAGTGTAAGCCGACCTTCGGCACGGAAGTTGCTGAACCCTGATTAACCACTTCACCCCATGAAAACCAGCTTGCGCTTTCTTCTCGCCGCCAGACGCTGTGAAATGGCCGACCTCCAGCAACTCGTCGAAACGAGCCAACTGGTTCGCAACACAGCCGCCCTGATTCACCACTTGCAGAGGGAGCGTGGGCTGTCCAATCTGTTTGCCGGATCGAAAGGCCTACAGTTTGCGCAGGAGCGGGATCAGCAACTGGCAGCGACCGACGAAGCGGTCAATACGCTGCAGGCCAGCTTTGATGGTCTCAATACCGACCCCATGCGTCATGGATCCAGGCTGTTCAGTCGCATCGCCCATACCCTGCATGGACTTGAGGCCCTGGCCCATATCCGGTCAGCCGTTGCCGGGTTGCGACTTTCCACCAGCGAGCTGTCGTGCGACTACGCACGTCTGATTGCCCGCCTGATTTCTGTCGTGTTTGAAGCCGCCGACATGTCCACCGATCCGGCTTTATCGCGCTTGCTGGTGGCCTTGTTCAACCTCATGCAAGGCAAGGAGCTGGCCGGGCAGGAGCGCGCTGCGGGGTCTGCAATGTGGGCTGAAGGCCAGGTCAGCCGCGCGGCACAGCAGCAGTTGCTGCACCTGATTGAGTCGCAAGACAAATGCCTGAAGGTGTTCGAGAGTTTTGCAACGCCAGAACTGCTGGAGTTGTGGCAGAAGTGTCAATCGTCTGAGATGGAGGCCGAGCGGGAGCGTCTGCGGCGCATGCTGCGCAATGCCGGGCCTGCGCAGGCCATAGACACCACCAAGAGCGGTGCCTGGTTTGCCTGCTGCAGTCAGCGCCAGGATGAAATGCGTCTGGTGGAAGACCAGATAGGCAAAATGCTGGTCGAACTTGCACAGGCCCGCTTGAGCGTGATTGCCGACGGTGTGCAAACCATCGAACAAATGACGTACCAGGTCGAAGCGGCCGACTCCAGCGGCCCCGCTATCGCCTCTGCAAACCTATTCCCGGCCGATACAACCAACAGCCCCGCCTTGGGAGGACCCGCCCTGGAAAAGTCGGTGCTCGACATGGTGCAAGAACAAGCCAGCCGACTTCAGGCCATGGCGGCTGAACTCGATCTGGTAAGGGCCAGCCTGAGCGAACGCAAGCTCATCGAACGCGCCAAAGGACTACTGATGGCGCACCAGCAACTGAGTGAGGAAGCGGCCCACAAAGCCATGCGGGACCTGGCCATGCGGCAGAACAAACGCATGGTGGACGTGGCGGAGGCAGTTTTGTCCATGGTTGCCCTGCTCGGTCAAAAAGTCTGAGCCACAGCGCACCAAGCCCGTGCAAACGCCCTGTTTGGATCAGGGTTTTCCCCATTTCTGGGCAGACACCAAGGCGTTTTCACAAATCGACTCTGGGCAAAGGGCCTGGCACGGTATCTGCTTTATGACGGATACGGATTTGGGCCAACGGCGGCGCAAGTCGGTAGTTAAGCGCAAACACTGGACAACGGCGTCCCCGAACACTCAGCGAGTGTTTCGTGGATGCCGTTTTTGTTTGCATCACCTGTTCCAAATCTTACGCAGGAGTTGCCATGACCCCCGACGACACTCTTACACACTCAGCAGACTCTCCATCCAAACCAAGCTCCACCGCCGTGGGCCAGACACGCCGAGACGCACTGTGCCAAGGCGCTGCACTGGCTGGTGCCACCTTCTTTTCCAGCCTGGGGCACAGCGGCGTCTGGGCGGCCGGCTCCGATGCGCCAGAAAAATCCGAAGTCAAGATCGGCTTCATCCCGTTGACCGATTGCGCCAGTGTGGTCATGGCCTCGGTGCTGGGCATAGACAAGAAGTACGGCGTCAAGATCGTGCCGACCAAAGAAGCCAGTTGGGCTGGCGTGCGTGACAAGCTCATCAATGGCGAGCTCGACATGTCGCATGTGCTGTACGGCTTGATTTATGGGGTACACCTCGGCACCGCAGGCCCCAAAACAGACATGGCCATGCTGATGAGTCTGAACTGGAACGGTCAGGCCTTTACCCTCAGCAGAAGGTTGGCCGAAGCGGGTGCAAGAGACGCTGCCAGCCTGGCCCGCGTCATGGCTAGCCACCCGCGTGAATACACCTTTGCCCAGACCTTCCCAACCGGCACCCACGCCATGTGGCTGAACTACTGGCTTGCCAGCGCGGGCGTCCATCCGCTCAGGGGCGTCCGAAACATCACGGTTCCACCGCCCCAGATGGTGGCCAACATGCGCGTAGGCAACATGGACGGTTTTTGTGTGGGCGAGCCCTGGAACCACCGCGCCATCATGGACCGCATAGGCGTGACCGCAGGCACCACGCAGGACATTTGGAAAGACCATCCCGAGAAAGTCCTGGGCACCACCGAGCAGTTTGTGCAACGCCACCCCAACACCTGCCGAGCAGTCACTGCGGCCATCTTGGAAGCTGGCCACTGGATCGACGCCAGCGTTCAGAACAAGCGCAGAACGGCTGAAACCATTGCCGCCAGAGCGTATGTGAATACCAGCGTGGACGTGATCGTCTCGCGCATGCTGGGCCTGTACGAGGACGGCATGGGGCGCACCTGGAACGACCCACACCCGATGCGCTTTTCCCAGAACGGGGAAGTCAACTTCCCGTATCTGAGTGATGGCATGTGGTTTCTCACCCAGCACAAGCGCTGGGGCCTGATCAACAGCCATCCCGACTATCTGGCCGTGGCCACGCAGATCAACAAGATCGCCCTGTACCAGCAGGCCGCCACGGCTTCCAAAACCCCCGTCCCGCGCAACCGGATGCGTACCAGCACCCTGATTGATGGCGTGGTTTGGGACGGCAGCAATCCGGCGCGGTATGCCGACAGTTTTGCCATCAAGGCTTGATCCCCAGCCCAGGAGAAACACATGGCCAGCGTTGCCTTGAAACCGCCCCTCGATTCACTCGGGGCCAGCCTGAAAACCCAGCCCTACCCGATGAAGAAAATCGTGCAAACCGCAGAAAAAGAATTCCCGACCCGCACCTACAACGCCAAGTTGGGCGAGTGGGTGGCCCGTGTGGTTCCGCCCGTGCTCGGATTGCTGTTTCTGGTGCTGGTCTGGTATGCCGTTTCGGTATCCACAGGCGGGAATATCCCCACTCCGGCTCAAACGTGGCGAAGTGCGGTCGAGATTTTCTCCGACCCGTTTTACCGCTACAGCATCAACGACCAAGGCATCGGCTGGAACGTGCTGATGTCGCTGCAACGGGTCGCCATGGGTTTTGGACTGGCTGCCGCCATCGGCATACCGCTCGGCTTCATGATCGGTCGTTTCCTTTTTCTGAGCCGCATGTTCAACCCGCTAATCAGCCTGCTGCGCCCGGTATCGCCACTGGCCTGGTTGCCCATAGGCCTGCTGGTGTTCCAGGGCTCCAACCCGGCGGCCGTCTGGACCATCTTCATCTGCTCTATCTGGCCGATGGTGATCAACACCGCCGTGGGCGTACAGCGCGTTCCACAGGACTACATGAACGTGGCCCGCGTGCTCAACCTGAGCGAATGGACGATCCTGACCAAGATCCTATTGCCTGCCGTGCTGCCCTACATGCTGACCGGCGTTCGCCTGGCAGTGGGCACCGCCTGGCTGGTGATCGTCGCCGCCGAGATGCTGACCGGTGGCGTGGGCATCGGTTTCTGGGTGTGGGACGAGTGGAACAACCTCAACGTTACCCACATCATCGTGGCCATCTTTGTCATCGGCATCGTGGGCCTGCTGCTGGAAATGGCACTCGTGAAGCTGGCTACCGCCTTCACGTTCGAAGAGGTGAAATCATGAGTGACGCCAAGTACATCCAGATCGAAGGTGTTGGACAGACCTTCAAGACCGCAAAAGGGCCTTTTGTGGCCTTGCGCGAGATCGACCTGACCATCGCCAAGGGCGAATTCGTGGCGCTGATCGGGCATTCGGGCTGCGGAAAATCCACCTTGCTCAACCTGATTGCCGGCCTGACCGCCCCCACCAGCGGCGTGTTGCTGTGCGCTGGGCGCGAAATTACCGGGCCGGGCCCTGAGCGGGCGGTGGTGTTCCAAAACCATTCCCTGCTGCCCTGGCTGACCTGTTTTGAGAACGTGTACCTGGGCGTGGAGCGGGTATTTGGCGTTTCGGAAAAGAAGGGTTCATTGCAGGCGCGAACGCTGGCGGCGCTGGATCTGGTGGGCTTGACCCATGCTGCCCAGAAACGCCCAGGCGAAATCAGCGGAGGCATGAAACAGCGGGTGGGCATTGCCCGCGCACTGGCCATGGAGCCCAAGGTGCTGCTGATGGACGAACCCTTTGGTGCCCTGGACGCCTTGACCCGCGCCAAACTGCAGGACGAATTGCTGGAAATCGTGGCGCGTACCCACAGCACCGTCGTGATGGTGACCCACGACGTGGACGAGGCTGTACTGCTTTCGGACAAGATCGTGATGATGACCAATGGCCCCGCTGCCACGATTGGTGAAGTGCTGAAGGTGTACCTGCCACGCCCACGCAAGCGGGTGGAACTGGCCGAAGACCCGGCCTACCTGCACTGCCGCAAGGCGGTGCTCGACTTCCTCTACACCCGGCAAGCCCATGTGGAAAAGGTGGCCTGAAATGGACGGGTTCGTCAACACGAGGCAAAAAATGAAACTGGTGCTGGTGGGCAACGGCATGGCCGGTGTCCGCTGCCTGGAGGAACTGCTCAAGCTCACCCCGGACCTCTACGACATCACCGTCTTCGGTGCCGAGCCGCACCCCAACTACAACCGCATCCTGCTGTCGCCCGTGCTGGCGGGTGAGCAGGCCTTGGAAGAGATCATCCTCAACGACTGGGTCTGGTACCAGGACAACGGCATCACCCTGCATGCAGGCTGGACCGTGACCGAGGTGGACCGCACCCGCCGCATGGTGCATGCCCGCAACGCCCAGGGTGAGACGATGCGTGCGCCCTACGACCGGCTGATCCTCGCCACCGGCTCCAACCCCTTCATCCTGCCCATCCCCGGCAAGGAACTCAAAGGCGTGCTGGCCTACCGCGACATCGCCGACACGCAGGCCATGATCGACGCCGCCGCGCAATACCGGCACGCGGTCGTCATCGGCGGCGGCCTGCTCGGCCTGGAAGCGGCCAACGGCCTGATGAAGCGCGGCATGCAGGTCAGCGTGGTGCACGTCGCGCCCTGGCTGATGGAGCGCCAGCTGGACGACGTGGCGGGCAAGCTGCTGCAACAGTCGCTGCAAGAGCGCGGCATGCAGTTCCTGCTGGGTGCGCAAACCGCCGCCTTGATCGCTGACGAGCACACTGGCCGCGTCAGCAAGGTGCAATTCAAGGACGGCACCGAAGTCCCCGCCGACCTGGTGGTGATGACCGTGGGCATCCGCCCCAACACCACATTGGCCGAAAGCATGCGCCTGTATGTCAACCGCGGCATCGTAGTCAGCGACACCCTGCAGACCGTGACCGACGCACGCGTCTATGCGGTAGGCGAATGCGCCAGTCACCGGGGCATGACCTACGGTCTGGTGGCCCCCCTGTTCGAGCAGGGCAAGGTGCTGGCCAACCACCTGGCTGAGTTCGGCATCGGCCGTTACACCGGCTCGCTCACCTCGACCAAGCTCAAAGTCACTGGTATCGACCTGTTTTCTGCTGGCAACTTCATGGGCGGGGACGGCTGCGAAGACATCCTGCTCAGCGACCCCGGGGGAGGTGTGTACAAGAAGCTCGTCATCAAGGACGACAAGCTGGTCGGGGCCTGCCTGTACGGCGACACGGTGGACGGCTCCTGGTACTTCAAGCTGCTGCGTGAAGGTCGTACCGTCAGCGACATTCGCGACAAGCTGATGTTCGGCGAGAGCAATATCGGCGACGTGGGCCACCAGGGCCACAACAAGGCCGCCGCCATGGCCGACAGTGACGAGGTCTGCGGCTGCAACGGCGTGACCAAGGGGACGATCTGCAAGGCCATCAAGGACAAGGGCCTGTTCACGCTGGACGAGGTGAAGAAGCACACCAAGGCCAGCGCGAGCTGCGGCTCGTGCACCGGTCTGGTCGAGCAGATCCTGATGTTCACCGCCGGCGGCGACTACTCGGCCACGCCGAAGCAGAAGGCCCTGTGCGGCTGCACCGAGCACAGCCATCAGGAGGTGCGCGACGCCATCCGCGAGCGCAAGCTGCTGACCATTGCCGACACCTTCAAGGCCCTGAACTGGAAGACGCCCAACGGCTGCGCCACCTGCCGCCCGGCCGTCAACTACTACCTGATCAGCACCTGGCCCCAAGAGGCCAAGGACGACCCGCAGAGCCGCTTCATCAACGAACGCAGCCACGCCAACATCCAGAAGGACGGCACGTATTCGGTGATCCCGCGCATGTGGGGCGGCGAGACCACGGCCGACGAACTGCGCCGCATCGCCGACGTGGTGGACAAGTACAACATCCCGACCGTCAAGGTCACGGGCGGCCAGCGCATCGACCTGCTGGGCGTGAAGAAGGAAGACCTGCAAGCCGTGTGGAAAGACATCGGCATGCCCAGCGGCCACGCCTACGCCAAGGCGCTGCGCACGGTGAAGACCTGCGTGGGCAGCGAGTGGTGCCGCATGGGCACGCAGGACTCGACCCAGATGGGCAAAGACCTGGAACGCGCCATGTGGCGCATGTACGCCCCGCACAAGGTGAAGTTTGCCGTCAGTGGTTGCCCGCGCAACTGTGCCGAGGCTGGGATCAAGGATGTCGGCATCATCGGCGTGGACAGCGGATGGGAGATGTACATCGCAGGCAACGGCGGCATCAAGACCGAGGTGGCGCATTTCTTCGTCAAGCTCAAGACGACCGAGGAAGTGCTGGAGTACACCGGTGCCTTCATGCAGCTCTACCGTCTCGAAGGCTGGTACCTGGAACGCACGGTGCACTACGTCAACCGGGTCGGCCTGGACCATGTCAAAAAGAAAATCCTGGACGATCACGAAGCCCGCAAAGCCCTGTGGGCCCAACTGCAAGCTGCCCTGGAAGGCGAGCCCGACCCTTGGTTCGAATGCACCAAGGCCGAGGTGGACGTGCGCCAGTTCGAGCCTGTCGCCCATGTGGCTGCCACAAGCACCCGATCCACCCGGCAAGGAGTATCCGCATGAGCACCCCCCAACCCGAATGGACCCGGATTTGCCGCCTAGAAGACATTCCCGTGCTGGGCTCACGCCGCGTGACCCGCGCCCAAGGGCTGGATGTCGCCATCTTTCGTAACACCGAGGACGAAGTGTTCGCCCTGCTCGACCGCTGTCCCCACAAGGGCGGGCCGCTGAGCCAGGGCATCGTGTTCGGGCGCAGTGTGGCCTGCCCGCTGCACAACTGGACCATCGGCCTGTGCGACGGCCAGGCCGCCGTACCGGACGAAGGCTGCACGCCCCGCTTTAACGTCAAGGTGCAAGCAAGCGAGGTGTGGCTGGACGCCCGTGAACTCGCCACCCAGGCCACCGACCTGACCCGCCCCATCGCCGGCCCGGCGCGGCGCGGCACCCAAACGGCCTGAACGCCCCCGCACAGGAGACATGCCCGTGAGTGCCGAACCGATCGCCCTGGCCAAGGAGACCCGCTCCACCTGCCCCTACTGCGGGGTGGGCTGTGGCGTGATCATCGAATCCGTGGGTGCGCGCATCACCCACGTCCGGGGCGACCCCGAGCACCCGGCCAACTTCGGTCGGCTCTGCAGCAAGGGCTCTACCCTGCACCTCACGGCAGACCCGGTCATCGCACGCCAGGTGCGGCTGACCCAACCCATGCTGCGCAGCCAGCGTGGTACCACACCCCAGCCACTGCCCTGGAACGCTGCCCTCGACCTCGCCGCCGACAAACTGGCGACCATCGTGCGAGAACACGGCCCCGATGCCCTAGGCTTCTACGTCAGCGGCCAGTTGCTGACCGAAGACTACTACGTCTTCAACAAACTGGCCAAAGGCCTGCTGGGCACCAACAATATCGACACCAACTCGCGCCTGTGCATGAGCAGCGCGGTGGCGGGCTACAAGCTCACCCTAGGTGCCGACGCCCCACCTGCTTGCTACGACGACATCAACCACGCCGACTGCCTCTTCATCGTCGGCAGCAACGCCGCCTGGACGCACCCGGTGCTGTTTCGCCGCATGGAAGACGCCAAAGCCCGTCGGCCCGGCATGAAAGTCATCGTGGCCGACCCGCGCCGCACCGACACGACCAGCCTGGCCGACCTGTACCTGCCACTGCAACCGGGCACCGACGTGATGCTCTTGCACGGCCTGTTGCACATCATGCTGGCCAAGGGCTGGGTCGACACCGACTATATCGATCGCCACACCAGCGGCTTTCTGGCCCTGCGCGAACTGGTCCAGGGCTACACACCCGACGCCACAGCCCAGGTCTGCGGCCTGCCCGTGGCCGACCTGTTCACCGCCGCCCGCTGGTTCGCAGGTGTCCCAGATGATGCCCACCCAGTGTCCGCCAGCACACGCCAGCGCACCCTGAGCCTCTACTGCCAGGGACTCAACCAGTCCACCAGCGGCACCGCCAAAAATGCCAGCCTCATCAACCTCCACCTGGCCTGCAGGCAGATCGGACTGCCCGGCGCGGGGCCGTTTTCCCTCACCGGCCAGCCCAACGCCATGGGCGGACGCGAAGTCGGTGGCCTGGCCAACCAGTTGTCGGCCCACCGCGACCTGGCCAACCCCACACACCGCGCCGAAGTGGCCAGCCTCTGGGAGTTGAACCCAGGTATCGAACTCCCGGCCACCCCTGGCACGACGGCGGTCGAGATGTTCCAGGCTGCCGCCGACGGTGCCATCAAGGCCTTGTGGATTGCCTGCACCAACCCGGCCCAGTCCATGCCCGACCAGGCCAGCGTGCGCCACGCACTGGAACGCGCCGAATTCGTGGTGGTGCAGGAAGCCTACGCCGGTGCCGCCACCTGCCACTGGGCCGACCTGTTGCTGCCCGCCACCACCTGGGGCGAGAAGGAAGGCACCGTCACCAACAGCGAGCGTCGCATCAGCCGCGTGCGTGCGGCGGTGCCACCGCCGTCAGTCGGCGAAGACAAGCCGCGCCACGACTGGCAAATCGCCGCTGACCTAGGCCGTCGGCTCGAACTACGTCTGCCACGCCGGGCCAGCGGCACCCTGTTTCCCTACCACACACCGGCGCAGATCTGGAACGAACACCGCGCAAGCACCCGTGGCCGTGACCTCGACATCGCCGGACTGAGTTACGCCCAACTCGACCAGGCTCCACAGCAATGGCCCCTTCCCGAGGGCCAGACCCGTGGTGCCGAACGCCTCTACGCCAGCGGCATATACCCCACCGCCGACGGCCGCGCCCGTTTCGCGGCACTGCCTTACGCGCCCTTAGCCGAAGAACGCGAAGTGCGCTTCCCCTACGCCCTTACCACCGGCCGCCTGCGCGACCAGTGGCATGGCATGACGCGCACCGGAACTCTAGGCCAACTCTTCGGCCACGTAGCCGAACCCGAAGTCCAAATGCACCCAGCCGACATGGCCGAGGCGGGGATCAAAGCCGGCGACCTGGTCCGCGTAACCAGCAAGCGCGGCCAACTGGTGCTGCCCGCGCACCCTACGCACGAATTGGCCCAGCGCCAATGCTTCATCGCCATGCACTGGGGCAACGAATACATTGGTGGCCAAGCCATCGGCGGCCGTCCATTGATGGGCATCAATGGGCTGACCACGTCGGCCGGATGCCCCACCTCCAAGCAACCTGAACTCAAGCATACGGCCGTTCGGATTGAGCCTGTCGACCTGCCCTGGGCAGTGCAAGCATTGGCTTGGCTGCCTGCCGATCAGGCCCTGATGGCACAGCAACACTTGCGCTCTCTGTTCAACTGCTTTGATTATGCGGTTTGCTTGCCATTTTCGGCTCTACCGAACAACCGCTTGCACGGGGGGCACACCGGACTGTGGTTCCAGGCCGCCAGCACCCATGCTCCAGACACGCTGGACAGTTGGCTGCCCCTGCTGTGCGATCACATGGGGCTGAACACTCCCGACACACTGCGCTATGTCGATACGCCGCGACAGCAACAACGTCGCATCCGGCTGGATCGGTCTCAGGGCGAGCATATTCAGGCCTTTTTGCTGGCAGGCAACACCCAGTCGAGCTCATGGTTGTCCGCCCTGTTGCGCGACGCCCTGCCCACCCCGGTGAGCGGACATGGCCTGCTCCAACCCAGCCCCAGCCTGCCTGGTGGCGAAACACTCGTTCGCAGCAAGGCCATCTGCAATTGCCTGGGAGTCACAGCGCAGGCCATCACTGCCTGCCTGTCGCAAGTGCAAGGCTCGCCCAGCGAGCGCCTGGCCAGCCTGCAGAACCAGCTCAAATGCGGCACACAGTGTGGGTCCTGCCTCCCCGAATTGAAGCGCCTGATCAGTGCCGGTCAACCGGTCGTCACCGCTCTTTATATATAACCCAAAGGCATCTAATAAGCTAGAAAATCAGGCCATGGGCATTTCAAACCACCTCAAGGAAATCGGTCGCGGCAAGGACGGCGCACGGGCGCTCAACCGTCAACAAGCCCAGGATTTGATGGGGCAGATCCTGGACGGGCGTGTGTCGGATCTGGAATTGGGCGCTTTTTGCATTGCCATGCGGGTAAAGGGTGAAACGCCTGACGAACTAGCCGGATTTCTGGATGCCATCCAGCGCAGGCTTCCCCCGGTTCCAGCCTGCCCCGTGCCGACGGTGGTTCTACCCAGTTACAACGGCGCCCGAAAACTGCCGGTACTGACTCCGCTGCTGGCCTTGGTGCTCGCGCAACACGGGGTGAGGGTGTGGGTTCATGGACCAGAGCACGACCCCGGTCGGGTCACCACGTTCGAGATACTACAAGCGCTCAAAGCCTTGTTGCCTTCGATGATTCACGCCCCTGTCCGATGGGAAGAACTGGGCGCTAGCGCCGGGGTTTATTTCATGAACACCGGGATGCTGCTGCCGGGTCTGCAGCGACTGCTGGACGCACGACGGGTCATCGGCTTGCGCAACAGCGGCCACAGCCTGGTCAAGCTGCTCCAGCCTGCCCCTGGGACTCTGCTGATCAGCAGCTACACCCACCCTGAATACCTGCAGAGCATGGGGCAGCTCCTGGAACTGACTGGCCAGCACGCCATGCTGCTTCGCGCAACTGAGGGCGAACCGGTCGCCGATCCTCGCCGCACACCCCAGATGGATCTGTTCAAGGCGGGAATCAAGACCACTGTGCAGACCCAACAAACCGGGCCTCTTGCCGAGCTACCCGATTTACCCAGCAGCCGCGATATTTCCAGCACGGCCGCTTACATCTGCGCCCTACTGAAGCACGCCAAGCCCATCCCCACCCCGATCCAACGCCAGGTTCAACACCTGCTCGCCGCGCTCGACACCGCCTGCCCCGCTCCCTCCTTGACCCTGGAATCCACGACATGAATGCCCGCGCCCATACACCCACCCCCGGCACCGTCACCCTCGTGGGCGCAGGGCCAGGCGACCCGGAGTTGCTGACCCTGAAGGCCGTCAAGGCGATTGCCTCGGCCACCGTGGTGCTGGTTGATGATCTGGTCAACGCTGCGGTTCTAGGGCATGCCCAGTCCGACGCACGCATCATTCATGTCGGCAAGCGAGGCGGCTGCGCCTCCACGCCGCAAGCCTTCATTGAAAAGCTGATGGCGCAGCAGGCGCTGGCGGGTGAAACCGTGGTGCGGCTCAAAGGCGGCGATCCGTTCATCTTTGGCCGGGGCGGTGAAGAGGTCGAGCACCTGCGGGCGCTGGGCATCGAGGTGCGGGTTGTCAGTGGCATCACGGCTGGGCTGGCGGCGGCGACTTCGCTGAATGTCCCGCTGACCCACCGCGAACATGCGCACGGGGTGGTTTTTGTTACCGGGCACGCCAAACCGGGGGACGCCGGTACCGACTGGGCCGCACTGGCCCACGGCGCGGCGCGGGCCAAGCTGACGCTGGTGATTTACATGGGGGTGTCCAGCGCAGCGCACATTGAGCAAGAACTGCTGCAGGGTCTGCCTGCTGCGACGCCCGTGGCCATCATCCAGCATGCCACGCTAGCGCACCAGCGGCACGGCGTCGGCACCTTGGGCACGCTCGGCGTGACACTGGCGACCCACGGCCTGGGCAGCCCGGCTGTGATGGTGGTGGGGGATGTGCTCAAAGGGCTGGATGCTGCTGCACTCACCCCCCTGCCACTGGCCTTGCAAGGCCCAAGTCGCGAGGCTGCTTGGTGCGAGGCCGCTTGGGGAATGGCCGCCTAGCGCTAGGCGGCTTGGTGCGATCGCAGCTTGGTGCAAGGCGACCCAGTGCGCCCAACGGCAAGGCGATACGGATGCCCCCAAAAGCTGGCGGAGTGGACGGGGCTCGTCGCCGCGACCCCCGGCGTGACAGGCCGGGTATCT
>DBAZ01000020.1 GCA_002291945.1 Tepidimonas sp. UBA997
TGCCCGATCGAAACGCCGGAAGGCCCGAACATCGGCCTGATCAACTCGCTGGCCCTGTACGCTCGCCTCAACGAGTACGGCTTCATCGAAACCCCGTACCGCCGCGTGGTCGATGGCAAGGTCAGCAACCAGATCGACTACCTGTCGGCCATCGAGGAAGGCAAGTACGTGATCGCGCAGGCCAACGCCGCACTGGACGCCGAAGGCCGCCTGACGGGGGAGCTGATTTCGGCGCGTGAAAAGGGCGAATCCATCCTGACCGCACCCGATACGGTGCAATACATGGACGTGTCGCCGGCCCAGATCGTGTCGGTGGCGGCCTCGCTGGTGCCTTTCCTCGAACACGACGACGCCAACCGCGCCCTGATGGGTGCCAACATGTCGCGCCAGGCGGTGCCGACGCTGCGCCCGGAAAAACCGCTGGTCGGCACCGGCATCGAGCGCGTGGCCGCGATCGACTCCGGCACCGTCGTCACCGCCAAGCGCGGCGGCGTGGTTGACTACGCCGACGCCACCCGGATCGTGATCCGCGTCCATGACGACGAGGCCGTAGCCGGTGAAGTGGGGGTCGATATCTACAACCTGATCAAGTACCAGCGCTCCAACCAGAACACCAACATCCACCAGCGCCCGATCGTCAAGAAAGGCGAGCTGATCCACAAGGATGCGGTGATCGCCGACGGGGCTTCGACCGACCTCGGCGAAATCTCGATCGGCCAGAACATGCTGATCGCCTTCATGCCCTGGAACGGCTACAACTTCGAAGACTCGATCCTGATTTCCGAGAAGGTGGTGGCCGACGACCGCTACACCAGCATCCACATCGAGGAACTGGTGGTGATGGCGCGCGACACCAAGCTGGGCGCCGAGGAAATCACCCGCGACATTCCCAACCTGGCCGAGCAGCAGCTCAATCGCCTGGACGACTCTGGCATCATCTACGTGGGCGCCGAAGTGCTGCCCGGCGACGTGCTGGTGGGCAAGGTCACGCCCAAGGGCGAAACCACGCTGACGCCAGAAGAGAAACTGCTGCGCGCCATCTTCGGCGAGAAGGCGTCCGACGTGAAGGACACCTCGCTGCGGGTGGAGCAGGGTTCGCAGGGCACCGTGATCGACGTGCAGGTGTTCACCCGCGAGGGCATCCAGCGCGACAAGCGCGCCCAGCAGATCATTGACGACGAGCTCAAGCGCTTCCGCCTGGACCTCAACGACCAGCTGCGCATCGTCGAGGCCGACGCCTTTGACCGCATCGAGAAGCTGCTGACCGGCAAGGTGGCCAACGGCGGCCCCAAAAAGCTGGCCAAGGGCACGAGCATCGACAAGGCCTACCTGGCCGAGGTGGACAAGTACCACTGGTTCGACATCCGCCCGGCAGATGAGCACGTGGCCGCGCAACTGGAGTCGATCAAGAACTCGATGGAGCAGACCCGCCACAGTTTCGACCTCGCCTTCGAAGAAAAGCGCAAGAAGCTGACGCAGGGCGACGAATTGCCCGCTGGCGTGCTCAAGATGGTCAAGGTCTATCTGGCGGTCAAGCGCCGCCTGCAACCGGGCGACAAGATGGCAGGTCGGCACGGCAACAAGGGCGTGGTGTCCAAGATCACGCCGGTCGAGGACATGCCCTACCTGGCCGATGGCACGCCGGTGGATATCGTGCTCAACCCGCTGGGCGTGCCGTCGCGCATGAACATCGGGCAGGTGCTCGAAGTCCACCTCGGCTGGGCGGCCAAGGGCTTGGGCCAGCGCATCGGCGACCTGCTGCAGCGCCAAGCCGCTGCCAGCGAAATGCGCGGCTTCCTCGGCCAGATCTACAACCAGGCGGGCCGCAAGGAAAACCTGGCCGATCTGACGGATGGCGAAATCCGCGCCATGGCGCACGAGCTCAGCAAGGGCGTGCCGTTTGCCTCGCCGGTGTTCGATGGCGCGTCCGAGCAGGAAATCATGGACATGCTCAAGCTCGCCTACCCGGACGACGTGGCCAAGGCCAAGGGTCTGACCGCCAGCCGCACCCAAGCCCAACTGTACGATGGCCGCACCGGCGACGCCTTCGAGCGCGTCACCACCGTGGGCTATATGCACTACCTGAAGCTGCACCACCTGGTCGATGACAAGATGCACGCCCGCTCCACCGGCCCGTACTCGCTCGTCACGCAGCAGCCGCTGGGCGGCAAGGCGCAGTTCGGTGGCCAGCGCTTCGGCGAGATGGAGGTGTGGGCGCTGGAAGCCTACGGCGCTTCCTACATCCTGCAGGAGATGCTCACCGTCAAGTCCGACGACGTGCAGGGCCGCACCAAGGTCTATGAGTCCATCGTCAAGGGCGAGCACGCCATCGACGCCGGTATGCCGGAATCGTTCAACGTGCTGGTCAAGGAAATTCGCTCGCTCGGTATCGACATCGAGCTCGAGAGGAGCTGACCCCACGGCGCCGCTGCGCGGCTTGCCCCCTAGGGGGCGACACCTGCGGCCCGGCCCAGCCGGTTGCGCAGTGTTCCTGGAAAGTCACTCCTCGCTAACGTTGTCTCAGAAATTGAAGGAAGTTCGATATGAAATCCTTGCTCGACCTGTTCAAGCAGTTCACGCCCGACGAGCATTTCGATGCCATCCGCATCGGCCTGGCCTCGCCGGAAAAAATCCGCTCCTGGTCTTTCGGTGAAGTCAAGAAGCCCGAGACCATCAACTACCGCACCTTCAAGCCCGAGCGCGACGGCCTGTTCTGTGCCAAGATTTTCGGCCCCATCAAGGACTACGAGTGCCTGTGCGGCAAGTACAAGCGCCTCAAGCACCGTGGCGTGATCTGCGAGAAGTGCGGCGTGGAAGTGACCCAGACCAAGGTGCGCCGCGAGCGCATGGGCCACATCGACCTGGCCGCGCCCTGCGCCCACATCTGGTTCCTGAAGTCGCTGCCGTCGCGCCTGGGCATGGTGCTCGACATGACGCTGCGCGACATCGAGCGCGTGCTGTATTTCGAAGCCTATGTGGTGGTGGACCCCGGCATGACGCCGCTGAAGAAGTTCAGCATCATGTCGGAAGACGACTACGACGCCAAGGTGCAGGAGTACGGTGACGAGTTCGTCGCCAAGATGGGGGCCGAGGGCATCAAAGAGTTGCTGCAAAGCATCGACCTCGACACCGAGATCGAGCGCCTGCGCAACGACCTCACCGGCTCCGAACTCAAGGTCAAGAAGAACGCCAAGCGCCTGAAGGTGCTCGAAGCGTTCAAGAAGTCCGGCATCAAGCCCGAGTGGATGATTCTGGAAGTGCTGCCGGTGCTGCCGCCGGACTTGCGTCCGCTGGTGCCGCTGGACGGTGGACGCTTCGCCACCTCCGACCTGAACGACCTCTACCGCCGCGTCATCAACCGCAACAGCCGCCTGCGCCGTCTGCTGGAGCTCAAGGCTCCCGAGATCATCGCCCGCAACGAAAAGCGCATGCTGCAAGAAGCCGTGGACAGCCTGCTGGACAACGGCCGCCGTGGCAAGGCCATGACGGGGGCCAACAAGCGTGCGCTCAAGTCGCTCGCCGACATGATCAAGGGCAAGAGCGGCCGCTTCCGGCAAAACCTGCTGGGCAAGCGGGTGGACTATTCGGGCCGTTCCGTCATCACCGTGGGCCCGACGCTCAAGCTGCACCAGTGCGGCCTGCCCAAGCTGATGGCGCTCGAATTGTTCAAGCCCTTCATCTTTGCCCGTCTGGAGCAGATGGGCATCGCGACCACCATCAAGGCCGCCAAGAAGGAAGTCGAAGCCGGCACGCCGGTGGTGTGGGACATTCTGGAAGATGTCATCAAGGAACACCCGGTGCTGCTCAACCGCGCCCCGACGCTGCACCGGCTGGGCATTCAGGCCTTCGAGCCGATCCTGATCGAGGGCAAGGCGATCCAGTTGCACCCACTGGTGTGTTCCGCTTTCAACGCCGACTTCGACGGCGACCAGATGGCCGTGCACGTGCCGCTGTCGGTGGAAGCGCAAATGGAAGCCCGCACCCTGATGCTGGCCTCCAACAACGTGCTGTTCCCGGCCAACGGCGAGCCGTCCATCGTGCCGTCGCAGGACGTGGTGCTGGGCCTGTACTACACGACCCGCGAGCGCACCAACGGCAAGGGCGAAGGCATGGTCTTCGCGGATGTGATGGAAGTGCAGCGTGCGCTCGATGCCGGGGTGGTCGAGCTGACCGCCAAGATCAGCGTGCGCCTGACCGAATACGTCAAGGACAAGGACAGCGGCGAGTTCTCACCCGTCACCAAGATGGTGGACACCACCGTTGGCCGCGCCTTGCTGAGCGAAATCCTGCCCAAGGGCCTGCCGTTCGAGAACCTGAACAAGGCGCTGAAGAAAAAGGAAATCTCCAAGCTGATCAACGCCAGCTTCCGCAAGTGCGGCCTGAAGGATACCGTGGTGTTTGCCGACAAGCTGTTGCAAAACGGCTTCCGTCTGGCGACCCGCGCCGGCATCTCGATTGCCATCGACGACATGCTGGTACCGGCTGAAAAGCACCGCATCATCGAGCGTGCCGAAGGTGAAGTCAAGGAAATCGCCCAGCAGTATTCGTCGGGTCTGGTGACTTCCGGCGAGCGCTACAACAAGGTGGTGGACATCTGGGGCAAGGCCGGTGACGAGATCTCCAAGGTCATGATGGAGCACCTGAAGAAGGAAAAAGTGATCGACCGCGCCGGCAAGGAAGTCGATCAGGAGTCCTTCAACTCGATCTACATGATGGCCGACTCGGGGGCGCGCGGTTCGGCAGCGCAGATTCGCCAGCTCGCCGGTATGCGCGGCCTGATGGCCAAGCCGGACGGCTCCATCATCGAAACGCCGATCACGGCCAACTTCCGTGAAGGCCTGAACGTGCTGCAGTACTTCATCTCCACCCACGGCGCCCGCAAGGGGCTGGCGGACACGGCGTTGAAGACGGCCAACTCGGGCTACCTGACGCGCCGTCTGGTCGATGTGACGCAGGACTTGGTGGTGACCGAAGACGATTGCGGCACGTCCAACGGCACGCTGATGCGAGCCATCGTGGAGGGCGGTGAAGTCATCGAGTCGCTGCGCGAGCGGATTCTGGGCCGCACCACCGCCGAGGAGGTGCTCAACCCCGAGAACCAGCAGGTCATCGTCGCCGCAGGCGTGATCATCGACGAAGACGCCTGCGACCTGATCGACCAGATGGGCGTGGACGAAGTGCGCGTGCGCACGGCGCTGACTTGCGAAACCCGCTTTGGCCTGTGTGCCAAGTGCTATGGCCGCGATCTGGGCCGGGGCGGTTTGGTGAACGTGGGCGAAGCCGTCGGCGTGATCGCCGCGCAGTCGATCGGCGAGCCCGGCACGCAATTGACGATGCGCACCTTCCACATCGGGGGAGCGGCGTCGCGGGCGGCGGTGGCCTCCAGCGTCGATGCCAAGTCCAACGGCGTGGTCGGCTTCAACGCCACCATGCGCTATGTGTCGAACACCAAGGGCGAGCTGGTGGTGATTGCCCGTTCCGGCGAAATCGTCATTGCGGACGAGCATGGCCGCGAGCGCGAACGCCACAAAGTGCCGTACGGCGCGATTTTGGCCATCAAGCCCGACCAGACCATCAAGGCCGGTACCATACTGGCCAACTGGGACCCGCTGACCCGCCCCATCATCACCGAATTCGCCGGCACGGTGAAGTTCGAGAACGTGGAAGAGGGCCTGACGGTGGCCAAGCAGGTCGATGACGTGACCGGCTTGAGCACGCTGGTGGTGATCGACCCCAAGCGCCGCGGCTCCGCCAAGGTGGTGCGGCCGCAGGTCAAGCTGATCGACGCCACCGGCAACGAAGTCAAGATTCCGGGCACCGACCACTCGGTGACCATCGGCTTCCAGGTCGGTGCGCTGATCCAGGTGCGCGACGGCCAGGAAGTCGGCCCCGGCGAAGTGCTGGCGCGCATTCCGGTCGAAGGCCAGAAGACGCGCGACATCACCGGCGGTCTGCCACGGGTGGCCGAGCTGTTCGAAGCCCGCTCGCCCAAGGACAAAGGCATTTTGGCCGAGATCACCGGCACGGTGTCGTTCGGCAAGGAGACCAAGGGCAAGGTGCGGCTGCAAATCACCGACCCGGACGGCAAGGTCTGGGAAGAACTGGTGCCGAAGGAAAAAAACATCCTGGTCCACGAAGGTCAGGTGGTCAACAAGGGCGAGCACATCGTCGATGGCCCCGCCGACCCGCAGGACATCCTGCGTCTGCTGGGCATCGAAGAGCTGTCGCGCTACATCGTCGATGAGGTGCAGGACGTGTATCGTCTGCAGGGCGTGAAGATCAACGACAAGCACATCGAGGTGATCGTGCGCCAGATGCTGCGCCGGGTGGTGGTTGACAACACGGGCGACTCCAGCTACATCGCGGGCGAGCAGGTCGAGCGCTCCGAGATCCTCAACACCAACGATGCGCTGCAGGCCGACGGCAAGATGGCTGCCACGTACAGCAACATCCTGCTGGGCATCACCAAGGCATCCTTGTCCACCGACTCTTTCATCTCGGCGGCCTCGTTCCAGGAAACGACTCGCGTGCTGACCGAAGCCGCGATCATGGGCAAAAAGGACGAGCTGCGCGGCCTGAAGGAAAACGTGATCGTGGGTCGCCTGATCCCGGCCGGCACCGGCATGGCTTTCCACGACGCCCGTCGGGTGAAGGAGCGCATGGACGACGAGGAGCGCCGCGCCATTGCCGAGGCAGATGCGGCAGCCCTGGCGGCGGACCGAGCGCAAACCAGCGATGTGGCCGAGTAAGGGCCCCGCTTGAGAGCCGCGACCAGGGGCCGATCAAGGGCCGATCAGGGGCCTGAATAAAGGCTGAGCTTGACCGATGCCTAGCCGTTCTGCCCCTGCCGCACGCGCCCCGGTTGCGATCACACTGGCCGAGCAGTTGGCTAGGGCCAGCCGCACGGTGCAGGCGGTGCAGGCTGGTCGATCCCTGACGGAGGCGCTGGCCCAGACGCCGACTGGCGTGCGCCCCGGCGTGCAGGCGCTGGCCTTTCATGCCCTGCGCCATCTGGGCTTGACCCGGGCCCTCGTCGGTCGCTTGAGCCGTCGTCCGCCAGCCGCCCCGGTCCAGGCCTTGCTGCAGGTGGCCCTCAGCCTGCTCGTGGCGGATCGATCCGACCGCGACGGCCCGCGCTATGCCGAGCACACGCTGGTGGATCAGGCGGTCGCGGCCCTGCAGCCCTTGCAGCAACCGGCGGCCTTGGCCGGTTTTGTCAATGCCTGTTTGCGCCGCTGCATCCGCGAACGGCAGGCCCTGCTCGACTGGGCCCAAACGCAGCCCGAGGCACGCTGGAATCACCCGGGCTGGTGGATCGATCGGCTGCGGGTGGATCACCCCGAGCATTGGCCGCTGGTGCTGGAGGCAGGCCGAGTGGCTGCCCCGATGGTGTTGCGGGTCAACACCAGGCAGCACAGCCGCGAGGCCTACAGCCAAGCGTTGGCGGCGTTGGGCATCGTGTGCTGGCCAGTGGGCGAGGTCGGCTTGCAACTGGCGCAGGCCTTGCCGGTCGAGAAGCTGCCGGGCTGGAACGATGGCGCGGTGTCGGTGCAGGACGCGGCGGCCCAGTGGGCTGCACCCCTGCTGCTGGACGGCACGCCCGGGATACGGCGTGTGCTCGACGCCTGTGCTGCCCCGGGCGGCAAAACGGCCCACCTGCTGGAGCGTGCCGACGTGCAGGTGCTGGCCATCGATCGGGACGCGGCGCGTGCGCAGCGCATCCAGGACAACCTGGCACGGCTCCAACTGCAGGCCGAAGTGAGGGTGGCCGATGCCGGGCAACCGTCCGCCTGGTGGGACGGCGTGCCGTTCGACGCCATCTTGCTGGATGCGCCCTGCACCGCGTCTGGCATCGTGCGGCGTCACCCCGATGTGCCCTGGCTGCGACGCCCGGGCGATGTGGCGCAACTGGTGGCGCAGCAGGCCCGCTTGCTCGAGGCCTTGTGGCCGTTGTTGCGGCCCGGTGGTCGGCTGCTGTATGCCACCTGCTCGGTGTTCAAGGCCGAAGGCGAGGGGCAAATGCGGGACTTCCTGACGCGGCACCCAGACGCCACCCGCCTGCCCGCGCCGGGCCACCTCTTGCCAGGATGCGCGGGACGGTCGGACGCCGAAGGGCTGGTGGGCGCAGGGTCTGGCGCTGAAGGGCTGGCTACCGACGAGGTGCCAGCTACCGACGCAGGGCCGGGTGCGTCGATCAGCGACAATCGCAAGCGTGGAACCGATGGCTTTTTCTATGCGCTCATCGCCAAGCAGCTCGCTTGACTGCGCCCCAGCCTCAGCCTCATGCGCCGGGTGGTGCCTGCAGCGTTGGCTCGGCATGGGGGGCAAGGCGTGGCTGGGCGTGTGGCTGGTGTGGGTTCTGATGCTGGTGCTGACGTGGCCCGCGCCGGTCGCGGCGCAAGCCGTGCCCGCTGTGCAGGTGCTGCGCGAGCCCAGCGGGATCTACATGAGTGCCCGCTTGCCGCTGGACATTCCCGATGGCCTGGAAGAGGTGCTGTTGCGCGGGGTGCCGATGCACTTCATCTGGCAGGCCGATGTCCGGCGGGCGCGTTGGTACTGGAGCGACGAGCGCGTCGCCACCGCGTACCGGGTGGTGCGGGTGGCTTACCAACCCTTGACGCGACGCTGGCGCGTCAGTGTTGGTGCCGGGCAGCACAATGAACTGGCGCTGGTCGGGGCGCTGCACCAGAACCTGGAGTCTTTCGACCAAGCCATGAGCACGGTGCTGTCGGTGTCGCGCTGGCAACTGCTCGATGCCGAGCCGGTGCCCGATGCCCGTGGCCTGTATGTCGAACTCCAGTTCCGCATCGACGGTGGCCTGCTGCCGCGGCCCTTTTTGCCCGGCCACGCAAACCCCTTGGGCTGGGGTGCGAGCTACCACATCAGCGTACCGGTTACGGTTGCCGAACCCGGCAAAGCCCCTTCATGAGCGGCGCAGCCCCGAAGGCACTCAGTGCGGCCAGTCGGCGCTGGCTGCTCGGTCTGGGGCTGGTGTTCATGGGCGGGCTGGCGCTGGTGCTGTTCTTTTTGCTGACGCTGGCGACCGATCATCGGGCTTTTGAGGCGGCAGGCTATGTCAACCTGTTGTGGCTGAACCTGACCGTGGCTGCCGTGCTCGGTCTGGTGCTGCTGTGGCTGGCGGTTCGGCTGCTGGTGCGCTGGCGGCGCAAGCGCTTTGGCAGCCGACTGCTGGTCAAGCTGGCAGCGATTTTCGCGCTGGTGGGTTTCGTGCCCGGTTTGTTGATTTATGTGGTGTCCTACCAGTTTGTGTCGCGCTCCATCGACGCCTGGTTCGACGTTCGGGTCGAATCGGCGCTGACGGCGGGGCTCAATCTGGGGCGAACCACCCTCGATACCTTGGCTGCAGATCTGTCGGGCAAAACACGTGCGGCTGCGGGCCAGCTCGGCGGCGTCAGTGATCTGACCGCTGCGCTCATGCTGGAAAACCTGCGCGAGCAACTGCGGGCCAGCGACACGATACTTTGGAGCAGCGCCGGGCAGCCGATTGCAACCGCTGGCGAATCGCGTTTCGAGCTGGCACCACAGCGCCCAACAGCGACCCTGCTGCGGCAGGTGCGCAACCAGCGCGTGGTCACTCTGATCGAAGGGCTGGAGGAACTCGAAGGCATCGACGACCCACAGTCGCTGCTCAATTTGCCCACTCGGGATCTGCCTAGGGTGCGGGTGATTGCCGTCGCTGGGCCGTCGGGTTTCGGGCTGAATGATGACATCCGTTTTCTTCAGGTGACTGCCCCCCTGCCGGCGGCGCTGGTGGCCGATGCGCTGTCGGTGCAGGTGGCCAACCGCGAATACCAAGAACGTGCTTTGGCTCGCGACAGCTTGCGCAACATGTACATCGGCACCTTGACGCTGGCGTTGTTCCTGGCGGTGTTTGGGGCTGTGCTGCTGGCTGTGCTACTGGGCAACCAGTTGGTGCGTCCGCTCCTTGTTCTGGCCGAAGGCATGCGCGATGTGTCGCGCGGCGACCTCACGCCCAAGGCGGCCCTGACCTCGAAAGACGAACTGGCGGGTCTCACGCGCACCTTTGCCCACATGACGCAGGAACTGTTCGAGGCTCGCCAGGCCGTCCAGCAAAGCATGGTCCAGGTGGATGCCGCCCGCGCCAGCCTGCAGACCATACTCGACAACCTGACGGCGGGCGTGGTGGTGCTGGATGCCCACCACCGCGTGCTCAGCAGCAACCCCGGTGCCACCCGCATTCTGCGCGTGCCACTGGCCGCCCACTTGGGCGATGCACTGGAGCAGATTGCGCCGCTCAAGCCTTTCGGCGCATGGGTGCGGGACCAGTTTGAACGCTTTCTTTCTGAGTCTGCCGTGCACGATGGCGGGCACTGGCAGCAGTCCATCGAGTTGTACGGCAACGGCCTGGCTGACGCCACCCAGAGCCAGGGCCTGACGCTGATCGCTCGCGGTGCCTTGCTGCCCAACGGCGATCATCTGCTGGTGTTCGATGACGTGTCCGACATCATTTCCGCGCAGCGTGCCCAAGCTTGGGGCGAAGTGGCTCGGCGGCTGGCGCACGAAATCAAGAACCCCTTGACCCCGATCCAGCTCGCTGCCGAACGGCTGGAAATGAAACTCTCGCCCCAACTCGAAGGGCCAGCGCTCGGGGTGCTGCACAAATCCGTCACAACCATCGTCGATCAGGTTGACGCCATGAAGCGGCTCGTCAACGAGTTTCGTGACTATGCCCGACTGCCTGCCGCGCAACTCCAGCCGCAGGATCTGAATGCGCTGATTCAGGACATCGTGGGGCTGTACGAGGCGTCGGAGACCCCGGTCAAGCTGGAGCTCACGCCAGGCTTGCCGGCCGTGTGGGCCGATCCGCAACAGCTGCGTCAGGTGGTGCACAACCTGGTCCAGAACGCCCAAGACGCCACGCCAGCCGGGGCCGGCCCGGTGCTGCTGCGCACCCGCCTGTCCGACAGCGGGCAGCGGGTGCGGCTGCTGGTGCTCGACGAAGGGCCGGGTTTTTCGGAGGCGATCCTCAAGCGCGCGTTTGAACCCTACGTGACCACCAAGACCAAAGGTACGGGCCTGGGTCTGGCGGTGGTCAAGAAGATCATGGATGAACACGGCGGTCGGGTGGAGGTGGGGCAGCGGCAGGACAGGCCCGATGGTGGCGCTCAAGTAACGCTATCATTCAAGGTTGTAAATATGCAACACTCCTGAGCATTGCACGGAAGGCAAGCGGCGCAGCATGGCGAACATATTGGTGGTGGATGACGAACTCGGCATCCGGGATCTGCTGTACGAGATCCTCAACGATGAGGGGCATGCCGTGGAGCTGGCGGAAAACGCTGCGCGAGCCCGCGACTTTCGCGCTCAGTACCGGCCCGACCTCGTGTTGCTCGATATCTGGATGCCCGATACCGATGGCGTGACCCTGCTCAAAGAATGGTCCACCAGTGGCCTGTTGAACATGCCTGTCATCATGATGAGCGGCCACGCCACCATCGACACAGCGGTTGAGGCCACGCGCATCGGAGCCATGGCCTTTCTGGAAAAACCCATTACCCTGCAAAAGCTGCTTCATGCCGTGGAAAAAGGGCTGAACCGGGCCATGGCCCGACCTGTTCAGATGCCCAAGCCGATCCCCAGTCAGGGAGGGGTGGTAGACAGCCAGGTTGTCAGTGCCGAGGTCCGCCCGCCCCTGGCCGACGACTCGGATGCCGCCGTGCAGACCTTTGACCTGGACGTGCCCTTGCGCGACGCCCGCGATGCATTCGAGAAAGCCTACTTTGAATTCCATCTGGCCAAGGAAGGCGGCTCCATGACTCGCGTCGCCGAAAAGACCGGCCTGGAGCGTACCCACCTGTACCGCAAGCTCAAGCAACTCGGAGTCGACCTTAACAAGGCCAAGCGCAACGGGAGCTGAGGGAATTCTGTGTTATATTAACGGTCTTGGCCCGGTAGCTCAGTCGGTAGAGCAGCGGATTGAAAATCCGCGTGTCGGTGGTTCGATTCCGCCCCAGGCCACCAATATTCCAAAAACCAACCACTCTCGGTTGGTTTTTTTTCGTCTGCGTTCCCCAGTGCTGGCGCGGATTCCGGGCATGACCTCGCGAGCGCCACCCCTCCAAACCCTGCGTTTTCGCCCCCGCCGACGCCTCTGCGTTCTCCGTTTTCTCTGGTAGTCTCGCGAGCGTTCGCGAGGGTACTTCCTGTATTGGCGCGGGTTTAGGTGCTGCAGGTTGTGGCTGGAAACTCCTGTAGCGGTGGCGACCGAGAACGGAGCTGGCGCAAAAAAACCGCCCGAAGGCGGTTGCTGGCGCTAGCCTGGATGCAGTCACGCGGGCGGCGCGAGCACACGCATCTGGTCGCTCCAGCCGTTCGGCCAGGGGCGACGCATCACCTTCTCCAGCACGGCGTCGGGCGAGCCCGCCAGTCGCTCCACGACCTCCGGGGCCAGCAGGGTCAGCCGCATGACCCGCCGCACCTGCGTCACGTCCATGCCCTCGGCCTCGGCGATCTCGGCCACCGACGCGGCCCGCTGTTCATCGAGCAACCGTTGCCAGTGGTGCACCAGCCCGAGGGCCCGCATCAGTGCGGTGTCCTGCGCCGCCGCCCGCGCTTCCCGCTCCCGGGTGGCCTCCGACAGGAATTCCTGCGGCGCATCCAGCGGCGTGATCACCTGCTTCTTGTAGCCGCGCTTGACCAGTGTCCAGGGCACGAAGGTTTCGAGCCGCACGCCACCGGCGGGTGCCGGGAACTCGTGGGTGATAGGCCGGCCCGTCTGCTTGCCGTAGTGTTTTCTGGACATCGTGCCTCCTACCTGAACTGTTCGACCATCTGGCGCTGCACGGGCCAGAGTGCCGGAATGTCGTTTCGCATCAGCCACAGCAATGTCAACCGCCGTGGCTGGCACCCCGCCATCAACTGTTCGACGATGTCCGGGGCGAGGCGCGCCAAGCGCAGCATCCTGCCGACGGTGGTCGGCATCACGTCTTCGGCCTGCGCGATGTCGGCCACGCTCTTGTAAGCGCCGCTGTCCAGCAGTGCGCTCCAGTGCATCGCCCGAGCAACGGCCTCGATGATCGTGACGTCGTGTGCGCGCCCGAGCAACAGCCGTCCCTTCTTGCGCTTGAACTGCAGGGGCACGATGGTTTCGAGCGGGCTGTCCATCAAGCCTCGACCTCCAGCAGTTCCGCGCCGATGCTCTGCGGGGCGAATTCCTCGATCAAGGCGTTCCAGCCGATCTCCCGCCACTTCACCTTGATGCCTTGCACCTCACCGATGTGGACCAGATCGATGCGCTCGATCATCAGGTTGGCGATGCAGTGACGCTCGACCGGAAACAGGTGATCCCACACGTCATTGAGCCGCCCCATCGCCATCACCGTGCTGGCCTCGTCGATCTGCGCGCCCTTCATCTTCGGGTTCTGCTGGATGTAGCGCACCACCGAGGCGATGGACTCGGGGCTGGTCAGCACCGTACGGATTTGCGCCACCACCGCTGCTTCGATCTCCGGTGCGGGCAGTCGCTCGTAGTCCTTGCCCGGCGCGCCGAAGCGCGATTCCGACTTCGAGACGTAGTAGAAATACTTGCGCCCGTCACTCTTGCGTGAGTACGTGGGGTACATCCGCTCGCCCGAGGGCGTGTACAGCAGGCCACGCAGCAAGGCGTCGGTGCGCGACCGAATCTTGGTCTCGACCGAGCGCGTGTGGCCGTCGGTGGCCAGCACTGCCGCCACCTTGTCCCACAGTGCCCGGTCGATGATCGCCGGGTGCGCACCGGGGAACCAGTTGCCCTTGTGCGACAGCTCCCCCAGGTAGATGCGGTTGCGCAGCAGCTTGTGCAGGTACTTCTTGTCGATGCGGGTGCCGCTGCGGGTCTGGCCTTCCTGCGTCGTCCAGGCCTTGGTCGTGATGCCGTCGGCGGTCAGGTCGGCGGCAATCTGCGTCGGTGCGCCGATGGTCAGCATTTCCTCGAAGATGCGCCGAACCACGACCGCCTCTGTCTCGTTGATGACCAACAGACGGTTCTCGACGTCGTAGCCCAGGGGCGGCACGCCACCCATCCACATCCCCTTGCGCTTGGCGGCGGCGATCTTGTCGCGGATGCGCTCGCCGGTGACCTCGCGCTCGAACTGTGCGAAGGACAGCAGCACGTTGAGCATCAGCCTGCCCATCGACGTGGCCGAGTTGATCTGCTGCGTAACGGCGCTGAAACTCACATTGCGCTGATCGAACAACTCCACCATCTTGGCGAAGTCGGCGAGGCTGCGCGTCAGGCGGTCGATCTTGTAGACCACCACGATGTCGATCTGGCCGCGCTCGATGTCGGCCAGCAGGCGTTTGAGCCCCGGCCGATCCGTGTTGCCGCCGGAGAATCCGGGATCGTCGTAGTCGTCGGCCACCGGAATCCAGCCCTCGGCGCGCTGGCTGGCCACAAAAGCGTGGCCAGCTTCCTTCTGCGCGTCGATGGAGTTGAACTCCTGGTCGAGCCGCTCGTCCGAGGACACCCGGCAGTAGACGGCGCAGCGCTTGCGCGTCTTGGCGCTGGCGATCTGGGTGGCTTCGTTCATCGCGCGCCTCCCTTGCCGGTCAGGCCAAAGAACAGCGGCCCCGACCAGTGCGCACCGGTGATGTGGCGGGCCACGGCGGTCAGGCTCTTGAAGGTCTGGCCTTCGTACTCGAACAGGCCGGTGGCCGAGACGGCGACCCGATGCTCGCGCTCGCCCCATTCGCGCAGCAGGATCGTGCCGGGCGCGAAATCGAACTCTCGCGCCTTGGCGCGCAGTTTGATCTTGGAATGCTTCGCGCCGATGGCTTCGAGCCGTTTCCGTGTCTCGGGAGCCAAGCCGCCGAAGGCTTCTTCCTGCATCTTGTAGGCGATGCGGGACTCGACGTGCGTGCGGTTGGGGTATTGGGGACGATCCTGGAAGTACCGATCCCACACCGTCCAGAGTTCCGGCATCGGCAGGGTGGTCAACTCGGCGATCCGCGCGGCGACGGATGCTTGTTTCTCGTTCATCACAACTTCTCCTGTGGATAGGGGGTTGTATGAACGCGCTGGTCGGGTAGGAAGCCAAGGCCTTCCGTTGTCGAATTGGCTCTCTGCTTTGGCTCATCCGCGACGAAGGTGCGGACGATGGCGCTGGCCAGGATGGCGGCGATTTCGCCAGCGCGGGCGCTGGCGGGCATCTCTGCTGGAGATGCAAGTTCGTGGTTCTTCATGACGGCTCCGGGGAATAGCAACCGTCAGGGATGATGAGCCTGATCTTCCGAAGCGGATGGCAACGCAGGGTAATACCGTTGCGCACGCTTGTTTGCAATATATTCTTGCGTAACTATGTTCGCAAGCGTAGAATGACGTTTTCGGAGGTGCCAACCCATGCTCGACAAGATCTCGCACAAGCTGATCGGCTTCCGCGTGAAGGCGGCGCGCGAGGCCAAGGGCTGGACGCAGGATCAGCTCACCGAAGGCCTCGGCCTGAACGACCGCCAGTCGATTTCCGACATCGAAAACGGCAAGCGCATGCTGCGGGCGGAGGAAATGCTCGCCCTGACTGATCTGCTGGATCGGGACATCGAGTTCTTCATCGACCCCTTCGCCGTCGCGGGCGAGGCGCAATTCAACTGGCGTGCCGACCCCGGCGTGTCGGAGGACAGCCTGGACGGCTTCGAACTGAAGGCTGGCCAATGGATCGGGTTGCTGCGCTGGTTGCGTGAACAGCGCGCCAGCCGGGCCAGCGTACTCAAGCGCGCCCTGCGCCTGTCCACCCAGTCGTCCTACGAGGATGCGCAGGAGCGCGCGGAAAGCTTGGCCGCAGAGCTTGACCTGGGCGTCATTCCCGCTGAGACCCTGATCGACAAGGTCGAGCGCGAGCTGGACATCCCGGTGCTGTTCGTCGACACGGTCGAGACCGCAGACGGCAAGTCGATCTCCGGTGCGACCTGCCACCTGGAGGAAATGGGCGTCATCCTCATCAACCGCAACGAAAGCGAGGCACGGCGCTTCTTCGACCTCGCCCACGAACTCTTCCATGCCCTGACGTGGGATGCGATGAAGCCCGAGCATCGGGAGTCGAACTCTTTCGAGGAGCGTACCAAGGGCAAACGCGTCGAGCAGTTGGCGAACAGCTTTGCCGCCGCCCTCCTGATGCCGCGCGCCTCACTCGACAAACTCATCGACAAGGAGCGCGTCAACGACATCGCGCATCTGTGCGAGGTCGCGGCCTTGCTGCGGGTCGCGCCCGTGGCGCTGGCATGGCGTTTGTTCAACCTCAAGCTCATCGGTGACGACACTCGGCAAAGCCTCTCTCAGGAGAAGCAGAGGCCCTCCGTGTCCGGGCCACCCAAGCGCTTCTCTGCGTCCTTCGTGAAGATGCTGCACGAGGCGCTGGAGAACGGACGGCTGTCGGCGCGCAAGGCCGCAAAAGCCATCGGCATTGGCCTTGGCGGACTGACCGAACTGTTCGGTCAGTACGACCTGCCCGCACCGTTCGAGCTTTGAGGTGAATACCGTATGCCTCAAGTGCGCGTATTCGCTGACACGAACGTCATCCTCGAAGCCTTTCGCTCACGGTGCTGGACAGCCATCACCACGCACTTCGCCGTTGAAACGGTCGAGAAATGCGTCGAGGAAACGCTGACCGGCGACCCCACCGATCCTCGCCATGTGGCGGTAGCGCCCGCTGAACTGCACGCGGGCCTCACCGCCCGGCATCCCGTCACCCGCAAGGAACTGGCCGCACTGGTCACCAGCCAGCCCGGCTGCATGACGCTGGACGACGGCGAAAAGCACCTGTTCGCGTGGCTGCATGCCAGCAAGCTCCTGCCCACCAACGTCATCGTCGTGACCACTGCTGACAAGGCGGCCCTGGTGGCCTCGAATGGACTGGGCTGGCTCAACAGCATGACCTCGCTGGAAGACCTCGCCCGCAAGGCGGGTGTCGGTCGCGTCAATCTCGACGCCTTGGCCTTGCAGTACCGCGAGGACTGGCTGTCCAGCATCAAGACCAAGATCATGTTGGGAATCATCCCGTGAATGTCGCCCCGCGCTGACGGTGCCGACGCAAGGGAGGCCACTCAGCATCAATTCAAGGAGCATCGAGTGGCCCAGAAGTCTCACAAGAACAACAAGCACATCGCTGAACTGATCGAATCGGCAACCGTCACTGCGCTCCAGCTGCTGGCGCAGGTCGACAAGTTCGCCATGCTCGGTGGCATCGATGCGTCCCTGCCAGACGATCAGGCGCGCGCGGCGCTGCGCGAGCACATCCTCAAGATCAGGCGCGAGGACATCACCATTGCCGATCAGGAGGCCGTGCGACTTCTCCAGCTCGTCCGATTCCGTACCGAGGAAATGCTGGAGCACGCCTATCGGGAACTGGAGTTCGACCAGCACGCGGAGATCGCCACCTTCGACAAGTCGGCGGATGCGATGACCCGGCTGATCTGGTTGCACGTCAAGGCGTCACGCGTTTTCGACCAGATTGAGACCATCTACCTGACCCACCATTTCCACGGGCACAAGAAGTTCCTGGGGTTCACGGTGCGCGACGGCGACGGGCGCGACTTCCAGTGGACGCCGGAAGTCGAGAAGAAGCTGACGGGTCCGGGTTGCAGGCGTCACGCTGGCTGGTGGAGCACTTGCTGTGTGCCGAGCATGTGGAGCGCCACATGCGATCGGTCGCCCATCAGATGAAATCTGCCCGCTTCCCGCTGCACCGCGATCTGGCAGGCTTTGACTTTGAGGGCACCAGCGTGGATCAGGTCTTGATCAAACAACTGGCTGACCTCTCCTTTGCCGAGCAGGCGCACAACGTGGTGCTCATCGGTGGACCGGGCACTGGAAAGACCCATCTGGCCATTGCGCTGGGCGTGGCTGGCATCACGCAACATGGCCGGCGGGTGCGGTTCTACTCCACGGTGGACTTGGTCAATGCGCTGGAGCAGGAGAAAGCCCAAGGCAAGGCCGGTCGCATCACAGCATCCCTGTTGAACATGGATGTGGTGATTCTGGACGAACTGGGGTATCTGCCCTTCAGTCAGGCGGGCGGTGCCTTGCTGTTTCACCTGCTCTCCAAACTCTACGAGCACACCAGCGTGTTGATCACCACCAACTTGGCATTTGCGGAATGGTCCAGCGTGTTCGGTGATGCCAAGATGACCACTGCACTGCTGGACCGCCTGACCCACCATTGCCACATCATTGAAACAGGCAACGACTCTTACCGCTTCCGGCACAGTTCCAAGCGCACCAAGGCCCAGGGCAAAGTCAGGGAGCAAGCGAAAAAGTCGATCGTGGAAACACCATCCAATAACCAGATCAACGAACCGTTGTGATCACCAGCCGGAGAACCAAAGACCACCAACCCACTACACTTATCCACAGCCGGGCAGAAAAATCCCGGCCTTCGATCCCTGGTCAAAATTCAGTTGGCACAGGTGGTCAATTTTGAATTGGCGCCAACAATGGTGCTGGCCCGCTGTGAATGGGGCCACGACGACTACAGCCTCAACGTGGCCAACCTGCCGATGGCGAAGCCCGATCCGGTATCTGCCGCCGACGATACCGCCAAGAAAACCAAGACCCGGAAGGCCGCCCCTGCGAACACGAACCAGGGCGGTCTTTTTGAGCAGAACGCTGGGGAGAACAACTAATGAATACCCGCGTCCTGCACGCTGTCACCGGTCGTCTGTCTCTTCGCCCGCCGCAGGAGGAATCTCTCAAGCGGCTGGTTCGCGTTCTCGAAGCCACGCCTGATCTCCTGAGCCATGAGCGGGCCGATGACTCAGACAGTCTGGCGTCCATTCTTTCCACGCTGAAGGCCGAGTTCCCCACGCTAGAGGACTTCGAGCGCGAGTTCCCCTCGTTGTGTTTCGCGCTGGCCACGGGTGTGGGCAAGACCCGCCTGATGGGCGCGTTCATCGCCTACCTGCATCTGGCGCACGGCATCAACAACTTCTTCGTGCTTGCGCCCAACCTGACCATCTACAACAAGCTGATCACGGACTTCACGCGCAACACGCCCAAGTACGTGTTCAAGGGCATTGCCGAGTTCGCGCAGCAGCCACCGTTGATCATCACCGGCGACAACTACGACCAGACCAGTGCGGCGGTGGACGATCAGCCGCAGGGTTTCGCCCACGACGTGCGCGTCAACATCTTCAACATCTCCAAGATCAACTCCGAAGTGCGCGGCGGCAAGGAGCCGCGCATCAAGCGGATGAAGGAAGTGTTGGGCGACAGCTACTTCAACCATCTGGCGAACCTGCCTGACCTTGTGCTGCTGATGGACGAATCGCACCGCTACCGCGCCAGCGCGGGCGTGCGCGCTATCAACGATCTGAAACCGCTGTTCGGGCTGGAAGTGACAGCGACGCCCTTCGTGGAGTCGAGCCGAGGGCCGGTGCCTTTCAAGAACGTGGTGATGGACTACCCGCTGGCACGGGCGATGGAAGACGGCTTCGTCAAGGAGCCTGCCGTGGTCACCCAGCGCAACTTCGACGCCAAGGCGCATACGCCGGAGGAAGTCGAGAAGACCAAGCTGGAAGACGGCGTGCGCCTGCACGAAACCACGAAGGTGGAGCTGGTCACCTACGCCCGCGAGAACGGCGTCAAGCCCGTGAAGCCCTTCATGCTCGTCATCGCGCGCGATACCACGCACGCGGCGAGTCTTTTGGCGCTTCTGGAGTCAGATGCGTTCTACGAAGGGCGTTACGCGGGCAAGGTGATTCAGGTGGATTCCAGCCGTACCGGCGCGGAAGAGGAAGAGATGATCGCGCGCCTGCTGGCCGTGGAGAGCGTGGACGAGCCGACCGAGATCGTGATTCACGTCAACATGCTCAAGGAGGGCTGGGACGTGACCAACCTCTACACCATCGTGCCGCTGCGCGCCGCCAACGCGCGCACGCTGATCGAGCAGAGCATCGGGCGCGGCCTGCGCCTGCCCTATGGCAAGCGCACCGGCGTGGCGGCTGTGGACCGCTTGAACATCGTCGCCCACGACAAGTTTCAGGAGATCATCGACGAGGCCAACCGTGGCGATTCGCCGATCCGGCTGAAGCAGGTCATCCTCGACGCGCCCAGTGCCGACGACAAGAAGGTGAGCGTGCAGGTCGGCTCCGGTGCTGCGGCGCGGCTCGGCCTGACTGATGCCGCGCCCGCAGTTGATCCAGCCTCGGCGGCCGCCCACGGCGGATCGGGGGGCGGCGAGCCCAAGCCCGCGCCGACGCCAGTTTTCACAACCGAAGCGGAGAAGCAGGCGGCGCGCGTCGTGATCGAGGTCATCGGCAAGCTGGAGACGCAGCGCGATCTGGTGCCGACCAGTGGCGCACTGCTCACGCCGGAGGTGCAGAAGGTCATTCAGGCGGAAGTCGCGGAGCGCCTGAAGCCGATGCAGGGCAACCTGCTGGCGGGAGTGGACGAGGCCGCTCCCGCCCTGGATCTATCGGTCGTTGTGGCGAAGACGGCCGAGATCGTGGTGCAGCAGACCATCGACATCCCGCGCATTGCCGTGGTGCCCAAGGGTGAGGTCACGACCGGCTTTCGCTCGTTCTCGCTGGACGTGAGCCAGCTTCGACTGCAGCCGGGCGAGCGCGAGATCGTCGGCCAGATGCTGCGCACCAACGAGCAGTTCACCCTGGCGGCGGAAATCGGCCTGAAGGAGCAGCGCCCGGAGGACTACATCGTCCACGCGCTGGTGGATTTCGACGACATCGACTACTTCACCCACGCCGACCTGCTCTACGACCTCGCGGGCCAGATGGTGAAGCACCTGCAGAGCTACCTCTCGGAATCCGAGGCGGTCAGTGTGCTGGATCGGGATCGCCGCCTGATTGCGCGGGAAATCCACGCCCAGATGATGGCGCACTTCTTCGAGGAGGCGACCGAGTTCGAGGTGCAGGTCAGTCGCGGCTTCACGGAACTCAAGCCCTGCAACTACACAGCCACGGCGGGACAAGCCCCGCGCCATTTCCGTGAAACGGTGGAGGACGTGGGCCGCATCAAGCAGATGCTGTTCGGCGGGTTCACGAAGTGCCTGTACCCGCTGCAGAAGTTCGACTCGGACACCGAGCGCCGCTTCGCCGTCATCCTCGAACGCGACGCCAGCAAGTGGTTCAAGCCCGCGAAAGGGCAGTTCCAGATCTACTACAAGCTCGGCACTGAGCAGCCGGAGTACGTCCCCGACTTCGTGGTGGAGGTGGATGCGTTCATCCTCTTGGCCGAGACCAAGAAGCGGGACGACCTGAAATCCGATGAAGTCGTCGCCAAGGCTGCTGCGGCGGTGCGCTGGTGCAAGTACGCTTCAGATCACGCCAGGAGCGTCGGCAGTAAGCCGTGGAAGTACGTCTTGGTGCCACACGACGAGATCGCAGAGTCGAAGCGGCTGGCCGATTTCCTGCGGTTCGAGGTAAAGAACTGAGGGGGCGGCATGGGAAAGCTGATTGATGGGGATGATGGGCTGCCTGCCGAGGAAGTAGGCGTATGGGCCAAGGAGAAGCACGACTACCTGTGCCGCTATATCGACATTTCGCGCAGCACCCGCGCGAAATACCTTGGCCCCGGCAAGGCAGGCGCGACATACATCGATCTGTTCTGCGGTCCGGGCCAATGCAAGGTGCGGGACTCCGGCGAGTGGATTGACGGTGGTGTCGTCGCCGCGTGGAAGAAGAGCCAGGAAGGGAACGCGCCGTTCTCGCAGGTCTTCATCGGCGACCTCGATGCCCAGCGGCGGCAAGCTGCGGCAACCCGCCTGCGCAACTTGGGGGCACCAGTGGTTGAAGTCGATGGTGCCGCCGTCGATGCCGCAAAGACAGTGACCGCACAGCTCAGCGCCTACGGTCTGCATTTCGCGTTTCTCGATCCCTTCGATCTGGCGGCGCTGAACTTCGACATCATCGTCGCCCTCTCAGCGCTCAAGCGCATCGACATGCTGGTTCACATCAGCCAGATGGACTTGCAGCGCAACGTCGTGACCTACGCGACCACGGACAACTCGCCGTTCGACACCTTCGCGCCCGGCTGGCGTGAGAAGGTCTCCATCGCTCAGGGCCAGCAGGAACTCCGGTAGCTCATGCGCGGCGCGAGCGGGGCACGAAGTCAGTGGCCTGCGCACGCGATTCGGCCAGCGAGGCCAGCGATTCGGCAACGAAACTCACCGGCAGGTCGGGATTGTCCAGTGCGGCCCGTCCGACCTTGGCCCAGTACTCGATCTGCCCGGCAATGGTGCGGTGCTCGCTCACTGCCTCGCTGCGAGCCTGGTCGTACAGCGTCTGGTCGATGCGAATGGATGTCGATGTGCTCATTGGGGCCTCCGACGGAGATGTGTTTTCAATGCGATTGATTTACCACAAATGTGGTAAATCATCAAGGAGCCCACCCATGCCTCTCATCCATTTGGCGTCCCGCATCATCGGGACGCCGCTGCTCATTGCACGCCTGAAACTCGACGTGATCCTCTCTGTGCTGGGTTCACGCATCGGCTTGCCCGACCGGGAGATGGCCTTTCCCATCCCAGAACCCAAGCAGGCCCGGGCGTTTGCGCAGTCGGGCATTGCCGTCATCCCGGTGGTCGGCACGCTGGTCAGACGTTCGATGGGCATCGAAGCCGCCTCTGGCCTGATGTCTTACGGCGAGATTGAAGCCCGCCTGGACGCTGCATTGGCCGACCCTCAGGTGGCGGGCATCTTGCTCGATCTGGATTCGCCCGGCGGCGAGGCCTCGGGCGTGTTCGAACTGGCCGAGCGCATCCGCGCTGCCAGCAGCATCAAGCCGATCTGGGCGCACGCCAACGATGCCGCGTACTCGGCAGCCTTTGCCATCGCGGCGGCCTGCCAGCGCCTGACGCTGTCGCAGACCGCCGGTGTCGGTTCGATTGGCGTGATCGCGCTGCACGTCGATCAGTCGGTGAAGGAAGCCAAGGCCATCCACGCCGAGAGCAAAGGCAGCTACGGCTGGCCACGGGTGTGGAAGGAGTTGGTTGCGCGTGGTATTCGGGTAGGCAAAGACCGGGTGCGCAAGCTCATGCAGCAACACGGCATCAGGGCACGAGGCAAGCGGCGCTTCAAGGCCACGACCGACAGTCGGCACAATTTGCCGGTGGCACCCAACCTGCTGGAGCGTCAATTCAATGTCGCCACGCCAGACCGGGTCTGGGCAGGCGACATCACCTACATTGCCACCGACGAAGGTTGGTTGTACCTGGCTGTGGTCATCGACCTGTTCAGCCGCCAGGTGGTGGGCTGGAGTTTGGGCGAGAGAATGACGCGACAGTTGGTCATGGACGCCCTGCGCATGGCGTGGTTCCGCCGCTGCCCTGACAAGCGCAGCGGCGTCATCTTCCACAGCGACCGTGGCAGCCAGTATTGCAGCAGCGACTTCCAAGGCCTGCTCAAGGGCTACGGCATGCGCAGTTCCATGAGCCGCAAGGGGGACTGCTGGGACAATGCGTGCAGCGAAACGCTGTTTGGCTCACTGAAAGTGAAACGGCTGCATGGAATGCGTTTCGAGACCCGTCGCAAGGCCAAGGACGAGGTTATCGACTGGCTGCTGTGGTACAACAGCCGTAGGCTGCATTCAACGTTGGGCTACATCAGCCCTATGCAATTCGAGCAACGCTGGCTCGCGGCTCTGCCGAAAACAGCAAACATGTGACTCAGCTATGGGATTCACATTTCGAGGGCAAGGTCAATAAGTCCATGTCAATGCTCGGTGCGTTTGAGGTCGCGGTAGAAATTCTCGTGCGGACCAACCATCAACAACTTCAGCGTGTTCTCATCCAGGACGCGGTAGGCGAGCAGGCACAGCAGGGTGCCCATGCGGAACTTATAGACCTGCACGCCGACCAGATCACCGACCTTGGTTTCACCGACGTCGGGCTGGCTGGCGACGGTTCGCACCGCTTCGTCAAGCGCGGCTTTTTGCTGCTTGTGCAGCTTTTTAACCGCGCGCTCGAAGGTCGGGGTGACAAGGATGCGCATCAGCCGAACTGGTATTCACCCACGGGATCTTCCTGGTCGGCGATCAGGATGTCGCGGATGACGCTGAAGGGCAGATCAGGATTCTCTGCGGCGATCTTGCCAATTTGAGACCAGTACTCGATCTGCTTGGGCACCGAACGGTGCTCGATGTTGCCGTAGTGCTTGGCGGTCTCCACCAAGGCT
Organism: Tepidimonas sp. UBA997; assembly: GCA_002291945.1. Lineage (GTDB taxonomy): Bacteria > Pseudomonadota > Gammaproteobacteria > Burkholderiales > Burkholderiaceae_C > UBA997. Next base: position 24,139 of record DBAZ01000020.1, read on the forward strand.
TCGGGCAGTTTGACGTTGACGGCCATATCAATCTCCTTTGAATGGGTCCATGATAGCCCATAAAGGACCAAAATGGAACCTCTGATTGTCTCAGTCGGCCGTGGCCTCTTCGACGATCTCGCAGTGAATCACAAACCCGGTGAGGTAAGGCACCTTTGCCCGACGCAAGATCCTGATCGTCTCGACGCCAACCATTGCCGGGGCCAGCGCGGTCGACCGGGAGTTCGAAGCCTCGGATCAGCGTCGGTACTTCGTGCCGTGCCCGCACTGTGCACACCCCCAGTGGCTGCGCTGTGAGCAACTGCGCTGGGAACGTGGTCAGCCCGAAACAGCGGCCTACATCTGCGAAACCTGCGGCGAACCCATCGCCGAGCATCACAAGACCTGGATGCTGGGAAACGGGCAGTGGCAGGCTTGCGCTCCTGAGAACGCCGGACGCACAGCAGGCTTTCATCTCTCCAGCCTCTACAGCCCGGTGGGCTGGCGCAGCTGGATCGAAATCGCTAGGGCCTGGGAATCGGCGGCGATGTCCGACACGCGTTCAGCTTCGGCGATCAAGACCTTCAAGAACACCGAACTGGGTGAGACCTGGGTCGAGGAAGGCGAAGCGCCGGATTGGCAGCGCCTGCTGGAACGGCGTGAGGATTACCGCGTCGGCACCGTGCCCGCGGGCGGCTTGCTGTTGACTGTTGGTGCCGACGTCCAGAAGGATCGGATCGAAGTCTCGGTCTGGGCCTTTGGGCGGGGCAAGGCATCGTGGCTGGTGGAACACCGGGTGCTGATGGGTGACACCGCCAGAACAGAGGTGTGGTCATCCCTGGCCCAACTGATGGGCGAAACGTGGACTCACAGCAGCGGCTGTCAGCTGAGCCTGGCAAGGATCGCTCTGGATACCGGCTATGCCACCCAGGAGGCCTATGCCTTCGTGCGCAGCGTGCGCGATGCCCGGCTCATGCCCATCAAGGGGATCGCTGGTGGCGCGGCACTGATCGGGATCCCGACGCCGGTGGATGCCACAGCGAGCGGCAAGAAGCTGCGTCGGGGCATCAAGGTGTTTCCGGTGGCCGGGGGTATCGCCAAGCTCGAGTTCTACAACAACCTGCGCAAAAGCGCCGAAGTGGCGGACGACGGCGTGACGACCATCTACCCGGCGGGCTACGTGCACCTGCCCAAGGTCGATGCGGAGTACCTGCAGCAACTGTGTGCCGAGCAGTTGATCACCCGGCGCGACCGCAACGGTTTTGCCCACCGCGAGTGGCAAAAGATGCGCGAGCGCAACGAGGCGCTGGACTGCTATGTCTACGCGCGAGCCGCTGCGGCAGCGGCTGGTCTGGACCGGTTCGAGGACCGGCACTGGCTCGAATTGGAAAAACAACTCGGCGTCGGCCCTCCCGCCGATGCCCCTCTGACTGACACCCCCGAGGCTTCCCGAGAACAGAGGTTTGACGGTGGCCTCAGCATTTCTAGCAACACATCAGCGCCTGCGCGCCGGGTGGTGCGCAGCCGATGGATGAACTGACATGACCTACACCCTTGAACACCTGCAGGCCCTGCGCGAAGCCCTGGCCAGCGGCGAGCACCGCGTGACCTACGAGGGCAAGAGCATCGAGTACCGCAGTGTGGCCGATCTCAAAGCCGCGTTGGCCGAGGTCGAGGCCACCATCGCCCGTGAGTCCGGCGCACCGAAGTCACGCCAGATCCGTGTGACCACCAGCAAGGCACTCTGATGGCCTGGCTCAAAACCATGTCCCGGATCAGCCGCCGCATGTTTGGCGGCACGCCGGTCTATGACGGTGTTGGCGGTGGACGCCGGGCGCTGGCCTGGATGCCGGGCAACCCAGGTGCCGTGGCTGCCTTGTCGTTGGCACAAGACGAGCTGTGCGCCAAAAGCCGGGATCTGGTGCGGCGCAACGCTTGGGCAGCGGCTGGCATCGAAGCCTTCGTGGCGAATGCCATCGGCACGGGCATCAAACCACAGAGCATGGTGCAGGACAAAACCATTCGTGAGGCCATCCACAGCTTGTGGTGGGATTGGTGCGATCAGGCGGATGCCGCAGGTCTGACCGACTTCTACGGTCTGCAGGCCTTGGCCACTCGGGCCATGCTCGAAGGCGGCGAAGCCCTGATCCGGCTGCGTTACCGACGTGCCGAAGATGGTCTGCCGGTGGCATTGCAGATCCAGGTCCTGGAAGCCGAGCATCTGCCGACTACCCTAAACCGGGATTTGCCCGACGGGAATGTGATCCGTGCCGGCATCGAGTTCGACCGCTTGGGTCGCCGGATGGCGTACCACCTGTACCGATCGCATCCCAATGACGGGCTGCTGGCCCCGATGTCCAGCCAGGGTGGCATGGACACCGTACGGGTGGATGCCAACGAAGTGATCCACCTGTTCCGCCCGCTGCGCCCTGGCCAGATCTGCGGGGAGCCGTGGCTGACGCGGGCCTTGGTCAAACTCAACGAACTGGACCAGTACGACGACGCCGAGCTCGTGCGCAAGAAAACCGCTGCGATGTTCGCGGGCTTCATCACGCGCCTGTCACCTGAAGACAACCTGATGGGTGAAGGACTGCCGGATGCCAGTGGTGCAGGGTTGGCCGGGCTGGAGCCGGGCACGATGCAGATCCTGGAGCCCGGCGAGGACGTGAAGTTCAGTCAGCCTGCCGACGTTGGCGCGAGCTACGCCGAATTCCTGCGCATGCAGTTCCGGGCGGTGGCAGCGGCGATGGGCATCACCTACGAGATGCTGACCGGCGACCTGACACAAGTGAACTACTCGTCGATCCGGGCCGGGCTGCTGGAATTTCGCCGCCGCCGTGAAGCCATCCAGCACGGCGTGATCGTGCATCCGTGCTGAGGCGGCGCCCCTGAAAAAGGAAATGACCATGAACGAAGAAGACAAAGTGCTGGAGACCATCGGTGTCGACGAAGCGGCAGTATTGGTGGCCGAAGCCCGTCGCGAAGTCACCCAAACCACCCAGGCGATTGCCGAGCTGTGCCTGCTGGCCGGTTGCCCCGACCGTGCGGCGGAGTTCATCGCTGCCGGCAAATCCCAGGCCGATGTGCGCCGCGCACTGATCGATGCCCGTGCTGCGCAATCCGATGCCGCCGACATCCGATCCACGATCACCGTGGATGCCGGTACCCAGTCTTTGGATCGCCCTGAGACCTCACTCATCGTAGCGGCCGTCAAGAAACTCACCGCAGGGCGGCGCAGCATTCAGCAGCGGAACTGACGCTCCTAACCAAGGATGAGCAGCAACTTTATCGGGATCTCAAGCAGCAGCGCTGGGGACAAAACGTTCGCTTGGAGCAGGAGCGGATCGACTGGACTGCCGCATGGAACGTGTTGCAAGGGTCATTGGCCTAGAGCCAGCGGCCTGTAGCAGTTGGCTGCCGATGGCGACCCCTGATCAGCGCAGCGCGTTCAACACTTTTTCGGCTTCTGGCCAGGGCAGCCGTCGCTTGCCCGACTTCATTCGGTCGAGTGCCTTGAAGGCGTCGTCGACAGTCAGCAGCTGGTTCTCGATCATGGCGCACAGCAACCCAATGGTGCCCATGACGTTGACCTGTTCCTTGTTGGCAACAATTCGCAAATTGGTGTCACCCGTCAGTAGGGTGCAGTCCTCCTGCTTCGCGAGCGCCAGTGCCAAATAGTCGTTGTGACTGGGCTTGGGGCCGTTTTTCGCGGGAAGCAGATGGTTGTGCTGGCCGGGCAACTGCTGGGCATAGGCTACGAAGTCGCCGCTGACCTCCATGACCTGCAAGCCCAAGTCTTCCAGGCCCCGACTTCCCGGCTCGATTTCTTCGTAGTACAGCAGATCAGGGATGCCGAACTGCATCGGAAGCTGGAAGAGCGTCGCCATCAACGCTCCCGCTTCCATATCGATCAAGATGTTCGCATCACTGATGAGCAACCGCATCCGATGACTCCAGCTGGCGTTCTTTGTGGAAGCGCATCATCGGGATGCCCAGCAGTTCTGCCGCCTTGCCTTCGGAAATGTATTGCTCGGCCAAGGCGCGGTACACCAACTGATCAAACAGTCGTGGATGCTCTTGCGGCAGTGGTTCGCCAGGCTCGGTCTTACGCCAGCCCTTGGCCGAAAACTGCTTCACCATCGAAAGGTGAACGGCCTCGGTGATCACGCCACACTGCTTGGCGCGTTGCAGCCATCCGGTCATCGAGAGACCGAACTCGTGCTTGAGCACATACAACTCTTGCCATTCCAGGGCATGGCGTTGCGCGCCAAGCAACTGCAACACCGCGACACGCGGAGCCAGGAAGGCACCGGCGAACCGGTCGCAGGCTTTCTCTTCGTTGATGCCGTCGGCCAGCCGTCCTTCGAGCAGCAGGTGCCCCAGTTCATGCGCCAGCGTGAAGCGCTGCCGATCCCCGGGCCAGCGCTTGGAAACAGCCACGACCGGATACTCCCGGCCATCTTCGGTCCGTGCCTTGGCCGTCAAGCCAGAGAAGCCCGGGTTCTCTTCATCGACCACGATGACCAGCAAGCCAAGGCCTTCGAGGGTGTCGGTGAGGTCAGCAATCGGATTCAGCCCCAACTGCCAAGCGTTGCGGACCGAATCCGAGAAGGCATCGATCTCATCCAGCGAGGTGATGTGCTCAGGCAGATTCGCGGGCGGTGCAAACGCGGGGAACGGCAATTCGGGAAATGCGCCGAGCAACTCCACGCGCTTTTCCACCAGTTCGACGACCTTGATCTTCAGCGCATCCTGCGCCGTCTTGCCAAAGGTCGAGAGCTTACGGAACTCGGGCTGCAGCAGTTCAACCGTATGCGTACGGAAGAAGTACTCGGTCCGGATGCCGCAGGCGCGGGCCAGCTTAAGCAGCTGAGTCGACGACGGCGTCAGCAGACCTTTCTCGTACTTCTGGATGGCGGTGTGAGAAACACCCACCTGTTCGCCCAACGCACCCAGGGTCAGGCCTGCCGCCAATCGTGCTTGACGAATGCGATCTGCAATCATGACGCCTCCTTGGGTTGGGTTTAAAACAACCGCCATCCTACCAAATTTTTAAACCAAAGAGAACCCCCGCCCCCTCGGCGGTAGTGGCGTCACTCGTGGGCAACCGCTTCCATGTAAGGGCGCATCACAGTGGCGACGCGGCTGTCCTGGGCGTAGCGCCACAGATCGTCTGCGGACGCCTTGCGCATCCTCCATGCGTCTTTCAAGGCCTCCAGCGCCACATCCAGACCGATCTTGTTGCGATGTTTGAAGCAATCGACCACGGTCTTGGCCGGACTGTAGATCCGTACCTTCACCCCGTTGCACAGGTGCTCTTCGACGCCTGCCAGGTGAGCGCCACCGGCCATCTGAACCATCCGAATCGGCGGATAGTCGATCCGGGGTGAGTGGCTACCGCGCGGCATCGCGATCCAGACTTGACGCGGCAGTTGGGTGGTCAGCCCGTGAAACTGTAGTGCGGTGAGCAGGCAGAACACGACTTGCGGCACCCTGGCGGCGACAAGAGAAAGACTCTCGAATTCCGTGACTTGTGCCCCTGGCAGGCGGTAAAGACCACGCCCGACCCGTTCCAGCAGTCCTGCGGCAGTCATGCGCGTCAGGATGACCCGGGGCGAGCCGATGGCGTCCAAATCGGCGGCGCGCAGCAGCCCTCTCTGGCTGACCAGGTCAAGGATGCGCTGGGTGTGGGTCTCGGAGGGCATGGCTGGAGTATGTTACGTTTTTTCGTCTAACGATCGAATTTGACGATCAAACGGAACGGAACCACCGGCTGCGCTGGAGCGGGCGCTACGGTCAGGCGGGCAGCGATGCCAAGGCGTGCAGCAACGATCTGCTCTGGCTTGAAGGATCAGCCTTGACTTCAATGCCCTGGTCTTGGGCATCCTGGACCCAGCGTTTGGCCCATGCCATGACCTCGTCGCGGTCGAATCGGATGAGCTTCTGGACCCGACGATGCGGGATGCCCAATGCCTCTCGCATCTGCTTTTGCGTGACGAGGTACAAAGGGAGTCCGGTCACATGCGAAATTTCGCGCGGGTCCATCAACGTAGAGCCGCTCGGAAGAACGACGTCGGATGCTCGCTCCCAAGTTGAGGCTCGGAGGGCTTTGGACTCAAAGTCGAAGACTTCATCGATAGGGTACACGACGCGCTTGGACATTTTCATGAATCGAGGCCCGCGCCCCTCGCTACGCCAGCGTTGAAGTGTCTTGGGACTGATGTTCCAGCGCGTGGCCAGCTCGTTTTCGTTCATCATCATCTTCTGTATGGTTGACTCCGTCTGTGGTTGAAGGCAACGCATTCAGGCGTAGCTTCGGCCACGAAGCCAAGTCATTCACGGAGATGTGATGCGGCTCGCCGCCTAGAGCCGGGGAACCAGCGTGCATCAGCGGTCCATACGAATGTCCCTGCTCAGCACGACGATACGGACTTCTATGGGGACGTTTCGGCATCGTTGAAGATAAGCGGTTCGAGGTTCTGCTATACTCCACCGCCAAAATTCCAAAAATCAACCACTCTCGGTTGGTTTTTTTTCGTCTGCGTTCCCCAGTGCTGGCGCGATTTCCGGGCATGGCCTCGCGAGCGCCACCCCTCCGAACCCTGCGTTTTCACCCCTGCCGCCGCCTCTGCGTTCTCCGTTTTCTCTGGTGGTCTCGCGAGCGTGCTCGAGGCCACTTCCTTTGCTGGCGCGGGTTTAGAGGGGGCGGTTGTGGTTGGCGATTGCTGTAGCGGTGGCGACCGACCCTCGAAGCGTGAGGGGCCAAATGTTCTCGACGTGCACGAAGCGTCATCCAAGGCGAAGCGGTTGCGATGGGCACAGCTACTTGACGGGACTTCAATAGCGCCTATAATTGAGTGCGCACTCAGTAAAACAATTGTGAACCTTTATGGCCCGCCCACGAAGTGAAGACAAACGCCAGATGATTCTGCAAGCCGCGATCCAGCTGTTTGCCGACGAAGGCTTGACCGCGCCGACGGCTCGCATCGCAAAGGTTGCGCGAGTAGCAGAGGGAACGGTCTTTACGTACTTTGCCACCAAGGATGAGCTGCTGAACGAGCTCTATCTGGAGCTGAAGGGCCGACTACGTGCCGCCCTCGTGCCGCCACCAGCATCCGCCGATCTGCAGGAACAGGTCTGGATGGCCTGGCAGACCTATGTGAGCTGGGGTGTTTCGCACCCGGAAGAGCATCAGGTGCTGGCGAGGCTAGGCTTATCGACTCGGATCACAGAGGAGACCCGCTCCGAGGGCAATCGGACTTTCTGCGATGTTTCCGGCTTGCTGGAGCGGGCGATGACCACGGGAGCTTTGTGCGAGCAGTCACCGGATTTCGTCGGTGCACTTATGGGGGCAATGGGTGATGTCACGATGACCTTCATCCGGGCGAATCCCACTTCTGCCGAGGTGACCTGTCGAGATGGATTTGTGGCGTTCTGGAATGCAATCACGAGTAGTTAAGTTTTTTTGAATATTGTTTAAGTGCGCAAGCACTCAATATTCTATCAATTGAGCAAGAAGTCCGGCGACGGCTTCCCTCATTCAAGGAGAACCTTCATGCAAGGCCTGAGAAACAAAGTCATTTTGGTGACTGGCGCGTCCGACGGCATCGGCAAGCTCACTGCTACCACCCTTGCCAAGCAAGGACATACGATCACCATCCACGGAAGGAATCGGCAAAAAACGGAGGCTGCACTCGCGGAGATTAAGCGGGAATCCGGCAATCGCAATGTCGAAATGCTCCTCGGGGATTTCCTGTCGCTCGCCGGTGTGAAAGCGTTTGCTGAGGCCATCAAAGAAAAGTACGACCATCTCGATGTGTTGATTAAACTGTCGCATCCCGGATGATTGCATAGACCCCAAAAGGCTTGCGTTGTTCATGGCGCGCGATGCGATGCGTGAACTGGTGCATGATCTGGCGGCTCGTCGCAACCTCAGATCAGGAGTGCTCTCATGATGATCGCCCTGCACAAGAACGCCCGCACCACGCCCGCGATCCGCGCAGAGATAGCGGCCAGCCCGCTGGGCGCTGCTGCGCTGGCCAGCCACTACGGCATCACCGAGGCCACGGTCTACAAGTGGAAGAAGCGCTCCAGTGTGCACGATGCATCGCACACCCCGCACCGGTTGCAGACCACGCTGACGCCTGAGCAGGAAAGCCTGGTGGTCGAATTGCGCCGTACCTTGCTGCTGCCGCTGGACGACTTGCTGGCCGTCGCCCGGGAGTTCATCTGCACCCAGGCTACGCGCTCTGGCCTGGACCGCTGCCTGCGCCGCCATGGGGTGGGCAACCTCAAGGCCTTGCTGCCCAGCACGCCGCAAGCACTGGCCAAGGCCTTCAAGGCCTACGAGCCGGGCTATGTGCACATGGACGTGAAGTACCTGCCGCAGATGGCCGATGAGAGCCAGCGGCGCTACTTGTTCGTGGCCATCGACCGCGCTACGCGCTGGGTGTTCGTGGCCGTCAAGAACCACAAGACCGCTGCCACTGCGCGATCGTTTCTGAAGGCCTTGCACAAGGCTTGCCCGATCAAGATTCAAAAGCTGCTGACCGACAACGGCAAGGAGTTCACCGATCAACTGTTTGCCAGCCCAGAGCGTCAACCCACTGGGCAACACGAGTTTGACCAGCTGTGCCGGGAGTTGGGCATCGAGCACCGTCTGACCAAGCCACGCACGCCGCGTACCAATGGCATGGTCGAGCGCTTCAATGGTCGCATTGCCGATGTTCTCAAGACCCGTCGCTTTCACAGCGGGCAGGACCTGGAGCAGACCTTGATGCGTTACGTGGCCCTGTACAACCATCAATTACCCCAATCGGCGCTCAAGAGTAAAACCCCGCTTCAGACCATGAAGGACTGGTACGCATCCCACCCACATTTGTTCCACAAGCAACCTTATGATCATCCGGGATGCGACAGTTATAGACTGGCTGCTGTGGTACAACAGCCGTAGGCTGCATTCAACGTTGGGCTACATTAGCCCCATGCAATTCGAGCAACGCTGGC
>DBAZ01000077.1:0-3453 GCA_002291945.1 Tepidimonas sp. UBA997
GCGCCACAAGGTCCACGGTCGGGCGCACGTTGCCAGCACGGTCGGCCCACGCCTTGGGGGTCAGGGCACCGGCCAGCGCCACCGGGTCGCCATCCTCCAGCGCCAGCAGTGCAGCACACGCGCCAGCATCGAAGGCAATCACGTTCACGAACAGGCTTTCACCGTTGCCAGCAGCAGCCCGAACCTTTGCGGTCACGAAGGGCTAACAGCATTTTTTGCAGGTATTACACTATTTGACATGACGGACATGTTGAATAAAAAAGAATGGAAAGAGGCTTCAGTCCAACTGCGGCGCGACTTGCTGGATGCGCAATTTCGTTTGTTACGTGACGCTCGTTCGTCGATCTTGATCCTGGTGGAGGGCGTTGACGGTGCCGGGCGAAGTGAAACCGTGAACCTCTTCAATGAGTGGATGGACCCTCGCCATATTCGCACTGAGGCGCTCGGTGAAATGACCGAGGCAGACCATCATCTGCCCGCGATGTGGCGCTTCTGGCAAGTCATGCCACCGAAAGGGCAAATGGGCATTCTTTTGGGTTCCTGGTATGCAGAGCCGATCCGGGCCTGTGCGCAGCGTCAAGAGTCAGAGGCATCATTTCTTCATCGGATGAATCACATCCAACGGTTTGAACGCATGCTGGTGGCCGAGGGCGTGGTTCTGGTGAAGTACTGGTTTGACTTGAGCAAGCAAAAGGCCGTGGAGCGGATGCAAGCGCTGGAGGCAGACCCCAAAACCGCCTGGCGTGTCACCCAGCAAGAAAAAGACAATCTTGAGCATTACGAACGGCTGGTCGAAGTGGCTGAACGAAGCATGGAGGTCACACATACCGATGAAGCACCGTGGCTGCGGATTGATGGCGCAGATCCACTCCAGCGTTCGTTGCGTGCGGCTGCCTGCTTGAGGGATGTGCTGCATCGGGCGATGGCCTTGCCTGCGCGTCCCAGGGGTAAGCCGGAAAGCTTGTCGAAGTGGTTGCCAGAAGACCGGATCATCCAATCCGCTGCGAGGTCTGAGCCTGACGCTGAGCGGCAGCTTAAACGAAAAGACTACGAGGATTTGCTGGAGCAATGGCAAGGGCGGCTGGCGTTGCTGAGTCACGATCCACGCATGCAGCAGCGCTCGGTGGTGATGGTGTTCGAAGGCATGGATGCAGCTGGCAAGGGCAGCACCATTCGCCGACTGACTCATGCGCTGGATGCCCGCTTTTACCGCGTGGTGCCGGTGGCCGCGCCGAACGAAAACGAGCGCGCCCAGCCCTACCTGTGGCGGTTCTGGCGCTACATACCACGGCACGGCAAGGCAGTGATCTTTGACCGTTCATGGTACGGGCGTGTCCTGGTTGAGCGCGTGGAAGGCTACTGCACGCCTGACGACTGGACGCGGGCTTATGACGAAATCAACGAATACGAAGAAGAGTTGGCGGATGCCGGGGCTGTGATTGTCAAGTTCTGGCTTTCCATCACGCCCGCCGAGCAACTGCGGCGCTTCAAGGCCCGCGAAGCCACCCCGCACAAGAGCTACAAAATCACCAAGGACGACTGGCGTAACCGCGCCAAATGGCCTTTGTACGAACGCGCCGTCGAGCAGATGATCGATCGCACATCGACGCGGGTAGCGCCGTGGCATGTGGTGGCGTCAGACGACAAGCTGTGGTCGCGCATCGAGGTGCTGCGGCTGCTGTGCAAACGGCTCGAACAGGCGCTCGACGAGGTGCCCGCCCGCAGCTGAAGCGCGATGGGTTACGCGGATGCAAGGGGCTGGGTCGGGCGCACGAGCGCCTGAGCGCAAGCATAAGCACTGGCCCAAGCCCACTGGAAGTTGTAGCCACCCAGCCAGCCGGTCACGTCCACCACCTCGCCTATGAAGTACAAGCCGGGCTGGCGCGATTCCATGGTTTGTGACGAGAGCTGGCGCGTATCCACCCCGCCGACCATGACTTCGGCCTTGGCATAGCCTTCGGTGCCGGTGGGGGTGAGCGCCCAGCGGTGCAGGCTGTCGGCCAACTCGGCCAAGGCCTTGTCGGGTGTTTCGTTGATCGGGCGTTGCCAGTCGGCGCGGCTGGCCGCCCAGGTGTCGGCCAAGCGGTGGGGCAGGTGGTGGGCCAGTTCGTTGGGCAGCAACTTGCGTGAGTGGGCCTTGGCTTGGTGCAGCAGCGGCTCCAGCGCCGCCTCGGGGTGCAGGTCGATGTGCAGTGGTGTGCCGGGCCTCCAATAGCCGGAGATTTGCAGCACGGCCGGGCCGCTCAGGCCGCGGTGAGTGAACAGCAGGTCTTCGTCAAAGGTCTGGCGCTGCTTTTTTGCGCCGGTGGCGATGCGCACCGGCAGCGCCAGCCCAGCCAATGCGGCCAACGGGGCCCAAGCGGCGGGGTCGAACGTGAGGGGTACGAGCGCGGGCCGCGGCTGCACCACGTTCAGGCCAAACTGGTGCGCCAGCCGCAGACCGAAGTCGGTGGCACCGATTTTCGGCACCGCCAGCCCCCCGGTGGCCACCACCAGCGCGGGCGCACTCACCGGCCCCCGGTCGGTCTGCACGGTGTAGCGGGTGGCGGTGTGGGGGTCGGCATGGGCATGGGCCACGCCTTGCACTGCACAGGGCTGCCAGCGGGTCACGCCGCCAGCGTCGCATTCTTTGAGCAGCACGTCGATCAGGTCCTGCGCGGAGCGGTCGCAAAACAGTTGGCCTTGGTGCTTTTCGTGGAAGGGCACGCCGTGGCGTTGCAACAGGCCCATGAAATCGGCCGGGGTGTAGCGCGACAGGGCAGAGCGGCAGAAGTGCGGGTTGTCGCCCAGAAAGTGCTTGTGTGGCTGGCGCGGGTCGAGGTCGCGGTTGGTGAAGTTGGCGCGCCCCCCGCCCGAGATACGGATTTTCTCGGCCACCTTGGGCGAGTGGTCGATCAGCAGCACCTTGAGCCCACGCTGGCCCGCCACGCCCGCGCAGAACAGGCCCGCAGCGCCAGCGCCGATGATGATCACGTCAAATGCCATGCGGGGATTATCGGGGGGTTGTTGGGGGGGTGTTGGGCGGTTCTCGGGCGCACGCTGGCAGAGCAGGGCTTGACCACCGGGATTTGACATCGGGCGCAGCCTGCGCCGACTGCGCTCAGTAGAGCCGTTCGTCACCCAAGGCAGGCAGGCCGTGGCGTGCCCGGGCGCGGTTGCAGGCGTCGCTGCCTTGCTGGAATTCTCGGCACGGCGAGGGCCGCCATTCGTAAATGCCGCAGCCCACTTGCTTGCCCAGTTGGCCGCTCAGGGCTGCGCAGCGCATGGGTACATGGTCGGTGCCGCGCATGCGGCAGGTGTTGCCGTTGACCTCCACCGCCAGGCTCGCAGGCACCGGCCCGCCTTCGGTGTCGAGCTCGTAGAGGGAAAAATCGACACGGAAGTAGGCGCAACACGCGCCGCAACTCTGGCAGACGACACTCATGGCAGGCTTGGTGGCAGGCTGGTTGGCAG
>DBAZ01000077.1:3817-38736 GCA_002291945.1 Tepidimonas sp. UBA997
AGCAGCAGGTATTCCATCAGCGCCTTTTGCACGTGCATGCGGTTTTCGGCCTCGTCCCAGACCACGCTCTGCGGGCCGTCGATCACGTCGGCGCTCACTTCCTCGCCCCGGTGGGCGGGCAGGCAGTGCATGAACAGCGCGTCTGGCTGGGCCACGGCCATCATCTCGGGCCTGACGCACCAAGCGGCAAAGGCCTGCAGGCGGGCTTCGTTTTCGGCTTCGTAGCCCATGCTGGTCCAGACGTCGGTGGTGACCAGATCCGCCCCGCGGCAGGCCGCCATCGGGTCATGGAACGCCCGCCAGCAGTCGCCACTGTGGACGCCCGCCACCTCGGGCTTGACTTCGTAGCCGCTGGGCGTGCTCACGTGCACCGCAAAGCCCAGAATCGCGGCTGCCTGCAGCCAGGTGTTGGCCATGTTGTTGCCGTCGCCCACCCAGGCCACGGTGATGCCCTCGAGTGCGCCCACGTCGAGCGAGCCGTCGGCCCGTTTGCCCCGGTATTCCAGCCAGGTGAACAGGTCGGCCAGAATCTGGCAGGGGTGGAATTCGTTGGTCAGGCCGTTGATCACCGGCACCCGCGAATGGGCGGCGAAACGCTCGATCTTCTCCTGCCCGAAGGTGCGGATCATGACGATGTCGGTCATGCGGCTGATGACGCGTGCGCTGTCTTCGATCGGCTCCGAGCGGCCAAGCTGGCTGTCGCCGGTGGTCAGGTGTACCACGCTGCCGCCCAACTGGTACATGCCGGCTTCGAAGCTCACGCGGGTGCGGGTGCTGGCCTTCTCGAAGATCATGGCCAGGGTGCGGTCGGTCAGGGTGTGGTGCTTCTGGTAGGTCTTGAACTTTTGCTTGATCAGCCAGGCACGTTCCAGCAGATAGACGTAGTCGTCGGCAGAAAAGTCCTTGAACTGCAGGTAGTGGCGCACGGGCACCGGCGGCGTGATGGAGGGGTTCATGCAACGGGGGCTTCAGGCCGCTTCGGCCAGCAAGGTTTTGATCTGGGGCACCAGCAGGGCCACGATTTCGTCGGCTTCGGCGCCCGAGAGTATCAGCGGCGGCACCATGCGGATGACGTTGTCGGCGGTGACGCTGAGCAGCAAACCGGCGTTGGCGCAACGCTGCACCAGCACGCCACAGGGGCGGTCCAGCTCGATGCCTATCATCAGCCCCTTGCCGCGGACTTCGCGAACGCCATGCACGTTCATCAGCTTGCCCTGCAACTGCGACAGCAGTTGGAAGCCTACTTTGGCCGCGTTGTCCAGCACGCCTTCGTCTTCCATGATGCGGATGGTCTCCAGGCCGGCTCGAATGGCCAGCGGGTTGCCGCCGAAGGTGCTGCCGTGGTTACCCGGCTGGAAGATGTTGGCCGCTTTCGGGCCCGCCACCACTGCGCCGATGGGCACGCCCGAGCCCAGGCCTTTGGCCAGCGGCATCACGTCCGGCACGATGCCGGCCCACTGGTGGGCAAACCACTTGCCGGTGCGGCCCATGCCGCATTGCACTTCGTCGATCATGAGCAGCCAGTCGTTGGCATCGCACAGGGCACGCACCTGCTGCAAGTAGTCGGTGCTGGCCGGATGGACGCCGCCTTCGCCCTGAATGGCTTCCAGAAACACCGCCACCACGTTCGGGTTGCCCGCCGTGGCCTGCCGTATGGCTTGCGGATCGTTGAGCGGCACCCGGATGAACCCCTCCACGAGCGGCCCGAATCCAGCTTGCACCTTGGGGTTGCCGGTGGCGCTCAGGGTGGCAATGGATCGGCCATGGAACGCTTTGTCATAGACCACGATTTCGGGTTTGCTGATGCCTTTGTCGTGCCCGAACTTGCGGGCCAGTTTCAGTGCGGCTTCGTTGGCCTCCAGCCCGGTCGAGCAGAAGAACACCTTGCTCATGCCCGAGCGCTCCACCAGCAGGCGAGCCAGTTCCTCGGTGGCCGGGTTGTGGTAGTAGTTGCTGATGTGGATCAGCTTGCCGACCTGATCTTGCAGCGCACGCACCAGCTTGGGGTGGGCATGGCCCAGGGTGTTGACGGCAATACCGGCCAGCGCGTCCAGATACACCTTGCCGTTGACATCCCAGACGCGGCAGCCTTTGCCGTGGCTCAGGGCAATCGGCACCCGGCCGTAGGTGCTCATCACGTGCGGTTCGGTGGGCGTGGCATGGGGCATGGGGAATTCCTTGTTGAGTGACCGGATTATTTTAGGCCCAGTTGCAGGCGAGTTTTGGGCGTGATTTTTCGGGGCGCTTTTTGTTCCGGGAGGCAGCTGGCCCGACCCGGTTGCGGGCTTGCCTTTGCTCACATTGCCTTTGCTCAAGTCTTATATAAGATATAATACTTGAGTTTTTCCCATCCTTCAAAGGCCTCCGCCCGATGGTCTCTCCCAGCGCCAAAGAAGTCTTCATTCAGGGGGTTACCCACACTGGCAAGACCTTTCGTCCCAGTGATTGGGCGGAACGCTTGGCTGGTGTCATGAGTCAGTTCCACCCTGCGGGCAAGGCCCCGGGCGCTCACCTGAGCTACTCGCCGTGGTGCATACCGAAAGTGATCAATGGAGTGAAGTGCGTGGTCATCAGCCAGGCCTTGCGTGATTACGATGTTATGGCCTGGGATTTTGTGCTCAACTTTGCCCGGGACAATGATCTCCAGGTGGTGGAGGCCTGTCTGTTGCCGGATCGTTTGCCTCCGGCTGGCCGATGATCTGACCCATGAAAAAGCCGCCTTCGAGAGGCGGCTTTTTCATGTATGGAGTCGGACTTGCTGGCAGCGCACCCGAATCAAACGGCAGGCTCTGAACGAGCCTGGGCCTGTGGCTGCAATTAAGCAGCAATGGCCAAGGCCTTGACCTTGGCGGACAGACGGCTCTTGTCGCGAGCAGCCTTGTTCTTGTGGAAGATGCCTTTGTCGGCAATGGTGTCCACCACGGCCTGCATTTTGGCAAACAGCTCGGTGGCCTTGGTTTTGTCGCCAGCGACCACGGCTTTTTCAACGTTCTTGACGGCGGTACGGTATTTGGAACGCAGCGAACTGTTCGCGGCGTTGAGTTTGACGTCCTGGCGGGCGCGCTTGCGGCCCGATGCCAGACGGGGGTTCTTTTTCTTGGGCTTGGTTGCCATGGGAGTTTCCTTGAGTGTTTGTGGATGTTGCCAGCAAATCGACAATTATAGCCTGAACGTCAGAAGTCTTGGACAAGAAGTCTTGGCCAGTCTGTCGTGTCGCTGTGCATGACTTTAAATGCCGTCATGGTAGGCCCTTAGCGCAATTGAATAATCTGCCCCATTGAATTTGGAATATCGCTTCTTGATCTTTGCTTCCTTCAACAGCGACCGTTCAAGCCGTGCCAGATTTCCTGCTTTCCAGGCGTCGCCCCCGCGCCGTTCGCATTTGTCGAAGTCGATCAGCCAGACCTGCCCGCTGCTGCCGTTGAGTAAGATGTTGTGGCAGTTCAGGTCTGAGTGGTAGATTTGATGCTCGTGCATCTGTCGGATGACCCAGCCGATGGCTCGCCACTCGTCCGCAGTCAGCGCTCGTTCGCTCAGCCATTCGGCGACGTTGCGTGTATCGGGCAGATAGCCCACGATGATGTCGGCTTGGTAGGTGCGGCCGCGCTGTACGCAGCGTGCAGCAATCGGCCGTGGCACCGGCAGGCCGATCGAGCGCATTTCGCGCAAGAGCGTCATCTCGCGCATGGCGCGGGTCAGCGCTGCCGGTGCAGCGCGGTAGCGGTCCCGGTTCCAGCGTGCCAGCAGGCCCCCGCGGCGGTAGTGGCGGATCAACCACGCGGTGTCGCCGCGCTGCACCACCGTGACTTGCCCTCGGCCGCTGCCCGTTGGCAAGTCGTGGGCTTCGGCCGGTATGCCAAAACCCGCTTCACGTTGCGCCGCCGTGGTTGCGCTCGTGTTCCACCAGGTGGTGGTGTCGGCTTGCTGTTCTGCCTCGATGGCGTTCATGGGCTGCGTAGGCCAGCCGCGCAATCGAGCCAGGGGCTGCCATGTGCGTTGTGCTGCCCCCTGCTGGCTCAGCCAGAAGGCTCGGCCGCGTTCGCCCGCCGCCGCACAGTGGGCCGGTGCAGACAGCCAGCGCTCGAGTGTCTGGGTCAGCGTGGCCGCTGCGCTGGTTTCGCCCGCTCCGTGACCGACGACGGCGTCATACAAGTCCGGAAACTGGTGTACGTGGGGGCCCATCAGCATCGGGCAAGCGCCTGCCATCGCTTCCAGCGGGCTGTGGCCGCCCACGTGTGCCCAGGTGCCCCCCATAAGGGCCAGCCGTGCGCCCTGCAGCACGCTCGCCAATTCGCCCAAGGTGTCGAGCAGCAGCACCTGTGTGGTGGCATCGATGGGGTCGTGGCGGCTGCGTCTGGCCCAGGCCAAGCCGCTGGCGGCCAGGCTGTCGGCCACGGCGTCGAACCGAGGCCGGTGCCTAGGGGCCAGTACCAGCAGCGTGTCGGGGAATCGGGGTGCCAGCGCCTTCCAGGCGTCGAGGATGCAGCTTTCGTCTGCCTCATGGGTGCTGGTGGCGACGACCAAGGTTTTGCCGCCCACGTCCACGGGGGTGGCTGCGGTGGCGGGGGCGGTGCCGTCAAACTTCAGGTTGCCTGTGGTGTGCAGTCGATCCGGTGGCACCCCGTGCGCGGCAAAACGCAAGGCAGATGCCGCATCGGCGCAGGCCACACAGTGGAGCTGTGCCAGACGTGGCCGCAGCAGTCGCAGAAGAAACCCGGAACGCTGAGCGCTACGTTCGGTCAAGCGGGCGTTCAGCAGCGCCACCACCACCGCACGCCGCTCGCATTGCAGCAGCCACTCCGGCCACAGCTCCCGTTCCAGCAGAAGCAGCATGCGTGGCTGGGCGTTGTCTAAGAACCACCGGACGGTTAACGCATGATCCATCGGGGCGTAAAACACCCGAGCGCGCCCTTGGGTGCGTGCCTGCAGTACGTCGCGCCCGGCCGGTGTTTGCACGGTCCACACAATGGCGTCGCGGCCCCAGGCCTGCTCCAACTGGGGCAACAGCGCGAGCGCCGCCTGCACCTCGCCCACCGAGGCGGCATGGATCCACAGCCCGCCCAAGCAAGAGGGCGGCACGGCCACCCGGCCCCAGCGTTCGCTCAGGTGCGCCCGGTAGCCCGGCTCCTTGCGCCCGCGCCACCACAGCCAGCCGTGTACGCACAACGCCAGCGGCCACCAGGCCAGCCGGTAGAGGGCGTGTCGCCACCCCAAATTGCCCATCAGCGCCAGTGCTCAGCCACCCAAGAGCAGGGCTTTATATGCCGGTACCACTTGCCGCTCATGCCCGCAATCGCATCGGGGGGGTTGGGTTTGCCGTGAAAGGCAATCAGACGGGCACCGGGTGGGATGGTTGCTTCCTGGAACCAGCTCATCAGGGCGGTGGGTATGCAATGCCGCTTGAAGCTGCGGCACCAGGCATCGGGCCAGTAGCCGAGCTTGCCCTGTTTGGCCAGATAGCCGGTGATGAACTCCTGCTCGTTGCGCACTTGTTGCGTGACTTGGGGATAGCCTTGCTTGAGGTAGTCGAGCGCGTCGGCGTGGGCACCAATCGTGTAGCGGTAGCACGAGGTGTTGCCGGTGCCATCGGTTTTGTCCCATTCGCGGATCACCAGGAACTCGCCCGGCTGATCGAAAAACGGGTCGAGGCGGTCAACGATCACGATGTCCAAGTCCAGAAACAGGGTCGGGCCTGCCAGGTCGTACAGCGGGTTGGCAAAGCTGGTCAGCTTGAGCCAGCCGTGGCCGAATGTCCAGGGTTTGCGCTGGTCGAATTCGTCGAATCCCACCAAGGGTATCGGTTTGGTTTCTATGTGCGCCGCAATGCCCGCCGTGTCGTCGGTCAGGCAGACGAAGCGGAAGGGCCGCTGCAGATGACGCGACACCATGCTGTGCAGGGTGTTGACGTATTGCGGGCCATATTTTTTACCCCACTTGATGCAGAGCACGTTGACGGGCTTGGAACTGGAGTCGGTCATGGGGTCGGTTCCCTCAAAAACGCAAAGGGCTGCCGCATCGACAGCTTGAATTTCAAATAGTGCAGATGGTCTTGCCATCGTATGGGTACGCTGACCGATTGCAAGCCCTTGGCCAGCGCTGGGCGTATCAGGTGTCGCTCAAACTGCTCCATCACTGTGGCCGGGTTGTAGCGGGAACTGTAGCAGTCCCACTGCCGTGTCAGGAGCTGTTGCCGGTCCATGCGCAACAAGATGGCGGCCAGCGATGCCGCGTCGGCGTAGTAAAAACCGCGTTGGCCCAGCACATCCATGTGGTGTGTGTGCCGACTGTGCCGGTAGGTGATGACCGGTTTGTTGCAGATCGAGAACTCGCCGCAGGCCAGGCCAAACGACTCGCCCAGTTTACGCCCGTGCAACATGGCGTCGCAGGTGTGTATGACGCGAACCTTTCTGGCCATGTCGGGCGAGCCCGGCAAAAAATGCACCCGCTCGTGTTGCATGAACGGCGTGATATTCAGGAACACCGCGTACAAATCGTTGCGCTGCTCCAAAGCCATACGCAAACCATCGATAGCGGCCGGTGTGTTGAAGCTGCCAGTGCCCCCATAGGCACCCACCACCATCGCTTCGGCGGGGATGCCCAACTCGGCGCGTAAATCGCCATCCACTGTGGGCAGGTGCACCATGTGCGGTACACACGGAATCAGGTTGCGACTGCAGTGCCAACTCAGCCATTCGGAAATGTAGGCATAAGCCGATCCGTGCGCTTCGCGCGGGCTTTTGGGAAACACCGCATGCACCATGGTTGGCACCACCCCGGACACCAAGCCATCCCGCCGCCCCGACTTGATGGCGTACAAAGCACCTGCGCCATGCCGTTTCAAAAGGGCATCGATTTCATCCCGCTGACGGTAAGCGGCGACCACGAAACGGTCGGTGAACTTGGGTAATGCTGCCGGGTTGTTGTTGGGGTTGTTTTGGTCGTAGAGGATAAGGCTTTTATTGCCGAGCAAGGTTTCGTTGAAATGGGCATAGTCGTACAGCGCCACCTCGGTGCCTTGTAGAGACAACTGGTTGGAGTGGAAGGCGATGGTGATCATGCCGTCTGGCGTGACTTGTAGGCTGCAAAAAGCAAGCCAGCCATCAGCGTCGAAAAGTGACTTTCTGTGGAAAGCCAGAGCGACCCGTGAGTCAGGCTGTTGACAACAAAAATGCCTGTAAAGGCTGCTGCCAAACCACGTTCAGGTGCTGGGCTGTGTCGGGTCAGCCACATCGGTGCGAATGCAAACAGCAACACGAGTACCAAGCCAATCACCCCATGATCGACAGCTATGAACAAGAATTGATTGTGGGGGTGTACGCTGCCTAAGCGGCACCACTCTTGGGTGTCGGCAATGCGGCAAAACTGGTCATGGTAAGCGCCGGTGCCCCATCCCCACACAGGGCGTTCCTGAATCAGTTGGAGCGATTTTTCTGCGAAGTACAAACGCTGACCTGCCGACGAGAAGTCGTCCAGGCTGCGGTGAGTCGCTTCATGGATGGTTTGAGCCACTCGGTCCTGCATTTGCGGTGAAACGGCATAAATGCCGATCGCGCCGACGGCAATCAGCAACAGAGCCCCCAGGCGCCAGGCCAAGCGGGTGGATGCCCAGAACGCAAACCCTGCGAGTGATGCGGCCAGTGCAAGGTAGCCCGTGCGGCCTGCCGACAGATGCGTGATGCTGACCACCGCCGCCACAGCAAGTCCCAACCAGAGCATGCGCCGAGCGGTGGACTGATCCGGTCGGAGAAAGGCTGCCAGCATCATGGCTGTAAAAAGCGCAATCTGAATACCTTGTGAAATGTAGTCCTTGACCACCGTGTGGTCCACGTTCCAGCCTTGGTTTTGGGTGCGAGACCAAGGCAGTTGCAACCAGATATTGAGGTAGGTGCTGAGCAAAACAAAACCCACCGAGACCCCAAAAGCCAGCCAGGCCCGTCGTTGCCATAGGGGGTCTTGCAGGCCAGTCACCACCACGGCCATGAAGGCTAGTTTGAAGTACTTGATCAGATGCTCCTGGATGTCGTCGCTGGTGGCTGTGGTGTACGTGATGCCCACCCACATCCATGCATACAACCCCAAGGCTATCCACAGGCCCGGGTTGTGGCGTATGACCTGCCAGCGCTCTGCGTAGCGACCGGCCAGCAGCCAAAGCACGCAAGCGAGCAACATGCTCACGTTGGCTAGAGCATTGGAAAGCGGGAAGGAGCCGATGGCCAATACCAGCACGGCGGGCAGCGCTTGGTTTGCCTTGGTGGAAATGAATTGCAGCATCTTTTTTCTTGGTTCCTGAATTTTGCCTGTTTTGAAACGGCTACCATCACCCACAGCGCACATGAAAGGGAGCACGTCCATGCAACGCAAAGGCCTCATTCTCGCCGGTGGCTCCGGCACCCGGCTGCATCCGGCCACGCTGGCCATCAGCAAACAACTGCTGCCGGTCTATGACAAGCCGATGATCTACTACCCGCTGAGCACCCTCATGCTGGCGGGCATGCGCGACGTGCTGGTCATCAGCACGCCGCAAGACACGCCACGCTTCCAGCAATTGCTGGGCGACGGCACCCAGTGGGGCATGAACCTGCAGTATGCGGTGCAGCCCAGCCCCGACGGGCTGGCACAGGCCTTCATCATCGGCGAGCCATTCATCGGCAACGCCGCCAGTGCGCTGGTGCTGGGCGACAACATCTACTACGGCCACGACTTCCAGCCGCTGCTCAAGGCGGCCCATGCCCAGAGCACGGGTGCGACCGTGTTCGCCTACCACGTGACGGACCCCGAGCGCTACGGCGTGGTCGAGTTCAACGCCCAAGGCCATGCCATCAGCATCGAAGAAAAACCCAAGCTACCCAAGAGCCACTACGCCGTCACCGGGCTGTATTTTTACGACTCGCAGGTGGTGCAAATGGCCAAGGCCGTCAAGCCCAGTGCCCGCGGCGAGTTGGAGATCACCAGCGTGAACCAGACGTACCTGCAGCAAGGCCAGTTGAACGTGCAAACCATGGGCCGGGGCTACGCCTGGCTCGACACCGGCACCCACGACAGCCTGCTCGACGCCAGCCAGTTCATTGCTACGCTGGAGCGCCGCCAAGGCCTCAAGGTGGCCTGCCCGGAAGAGATTGCCTGGCGCAGCGGCTGGATCGATGCCGAACAACTGCAGCGTCTGGCGCAGCCGCTGGTCAAGAACGGCTATGGGCAGTATTTGCTGGGGCTTCTGAAATAATCCTTGGATGAAATCCGATACCTCACCGTTGCTGCATAGTCGGCTCCATGCGCTGTGGGCAGCTTACGCCGAGCTGGAGTTTGCTGTGCTGGTGGGTAGTCGTGCCACGGGCGAGTTCAGGCCCGACAGTGACTGGGACATCGCCATCCGCTGGCAGCGCGAGTTGTCGGCTTACCGGCGTCTTGAGTTGACCGAATCATTGAGGCTGGACGTGGCCCGGTCGCTCGACGTAGAGCCCGAGCAGGTGGATCTGATCGATCTGGCTGTGGCTCGCCTGGCCATGCGTGCGCAGGTGGCAGAACGAGGCCGAGTTTTGTACGGCGCAGAGAGCTTGCCGTGGTTGCGGTTTCTCCAGACCACTTGGGCGCAAATCGAGGACTTTGACTGGAGGCGGCGTCATGCGGCTTGAGCTTTACGAGGCCGATTGCCAGCGCATAGCCGCCGACTGCGAGGCCATGCTCAACGAAGCGTCGCGCCTGCTCGCGCACCCCGATCGAGGTCTTACCCCGCTCGAGCAGGCCGGGATGCTGCACACTCTGCAGGTGTTGATTGAAAATGCCATCGGCAAAGCCAAGCAAGCCTTGAGGGCGGCAGGCGTGGAAGTGCCGGTATCGGCATACGATGCATACGCGGCGCTGGTGCGCCGGCAGTTGATCCTGCCCTTGGATTTGCCGCAGTGGAACGCGGTGGTGGGTTTGAGAAATCGCATCGTTCACGACTACATGAACGTTGACATGCCCCAGATTGCAGACATCGTTCGCTCAGGCCGCTACCAGTTTGTCCTGGATTTTCTGCGCCGCCCCATTGCGTGAAGACTATCTGTCATGCCCCCACTTCCGCAGTGGCGTTGAGGCGAGACGGTTTTGATTACAATGAAATCAATGCAATCAATCAGTGAGGCCCGCATGAGCAGCATCACCATCCGCAATCTGGACGACCGTCTCAAGGTCAGCCTGCGCCTGCGCGCGGCGCGTCACGGCTTGTCCATGGAACAGGAAGTCAGGAATATTTTGCAACACACACTGGCTGCTGAGGCCGAGACAAGCACAGGTCTGAGCTTTGCCCAGCGCATCAACCAGCGGTTCAAGGGGCTGGGCGTTGACGAACTGCCGATTCCTCCACGCCAGACCGTGCGCCCATTGCCTGAACTTGACACCTAATGAACCATCTCGGATGATTTCTGGCTGGCTGCTAGACACCAACGTGCTGTCTGAATTGATGCGAGCAAGCCCCGCACCACAAGTCATGGCGTGGCTGGACAGCCAGCCCGAACACTTAATCCAAACCAGCACCATCACCCAAGCCGAAATTTTGGCGGGTATCGCGCTTTTGCCCGCTGGTAAACGGCGCGACGCGCTAGCCAACGGTGCAGATCAGCTTTTCCTGCAGGACTTCCGGGGGCGATGCCTCGCCTTTGGCGGCTTGGCCGCAGAGCAGTACGCCTTGATTCGTGCGCAGCGTCAACGCGCTGGCAAGCCCATCAGCACCGAAGACGCGCAAATTGCCGCCATTGCCTTGGCAGCGCATTTGACCCTCGTGAGTCGAAACGTCAAAGATTTTGATGGGATTGAAGGCTTGACAGTCATCAACCCTTGGCAGCCACACTGAGACCATTCATATGCCCTACACCGTCACCCCCACCGCCATCCCCGACGTGCTCGTGCTCGAACCCAAGGTGTTCGGCGACGCACGCGGCTTTTTCTTTGAAAGCCACAACCAGCGCGACTTCGAGCAAGCCACCGGCTTGCAGGGCGTGCATTTCGTGCAGGACAACCACAGCAAATCGGCCCAAGGCGTGCTGCGCGGCCTGCACTACCAGATCGAGCACCCGCAGGGCAAGCTGGTGCGGGTGGTGCAAGGCGAGGTGTTCGACGTGGTGGTGGACCTGCGCCGCGCATCGCCCACATTTGGCCGCTGGGTGGCGCAAGTGCTCAGTGCCGACAACAAAAAGCAGATGTGGGTGCCGCCCGGCTTTGCGCACGGCTTTCTGGTGTTGAGCGCAACCGCCGAATTCCTCTATAAAACCACCGATTACTGGTACCCCGAGCACGAGCGCAGCCTGCTTTGGAGCGACCCGACCTTGGCCATAGCCTGGCCGCTGGCCGGGCCGCCGCAATTGGCGGCGAAGGATGGTTCTGCCCCGACCTTTCGAAAGGCCGAAGTTTTTTGATTGTCCGATGCAGCGAATGGGGCTGCTCGGGTGGAGCCATCGTGTCCATGAATAAGGCAGATACGCAGTGAATCCGATCCTGATGGTGCTCGGCACCGGCGGCACCATCGCCGGGCGTTCGGCTGCGGCGGCTGACCACATCGGCTACAAGGCTGGGGAGGTGCTGGTTGCAGAACTGCTCGGCGACGTACCGGTGCCAACCGGTTTTGCCGTGCAAACCGAACAGGTGGCCCAGATCGACAGCAAAGACATGAGCGATGCGGTTTGGCGCCTCTTGCTCGATGCCGTGAATCGGCATCTGCAACGGCCCGAGGTGCATGGGCTGGTCATCACCCACGGCACAGACACCCTGGAAGAAACGGCCTATTTGCTGCAGCGGGTGCTGAATCCGGCCAAGCCGGTGGTGCTGGTCGGTGCCATGCGCCCCGCCAGCGCCGCCCTGCCCGACGGCCCGCAAAATCTGGCCGATGGGCTGCGTCTGGCGGCCACCGCCGGTGCGTGCGGGGTGCTGACGGTGTGTGCGGGGCGCGTACACGGCGCATGGGATGTGCGCAAGACCCACAATTACCGGCTCGATGCCTTCGACTCCGGCGACGCCGGGCCGCTGGCCGTGCTGGAAGAAGGCCGTTTAACGGTCTGGCGACCGTGGCCGCAAACCCCCGCAACGTGGCAGCCCGGCCTGCTGGAACGGTTGCTGCAGGCCCGGGCATGGCCGCGTGTGGAGTGGCTGACCAACCACGCGGGCCAGTCGGGCGCGATGGTGCGGGCCTTGCTGCTGCAGCAGCAAACGGCCAGCGAGCCGCGCCCCGTGCAGGGCATCGTGGTGGCTGGCACCGGCAACGCCACGCTGCACACGGAATTGCAAGCCGCTTTGGTGGCGGCGCAAGCAGCGGGTATCACGGTCTGGCGCAGCACCCGTTGCGTCAACGGGCGGGCGATAGCAGGGGCTGATTCTCCCATTCCCGCCACCCCTTTGCCGCCAGCGAAAGCACGGCTGGAGTTGATGCTGCAGTTGCTTGCATCGACCATCTAGCCGCTATTCGAGGCTGCATTCTTGAACGATGCTGCCTCCTGATGGCAGACACGTTGGGGCAGATGTGGCAGTGGATGTTGGAGCACATCGGCCCCACGGCGCAACGCTTGTTCTGAGCGTCAACTCTCCAGCGCGGCGAAGGCGCGCTCGGTGATGTCCTCCACCGAGCCCATGCCGCTGATGGCGCGGTACTTGGGGGCGGCAGACGGGTCGCTCTGGGCCCAGTTGCCGTAGTAGTCCACCAGCGGGCGCGTCTGGGCGCTGTAAACGTCGAGCCGTTTTTTCACGGTGGCTTCCTGGTCGTCGTCGCGCTGCACCAGCGGCTCGCCGGTCAGGTCGTCCACGCCCGCGACCTTGGGCGGGTTGAACTTGAGGTGGTAAGTGCGGCCCGAAGCGGGGTGCGAGCGGCGCCCGCTCATGCGTTCGATGATGGCCTCGAAGGGCACGTCGATTTCCAGCACGTAGTCGAGCTTGACGCCCGCTGCCTTCATGGCGTCAGCCTGGGGAATGGTGCGGGGAAAGCCGTCGAACAGGAAGCCGTTGGCGCAATCGGGCTGGGCGATGCGGTCTTGCACCAAGCCGATGATGAGTGCGTCCGAGACCAGGCCGCCCGCGTCCATGACCTTCTTGGCTTCAAGCCCGAGCGGGGTGCCCGCCTTGACGGCGGCACGCAGCATGTCACCGGTGGAGATCTGGGGAATGCCGAATTTCTGGCAGATGAAGGTGGCTTGCGTGCCCTTGCCGGCGCCGGGAGCGCCCAACAGAATCAGTCTCATGACTTTCCTTTTTGCTTCGCAGTTTCAAGAATCGGGTCGGCGTTTGTCTCCTGAACGCCTGTTTCTCCCTACGGAAAAACGCGTAGAGGATAGCATGCATACCCCGACACAGACTTACAGAGGCAATGCCGCCGCAAACCAGGCTCGGACGCGCTCCAGATCCGCAGGGGTATCCACGCCTGCACCGGGTGCATGGGGGGTGACGTGAACGGCAATGTGTTCGCCATGCCACAAGACACGTAATTGTTCCAGCGATTCGCAGGTTTCCAGTGGGGCGGGTTCCAGTGCCGGGAAGCGCTGCAGAAATCGGACGCGGTAGCCGTAAATGCCGACATGGCGCAGCGCGGTCGGGGAGGCGGGCAAGAGGAGGGCGCCGTCAGGATCGGCCGTGCCGGGGGCGTCGCGCCAGCAGGGGATGGGTGCCCGGCTGAAGTACAGGGCCTTCGACGAACGGTCGAGTACGACCTTCACCACGTGCGGGCTGGCGAAGTCTTCGTTCGTGTGAATGGGGTGTGCGGCGGTGCTCATGACGCAGTCGGGCCGCTGGTGCAGCGTGTGGGCCACAGCGCGGATCAGGGCCGGGTCGATCAGCGGCTCGTCACCTTGCACGTTCACCACGATCGCGTCAGGGGGTAGCTGCAGCAGTTGGCTGGCCTCGGCCAGGCGATCGCTCCCGCTGGGGTGAGTGGGTTGGGTGAGCAACGCACGAACGCCCTGTTGCTCGCAGGCCTGGATGATGGAAGGGTCGTCAGCCGCCACGGTCACGCTCAAGGCACCGCTGGCCTGAGCACGCTGCGCGACGCGGACCACCATGGGTACGCCCGCGATCAGGGCGAGGGGTTTGTTCGGCAGGCGTGTAGATGCCAGGCGTGCTGGGATCAGCACGTGGAAATCGGTCTGAATCATGTAGCCGCCTCGCGGGGCATCAGGCCACGGGGCGAGCCGAAGGCGGACGGGCCGCTTCTTCTTCGGAGAGGTTGCGCGCTTCGTTTTCCAGCATGATGGGGATGCCGTCACGAATAGGGTAAGCGAGCCGGGCGCTGCGCGAGATCAGCTCCTGGGTGTCGCGGTTGTAGAGCAACGGACCCTTGGTCACGGGGCAGACCAGCAATTCAAGAAGTTTGGTGTCCATGCCCGGATGATAGCGGTTTGGCGGGCTTGGCGGCGGGTGTCATGGGGGTCGGCAAGGCGGCCTCCAGCGCAGGCCAGAAGGCCGATTCCAGCGTCTGCAGCAAAGGTACGGCCCACACGCGGCGCACGAGGCCGGGATGTGCGTGACAGGCGGGGAAAAGCTTGACGGCGTCTTTTTCGGTGCAGAGCCAGGTGATGTCGGCCGGGTGACTGAGCAAGGCGGCCAGCAGCGTGGAGGCATCGGCATGGTCGGGCAGGGGTAAGGGGTACGTAATCCGCACCCCACCCAGGGTATGCAACATGTCGAAAAACGCCTGCGGCTGGGCAATGCCGGCGCATGCGCCCACAACAGAAACGTCACGCAGGGCGGTCAGCGATTGCGATTCACCCGCCGCGTTGTAAACCTCGGGGGACAAGGCACGCCCTGCCGAGAACACGGGCCACGGGCAGGTCATTCGTGGGCCAGGAGCGGTTTGCACCACCAGCATGGGGCCCGAGCCCCAGGGCAGGGCAGGCCAGGGTTCACGCAGCAGGCCAGCAGGCAGCAGCCAGCCGTTGCCCACGCCACGGGCGTCAAACACAACCACCGTGACATCACGGGCCAGCGCCCAGTGTTGCATGCCGTCGTCGCTGACGATGAGGTTGACCTGCGGATGGCGGGCCAACAAGATGCGGGCCGCCTCCACGCGGCGGCGCCCCACCACCACGGGTACGGCGGTGGTGTGCGCCAGCAGCAATGGTTCGTCACCCGTGGCCGCCGGGTCACTGTGGGGGAGAACCTCCAGCGCTTGCGCACCCTGCCGACCATGCCCTCGAGAGACGATACCCGGCCGCCAGCCTTGTGCTTGAAGGTGGCGAACCAGTTCCACCACGGTGGGGGTCTTGCCTGCCCCCCCCACCACCACATTCCCGACCACGATCACCGGTACATGAAGCTTGTCGCTGCGCCGGATGCCCGATTGGTACAACGCAGTACGGACCCGCCACAGTGCACCATAGACCCAAGACACCGGCCAAAGCGCACAGGCCAGCAGCCCACGCTCGGACCAGGCGGCCTGCAGACGCGAGGCCATCGAAGGCGGCCGGTCACTGCCCACGTGGCTGCTGGGTGGCAAAGGTGATCTGATTCAGCCCAGAGCGGCGAGCAGCATCCATCACATTGACCACGGCCTGGTGGGTGGCTGCGGCGTCGGCGCTGATGATCACAACAGCGTCGTGCTGGCCTTGGGCGGCTTGCTGCAAGGCGCGGACCAGCAGATCCACGCCCGAGCCTTCCAGCAGGTGGCCGGCTACGGCGTAGCGCCCGTCCTGGGCCACGGAAACCACGATCTCGTGCGGGGATTGCTGGGGTTGCTCGGCATCGGCCACCGGCAATTTGACCTTCAGTTCGGTATATCGGCTGAATGTGGTGGTGAGCATGAGGAAGATCAGCACCACCAGCAAGATGTCGATGAACGGAATAAGGTTGACTTCAGGTTCTTCCTGGGTTCTTTGGCGAAACTGGATGGCCATGGTTCAGGGCTCCCTTTCAGCGGCGCAGCGTCAGCAAATGGTGGGTGAAACGTTCGACGCTCACTTCCATCTGCAGAAGGTAGGCCTCAGCGCGGTAGCGGAAATAGCGCCAGAAGATCAGGGCAGGAATGGCCACGATGAGACCGAAGGCGGTGCTGTAAAGGGCAATCGAGATGCCCCGGGCCAGTTGCTCGGGGTTGCCACCACCGGGCGTCAGCCCACCGGCGCCGGCCTGGGAGCCGAAAATCTCGATCATCCCGATCACCGTGCCTAACAGACCAATCAGGGGGGCCGCCGATGCGATGGTTGCCAGGGCGCCCAGATATTTGTGCAACTGGGCGGCCGCCATCCTCCCGGCAGACTCCAGGCTCGCCCTCAATTCCGCTTCCGTGGCTGATGGGTTGTGGTTCAGCGTCCGAAAGCCAGAAGCCAGCAGTTCACCCAGCACTGAGTTTTCAGCCAGTTGTGCCACCACCACCGGAGGCGGGACGCCCTGACGAGAGGCCATGATGGCTTCATCCACCAGGTCCGGGGGGGCCACTTTGGCGGCTTTCAGGCTGATCAATCGTTCAATGACCAATGCCAGACCGATGATGGAACAGGCAATGAGAGGCCAGATCGGCCAACCGGCGGCTTGTATGATCGAAAACAATGCAGACTCCTCGCTCTCGGGCGGTAGCTCACGGATGAGTCATTATGGCGCAGCCGATGATCGTTTCTTG
This sequence comes from Tepidimonas sp. UBA997, assembly GCA_002291945.1. Taxonomy (GTDB): domain Bacteria; phylum Pseudomonadota; class Gammaproteobacteria; order Burkholderiales; family Burkholderiaceae_C; genus UBA997. The sequence continues at coordinate 20,382 of DBAZ01000077.1, forward strand.
CAGTCATGCTGTGGATAACTTTGTGTGTAACAGGGTAGTCGGTGGCCTCCCAGGTGACGATGGGCCAGGGGTAGTGCACAAGGTTGCTTTTTGTGATGTAAAAAATTCAATGAAATCAAATGGTTGGTGTAGATTCGCTTATTGGACGCATCTTGGCGTCCTGACAACCGAACCGTCAATATGATGTGGACATTTGTAGCCGATTGATCCCATGATGACCGAATCGAACCGCCTATGGCCCGCCAGTGAACGCCCCGTTTGGGGGGTGGGTGCACTGCTCAATGCCCTAGCTGACACCTTGCAGGCCCGATTCAACCCGGTTCGTGTGAGGGGGGAGGTTTCGGGTTTTTCGAGAGCTGCCAGCGGGCATTGCTACTTTTCTCTGAAGGATGCACAGGGTCAGCTCCGTTGTGCCCTGTTTCGGCGTGCGGCGATGCATCCATCGATGGACTGGCGTGACGGCCTGCTGGTGGAGGTTGCAGGGCGGCTGGATGTGTACGGCCCTCGTGGCGAACTGCAATTGATTGTCGAGGCGGCGCAGGGGGCGGGGCAGGGGGACTTGTTCGAGCAGTTCATGCGATTGAAGGGGGTATTGGAGGCCGAAGGTTGTTTTGACCCGACACGCAAGCGCCCACAGCCTGCCTACCCTGCCAGCATCGCCGTGGTCACCTCGTTGGATGCCGCTGCCTTGCGTGACGTGGCCACGACCTTGCGCAGGCGCGTGCCCCACCTGCCCGTACGGGTGTTTCCCTCGCCGGTACAAGGTGAGGCGGCACCAGCAGCGCTGTGCGATGCTCTGGAACGAGCCTATCGAAGCTATCGGGAAACGGGGCAAGGCGAGGTGTTGTTGCTGGTGCGTGGAGGTGGCTCGCTGGAAGACCTCTGGGCGTTCAACAGCCCGCTGCTGGTCCGCAAGATCATGGAAGCACCCATGCCCGTGATCTGCGGTGTGGGGCACGAGACGGACTTTACGCTTGCCGACTTGACCGCCGACGTGCGGGCTCCCACGCCGACTGCAGCGGCCGAGCTGTGTGCGCCGTCTCGCGAGTCGCAACACCAGGCCTTGGAGGCGATGCAACGGTTGCTGAGTCACCGGACGCAACGCCAGTGGAGCCAGCAGGCGCAGCGCATCGATCGGCTGGCCGCGCAGTTGGGTCGCCCCATGGAACGGTTGAGCCGCGAGCGGGAGCGCTTCTGGGTCTTCGCTCACCGCATGCAGCAGGCTCTGCAGCGGCGCAGCGATCACGGTGCGCTACGCTTGCAACAATGGCCAGCGGATTTTCACGCGGCCGGCCAGCGTCATCTGAAACGCCAACACGATCATCTGGCGCACATGGAAGCCCGGCTTCGGCTGCTGGACCCGATGCAGGTGTTGCAACGTGGCTACGCCCTGCTGACGGACGAATACGGTCATGCAGTGACTTCGGTCAGGCAGCTGACCCCTAGCCAGCACGTGGTGGCCCAACTGGCCGACGGACAAGCCGATTTGACCGTGAAGTCATTGGGGGTCTGATGGCTTGCCTACAATGGTCGGGTCATTGACTCAACCACTGGAAGGAACATCACCCATGCAACACACCCTGCCGGCCCTGCCTTACGCCATTGACGCGCTGGAACCCCACTACTCCCGCGAAACGCTGGAGTTCCATCACGGCAAGCACCACAACGCCTATGTGGTGAACCTCAACAACCTGCAACAAGGCACCGAATTCGAGAGCATGGACCTGGAGTCCATCGTCAAGCAGTCCAGCGGCGGCATCTACAACAACGCGGCCCAGATCTGGAACCACACCTTTTTCTGGAACTGCATGAAGCCCAACGGCGGCGGCGAACCCACTGGGGCCTTGGCCGCCGCCATCGCCGCCAAGTGGGGCAGCTATGCCGCGTTCAAGCAAGCCTTCGTCAAGAGCGCGGTGGGCAACTTCGGCTCCGGCTGGACCTGGCTGGTGCAAAAGGCCGATGGCTCGGTGGACATCGTCAACATGGGTGCGGCAGGCACTCCGCTGACCACCGGCGACAAGCCGCTGCTGACGGTGGATGTGTGGGAACACGCCTACTACATCGACTACCGCAACCTGCGCCCCAAGTTTGTCGAAACCTTCCTCGACAAGCTGGTCAACTGGTCGTTTGCCGAAGCCAACTTCGCCTGATGGATTCGCGCCCCCTTCATGGGGCCGGTTCAGCGGCGGCGTGTCCGTGCATCTCTACCCAGTCTGCGGCAGCGAGCCCACTGCGTACGGCAGCTTCCAGCGTTGCCGGGTATGGGCTTTCGATGTAGTCGCCCGCAGCGGTCAGGCCTGCAGCCACCTGCAGGGTTGGGCGTTGCAGGCCGGGTGAGCAGACGAAGGTGGCCTGTTTTTCAATCAGGGTCTTGACGACCTGCGGCGATCGGATGCCCAGTTGCTCCTGAGCTTGATCGCACACAGCCCGTTCCAGCGCCTCCCGATCCAGTCGGCAAGCGCTGGCCACCAGAGCCACCCGTGGCTGGGCCGAGCGGCTGCATCGAGCAGCAGAGCCGCTCGAACCCGGATGCAAAAAGGCGAACTGGGCGGGCTCTTGGGCATGGCGGCTGCGCAAGGCCAGCATCGGGTATTGTCCCGGCCAGCCCTGGGGTAAATCGCCTTGCAGGTAAACCGTGGCGATGGCTTCGTGCCTCAGCTGGCTCGCCACCCAAGCCCATGTGGTCGCGCTCGATTCAGCCAGGCGGGAGACCATTTGAGCGGCAGCCGTGGGGTGCGTGGCCAGAATCACATGATCGTATGTGCCGTCCAAAGAAGGGGTGATGACCCTCCACTGATGACCGTGGCGCGATAGCCCGCTGACCCGCTGACCTGGATGAAGCTGGGCACCACGCGCCAGCAGCCAATGAACCGCAGCGTCGGGGAAAAGCCTGCCCAGATCGGCGTTGGGCACCAGCAGTTGCGATGACCGCCACGGTGGGGTTCCCGCGCCAAGCAGGGCGTCCCGCAGCACATTCAGAAACACCTGCCCACTGGCGTGGTGGGCCAACGTGTTCAGAGCGGCCACGCACAGCGGTTCGATCAGGTCTTCGTGTACGCGTTGTGTGACACCTTCGCACAGGCTGGCAACTGTTTCTTCGGGCAAACACTGAAAGCCTTGGCGTTGCCAGCGTCGGGCCGCCTGGATGAACGACCACCGGTCTGTCCACGTCCAACCCGATGCACGTATCACAGATGCCAAGGTGTCCAGCGGGGTCGGCCAGCGCCTGGCCCAAGCGGGCGTGTAAAGTCCGGTGCCGTCGGCGAAGCGTAAGTCCAGCGGCATGGGCAGTAGCACCGACTCAAGGGACACGCCCACCTGACGCATCAGCCCGAGCGTGGCGGTGTAGGCCCCAATGAGGATGTGCTGCCCGTTGTCCAGTGTGAGGGGCGCATTGCCAGCGGGGTGGAGGGCGACTCGACGTGCTCGACCACCCCATTGGCGTGAGGCCTCGAACACATGCACAGCGTGGCCGCGCTCCACAGACCGCACGGCAGCCGCCAACCCGGCCCAGCCCGCGCCAATCACAGCCACTTTGAGGCTCACAGCCGACCCAGTGCCTGCACTTTCCAGGCCAGCCAGAACTTGCGCAGCGGCGTCAGGCTGACCCGCTGGCTCAGCACCAGATGCGGGTCACGGGCGATTTCACGCAGCAGGGTGCGGTAAATGCTGGCCATCATCAGCCCCGGCTTCTGGGCGCGCCGGTCGGCGGCTGGCAACATGGCCAGCGCTTCGTCGTAGCAGGCCAGTGCGCGCTGGATCTGGTGCTGCATCAACGCTTCGAAGCGCTGGCCAAAGCTGGCGTCGCTGGCTTGGCCGCGCTTGAGCAGTTCATGGGCCTTGACGTCGAAGCGCTGCAACTCGTTGACTGGCAGGTAGATGCGCCCACGCACGGCGTCTTCGCCGACATCGCGGATGATGTTGGTGAGCTGCAAGGCCAGCCCCAGCCGATGCGCGTAGCTGGTGGTGGCCGGGTCGGTCTGCCCGAAAATGCGCGCCGCCACTTCGCCTACCACACCGGCGACCCGGTGACAGTATTGCTGCAGGTTGAGGTAGTCGAGGTAGCGGGACTGCTCCAAGTCCATCTGGCAGCCTTCGATCACCTGCAGCAGCGGATCGGCGGCAATGCCATAAACGCTTAAGTGCGGCTGCAAGGCCAGCAAAGCCGGGTGTTCGGGTGGCCCGAGCTGGCCATCGAAACAACGCGCCACCTGGTGGCGCCACCAGTTGAGCTTGGCTTGTGCCACGCTGGGGTCGTGGACCTCGTCCACCACGTCGTCGATCTCGCGGCAGTAGGCATAAAAGGCCGTGATGGCGGCCCGCCGTGACGGGGGTAAAAACAAAAAGGCGTAATAAAAGCTGCTGCCCGAGGCGGCAGCTTTGTGCTGCACGTAGGCGGCGGGGGTCATGCCAGCGACTCCCGCTTCAGCGCCCACCTGGCACGGCGGCGCGTGAAGCAGTGAAACAGCAGCGGCACCACGAACAGCGTCAGCAGGGTCGAGACCGCCAGCCCCCAGACGATGCTGGCGGCCACCGGGCCCCATAGCAGGCTCTGGCCACCCAGCCCGAAGGCCAGCGACGACAGGCCGCCGATGGTGGTCAGGCTGGTGATGAGCACCGGGATCACACGGCGGCGTGCGGCGTAGATCGTGGCACCGATCACGCTCATGCCCGATGCGAGCCGGTCATTGGCGGCTGCAATCAGCACGATGGCCGAGTTCACCGCAATGCCGCTGAGTGCAATCACGCCGTACAGCGTGTAGAGCGACAAGGGGTTGCCCGAAATCGCCAGCCCAAAGGCAACGCCGGCGAACGCCAGCGGCACCGACACCAGCACCATCAGCGGCTGGAAGTAGCTGCGGAACTGGGCCGCCAGAATCAGGTAAATCAGCCCGACGCCGAGCAGGAACAGCACTTGCATGGCTGCCAGACTTTCATGGATGTCCTCCAGCTCGCCCGAGAAGTCGAGGTCGATGCCCGGATGCTGGGCGCGGATGGCTTCCCACCCGGCCAGGATCCGTTCGTTGGCCACGGTGGTGTCGGTTTGCGTCCGGTCCAGGTTGGCTTCGACGGTGATGGTGCGGCGCAGGTTGTAGTGGCGGATGATGCCGCGGCTGGCCACCACTTCCACGTCCACCAACTGACCCAGACGGGTGATCTGGCCGTTGGGCAAGGCAATCGGCTGGTCGAGCAACGCGGCCGGCTCTTGGCTCAAGTCCAGCGCCGCCGCGTTGCGTACCCGTAGCTCGATCTTGTCGCCCAGGTCGCGGGTGAAGGCCACGCTTTCGCCATCGACCGCCAGCCGGACGATGCGCGCCACCTGCTGCGCATTCAGCCCCATGTCGCGCATGGCTTGTTGGTTCAGGGTGAGTTGCAGTTGCGGGCGGCCAGGCAGGTTGTCGTCCTGCACGTCCTTCGTTCCGGGTATGGACGCGACGATTGCCTTGACGGCATCGGCGGCGGCCTGGATGCGGTCGAAGTCGTCCCCGCGCACCCGCACGGCGATGGCCTTGCCGGCGGGGGGGCCACCGGTCAGGATGGTGAAGCTCTTGAGTCCGGGCGTGGGCATGGATTCGATGTCGGTGCGCATCGCCTCCACCACCTCCTGCACCTCGCGCGCCTCGTCACCTCTCGGGTTGAGCGAAACGAACACCTGGCCGAACTGGTCGCCATGAATCGGTTCGGTGTCGGTGAATTTCAAGCCCGCCGTGGACATCACGGCACGCGCCTCGTGGCCTTCTTCGGCTAGGCCGATACCCCGCAAATGGTGCCGCACCACGGCTTCCACCGCTTCGGTGGCAGCCAGCGTGTCCTCCAGCGTGGCGCTGGCTGGCATATCGACGTTGACGTAGAAGGCGCGTACCGGGTCGAAAGCAAAAAACTGCACCCGCACCATGCCGGTGGCAAGCAGGGCAATCGCCAGCGCCACCACCCCCAGGCCCAGCACCCCGAAACGCCAAGGTCGCCGCAGCACATACACCAGCGCCTGCGCATAGCGCAAGCGTATGCTCCGGTTGAAGCCGTTGCGCCACTGCTGCATGCGGGAAGGCCGGTCCAAGCGCACACCGACGATGCTGGTGTGTACCGGCATCATCCAGAACGCCTGGATGAGGGACATCAGCAGCGCCACCGTCACCACGAAGGGAATCACGAACATGAACTTGCCCACAATGCCGGGCAGCAGCATCAGGGGCAGAAAGGCCGCCAGCGTGGTGGCCACCGAGGCCAGCACCGGTTTCCAGACCTCGACGATGCCTTCCAGGCTGGCCTGCAGCACCCGGGCCCCGCGCTCCATGCGGTAGTAAATCGATTCCACCACCACCACCGCGTTGTCCACCAACATGCCCAGCGCAATCACCACGCCCAGCAGCACCGACACATTGACGGTGTAGCCCAGCGGTGCCAGCAAGGCGAAGGTGCCCATGAGCGAAAACGGAATGCCCAGCGCTACCAGCACCCCGATGCGCCAGCCCAGAAACACCCAGCATACGGCCAGCACCAGCAAAATGCCGTAGAAGGCGTTGGTTTGCATGACGCCGATGGCTTCGCGGGTCGGGATGGTCTGGTCGTCTGTCAGGGCCAACTCCAGGCCCTGCTCGGCCAAGATGGGATTTTGTTGCTCGATGTAGTCGCGCAGCCGGTCCACCAGCTCCAGCGTGTTGATGCGGGCCTTTTTGGTGACGGCCATAGAAATGGCCGGGCGGCCAGCGGATGACGCCAGTTGCGAGGCGGGAGCCCGCGCCCTCTCGATGCGGGCCACCTCACCGAGCCTGGCCCCGTAGCCCGGGCGACTCGATGAAGTCACCGGCAGGGTTTCCAGCTTGGCCGGGTCCACCTGCACCCCCCTCAGGGTCACGGACCAGGCGCCATCCTCGGTTTTGAGTGTGCCCGCCGACGTGTCGCGCCACCAGGCACGCAGGGCATCGGCCACGTCGGCAGTGGTGAGGTGGCGGGCCGCCAGCGCCGCCGCATCTGGGCTGACCAGGATTTCCGGGTCACGCAGACCGGACGCGAATACCTGATCCACCCCGCCCATGCGCTCCAGGTCCGACTTGATGCGCCGGGCATGGACCCGCAGCGTTTCGTCGTCGGCCTGCCCCATGAGCCGGATCGAGGCGGTCGGGAAGCCGTTCGAGGTGGTGATTTCCATGACCCGCGGCTCGGTGGCCTCGCTGGGCAGTTCGCTGGCGGCTTTGTTCTGGATTTCCCGGCGCAGGTCGTTCATGCGCTTGTCGAAAGTGCGCTCGTCGATCTCCCGAAACCGCACCAGCATGCTGGAGACGCTCTCGCGCGAATTGGAGCTGACGAAGCGGATGTCGGCCACGCCCTGAATGGCGTCTTCCAGCGGGTTGGTGATCAGCCGCTCCACGTCTTCGGCGCTGGCACCGGGCAGCACGGTGGTGATGCTGACCCAGTTGAAATTGATTTCCGGGTCCTGCTCCCGTGGCATCTGGGTGTAGCTGATTAAACCCAGCACCATCACCACCAGGAAGGCAATGTTCGCCAGCGGGTGGTTGGTCAGCAGCGCGCGCATGAATGACATGGGGGCGGCCTTAGTCGATGCGTTGGCCGTCGCTCAAGGCCGCCTGACCACGGATCACGATCAGGCTGTCTGCGGGCAGGGTGGTGCGGGTGGCCCGCCCTTCTTGGGCATCGGGCAAGGGGACGAAGCGAGCCACCCCGCCCTGATGCAAGAACACGCCCAGCGCCTTGCCCCGGCGAACGATCAGACTGGTGGGAATGTGCGGCGTCGGTTCCGACCAGCTCAGCACCCCGCTGCTGCCGGGGGGCAGCGTGGCGTGGGTGGTCCAGCCCAGCCGCACACGCTGGGTTCGGCTGCCGGGGTCCACGGTGGCAATCACCCGCAGCAATTGCAGCGACCAGTGGTCGGTTTGGCCGGAGAGCTGAAAAGTGATTTGAGTGGCGCGTCGCAGGCCCTCCATGTCGTGCGCGGGCAGGCTGGCTTGCACTTCGCTGGCTTGGGTTTGCGCCAGCGTCAGCAAGGCCGTGCCGGGAGCGACCGCCTCACCCAGTTGCACCGTGCGTTGCACCACCATGCCGCTAAAGGGTGCGCGCACGGTGGTTCGGGCCAATTGGCGGCGGGCGGTGTCGCGTTGCAGTTCGGCGGCGCGAAGCTCGGCCTGCAGCAGCGTCACTTCGGTTTCGCGCTGGGTCAGGGCTTCCCGAGAAAAGAACCCTTGCTGCACCAGTGTCTGCGCCCGCTGCAGTTGTGCCTGACTCAATTGCAGTCGGGCTTGTGCTGCGGCCAGCGCGGCGTCGGCACGTTGAACGGCGAGTTCGTAATCCCGTGGGTCGATCTGCACCAGCACATCCCCCTGCCGAACGCTGGTGCCCACATCAGCGCTCCAGCGCTGTACGGTGCCCGCGACCTCGGCGCTCAAACGTGACTCGTTACGCGCCACCACTTGGGCCGGCGCGGTGCGCTGCGGAAACTGCCAGACGGCATCCAGACGGGCCGTCTGCACCTCGAGCGCATGCGCCGCCGAACTCGCCAGCCAAGCGGCCAAACCCAGCCAAGCGGCTAAACCCAGCCAAGTGGCCAAACCGAGCAAGGTGGCCCGCAGGCGGTACCACGGGCGCAGTCCATCGGGCGTATCAGTCGTAGGGGAATTCATGTGGTTCAAAGTGATGTAGAACAAGGCCGCTGCGGTGCCGCCTGACACGCACGCCACAGCAGGATCGGGTAGTCGAGGCGCGAGAGTTTCGGGCGCTGCAGCCAGGTTCTGCCTTGCAAAAGCGTTATTTTGTCAAGAATGCGCAGACCACCGTGGACGACCAGTCTTAATTCCCAACCGATCCGCCCGGGAAGCTGCCACGCCAGCGGGGCACCCCGGATCATCAAAGCCCGGGCATGATCCGACAACGCCAGCACCAATTCAGCCGCCTGCTCGCTGGGAACCAGGTGCGTGCCTGCCACGTTCACCCCATGCCGGTGCATCCAGTCTTGCGGCAGATAGTGGCGTGCACGAGGCAAATCAATCGACAAATCCTGCCAGAAATTGATCAGTTGCAGCGCCGTACAAATGGCATCGCTCTGCGCCAGCCGTGGGGCGTCATCGACCCGGCACAGATGCAGCATCAGTCGCCCGACCGGCTGGGCCGAGCGGCTGCAGTAGTCCAGCAGTTCGGTCATGGAAGCGTAACGCTGCCCGCTGGCGGTGTATCGGACATCTTGCTCAAACGCGTCGAGCAGGGCGAACAGCGGCGCAGACGGTAGCTGGCAACGCCCGATTTGCTGGTGCAGAGGGGCAAACACGTCGGGCCGGTGGAAGGTCGGGGCGGGGGTGAAGGCGGCCGTCAGGTCGGCGCGCAATCGAGCCAGCTCCGCCAGCCGGTCGGCAGCCGTGCGTTCGCCTTCGTCTGCCACGTCATCGGCGGTGCGCGCAAACCGGTACAGGGCCAGTACGGCCGCTCGCATGGCGGGCGGGCACAGCCAGGAGGCGACCGGAAAATTCTCGTAATGATCGATAGTCGTCATGCGTCGATCGTGCCACAATCCTACGAATAAAAGGAGAACCCCACATCGTATGGAAGAAGCTGCGTTTTTTATCAACCAGGTAGCGCGGATCGTCGAGAGTCGTGACCGCTCGTCGGCTGAAAAAACCTTGGTTGGTGTGCTCAATCGGCTGTTGCCGGGGTCGGATGTGGCGCTGTTCGAAGTCATCGAGGTCGATGCGCAGCGGCATTGCTTCGTACGCGCCCATATTCTTGACCGTGTCGGCACGGTCGAGAGTTTGCCCCTGTGGTACCCGGCGTCCAACTGCCCCTTGCTTTCCGACTTCCCGTACCGGCAGCGGGCGGTGGATGAGAACCAGCCGGTGCGCTTCGTGTCGGATGATGCGTCGCCACGCGCTCTGGTGGTGCCGATGGTGACACAGACCCAGCAAACCTATTTGCTGGAAATTTCCGGTCTCGCTGCCTGGACCGCCTCTGCTCAGCAGTCGGTCGAGGGGTGTCTGAAGATTTTTTATCACTTTCTGAATTTGCTCGACTATGGCGAGCGCGACACCCTCACCGGGCTGCTGAATCGCAAATCGTTCGATGAAGCGTTCTTCAAGATGTCCCAGATGGAGCCCGAAGTCGCGAGCGGGGACGCCGAGGAGGCTGATCGCCGCTACCCTTCGTCGGCCTGCTGGATGGCTGTGATCGATATCGACCACTTCAAACGGGTCAACGACACCTTTGGCCACCTGATCGGTGACGAAGTCTTGCTGCTGGTGGCAGGGATTTTGCAATCGACTTTTCGTCAAGAGGACCGTGTTTACCGTTTTGGCGGCGAGGAGTTCGTCGTCCTGTTGCGGGCCCCGGACGTGGCGTGGGCCACTGCCGCCCTGGAGCGCTTGCGGCTGGCGGTGCAAGCGCATCGCTTCCCTCAGGTCGAGCACGTGACCGTCAGCGTCGGGTTTTCCATGATTCGCCGTCATGATACGCCTTCGGGGGCCTTTGACCGGGCTGATCAGGCGGTTTACCAGGCCAAGAGTCTGGGCAGAAACCGCATCTGTTCGTTCGAGATGCTGGGCTTGAGCGGTCGCCAGGCGCATGCTCTGGATCAAAATACGGTCGAGCTTTTTTGAGCGCTTACAATGTCGCCCTTGGACTGCGCGGGTGGCGAAATTGGTAGACGCACCAGGTTTAGGTCCTGACGCCAGCAATGGTGTGGGGGTTCGAGTCCCCCCCCGCGCACCACTATGAAAACAGAGAAAATCCATAAAAAATCAATAACTTGCTGAGATTTTCGGACGTCCTCTGGTACTCATTCAAGTTCATCGGTTTTCACTGGCTTTCACCCATTTTCACCAACCCAGTTTGGGAAGATTTTGGGAAGAATCCCCGGTGAGAGGGTGTTATTGGCGCAATACAAAGGCCTGTCTTTGAGTATTTGCGCTGAGTTGAGTCCGCGACATGAACACCACACCAAGGCACCTTCCCGTTCCAGAGCACATTTACAAACAGGCGTTGCTGACGAAGTCTGTCAAGGAGCCAGACTGCTTGCATCTTCCGTAAGGAGGCAGGCTGGAAAGGCATTCATCCAAAGAGTTGATCTTATCCCCCCGGGGAGGATATGATCAGGTCTCGAATCCATATCCTCTGGGCCAGAGACATGCTGTCCACACACGACACCCACCCTGCGATCGTCAAACGCCTGCGCCGCGCGGGCGGCCACTTGGCCAGCGTGGTTCACATGCTGGAGCAGGGGCAGCCCTGTCTGGACGTGGCCCAGCAACTGCATGCGGTCGAAAAAGCCATCACCCAGGCCAAGAAGACGCTCATTCAGGACCACCTGGATCATTGTCTCTGCCACATGGTGGACGTGAACCGACCACTGCCGCGCGACTCGCTGGTCGAGTTCCGCCAAATCACGAAATACCTATGAGCAGCCTGACTCGTCCGTGGCAGCACGACCACGACTTCCATCGGCAAAACCAAGCCGCCGAGCGCGGTACCCGTGCGGTGCTGTGGATCACACTGGTCACCATGGTGCTCGTCATCACGGCCGGGTGGTGGTACGGCTCCATGGCCTTGCTGGCCGATGGCTGGCACATGGGTTCCCATGCCGCTGCCATTGGGGTGAGTGCGCTGGCCTATGCGGCTTCTCGCCGCTTGAAGAGCGACCCCCGGTTTGCCTTCGGCACCTGGAAAATCGAAGTGCTGGGCGGGTTTGCGAGCGCCCTGTTCCTGCTGGGTGTCGCCGCGCTGATGGCTGCAGCATCCATTCACCGTCTGTTCGAACCTCAGACTATCCAGTTTCGGGAAGCCATAGGCGTGGCCGTCATCGGGCTGCTGGTCAACGTGGTGTGTGCCGTCATACTGGGTCGAGTGCATCACCGCGGGCATGGTCATGCCGATCAGCATCGGCACGCTGGCCATGCGCATCACCGCCATCACGACGACCTCAACCTCCGCTCGGCCTACCTGCATGTGCTGGCCGACGCGCTGACTTCCGTGCTGGCGATTGTGGCCCTGGTGGGTGGCTGGATTGGGGGCTGGGTGTGGCTCGATCCGCTCATGGGCCTGGTCGGTGCGGTGCTGGTGGCGAACTGGGCCAGAGGCTTGATTGCCGAGACCAGTAGCGTGCTGCTGGACCGCGAGATGGACCACCCTGTGGTGGAGGAGATCAGGGAAGTGATCGCTGGCGTGGGGGCTCCTGGCCAGGTGGAACTGGTTGATCTGCATGTGTGGCGTGTGGCGCGTGATGCGTATGCCTGTACGCTCACCCTTGTGTCGTCCGACCCCCAGCTTACCCCGACCACGTTGCGACAGGCGCTGACTGTCCATGAGGAACTGGTTCACTGCACCGTCGAGATTCACCATGCACCGGCAGTGTCGGGTTCCTCCCCCACCTGCCCCCCCGTGCTGTGATCCAGCATGATCAGATGCAGATCACATCTTGATGCATGCTTGCTCCTTGCTATTTCTGGGTGCCAATCGGCCCGCCTTCCGTAGGGGGCTGTGCCTGTTCGGTCAAGGCGAGGATCCGTGCGCAATGATTCCAAGGGAAACTTTCCCGATCGAGTGCGGCAGTGTTTTTTTGGTGCATAGTGCAGGTTTGAAATAAAACAGGAAATCTCATGTTGTGGCTTGAAGCGGTGTGGTTTGTGGCGGGTCTGCTGGCCCTGGTGGTGGGCGCGAACGCGCTGGTGCGCGGGGCATCCGGGCTGGCACTGACCTTCGGTCTGTCGCCGCTGGTGGTGGGGCTGACGATCGTCGCCTTCGGCACCAGTGCACCAGAAATGGCGGTGTCCACCAACGCGGTACTGGGCGGGCAGACCGACATCGCCGTGGGCAACGTGGTGGGAAGCAACATCTTCAACGTGCTTTTCATCTTGGGGGTCAGCGCCCTGATCGTGCCGCTGGTGGTACACCACCAGCTCATCCGGCAGGAAGTGCCCATCATGCTGGGGGCCTCGCTGCTGCTTCTGGCCTTCGGACTCGACGGACGCATCGCTCTGTGGGAGGGCGGGGCCTTGCTGACGCTGCTGCTGGCCTACACGACGTTTCTGGTGATCCAGTCGCGCCGTCAGACGGCGGCGGGCCAGTCCAGCGAATTCGATGACGAACTGCACCCACCCGGCGCGGATGCTTGGGATTCGAGCGTCTGGGTTCAACTGGGCCTGATCGCGGCCGGACTCGGTTTGCTGGTGCTGGGTTCGGGCTGGCTGGTGGACTCGGCGGTGGCTTTTGCCCGGGCCCTGGGTGTGAGCGATCTGGTCATCGGGCTGACCATCGTGGCTGCAGGCACGTCGATGCCGGAAGTCGCCACATCGATCACGGCGGCGCTCAAGGGCGAGCGCGACATTGCCGTGGGCAACGTCGTTGGCAGCAACACTTTCAACATCTTGGGTGTGGTCGGTCTCAGTGGCCTGGTGGCCGGTGCGCAAGGGCTGACGCTGGCACCTTCGTTGCTCAATTTCGACATCTGGGTGATGCTGGCCGTGGCCTTTGCCTGCCTGCCGGTGTTCGTCACCGGCCGGGAGATCGCCCGCTGGGAAGGGGCGGTCTTTGTCGGCTATTACGTGGCCTACGTGGCCTACCTCATCCTTGCCGCCCAGCAGCATGCGGCCATCGAAGCGTTTTCTGCCGCCATGCTCGGTTTTGTGGTGCCACTGACGGTCATCACACTGTTGGTGGTGTGGCTGCGGGAGCCGCGGGATCGTCTGCCACGCTGAAGGTGCGGCAAGGCCAGGCAACGTAGCCCCCAGGGCTCGCCACGGGTCAGGCCATTGAGTCCACGGATCGCCCCGCAAGCAGTCGGTTGCCGGGGCGGTGCCAAGTTGATGGGTGGCGCAGGAGCTTCAAGGATGAGGTACCTGAAAAACACAGTACCATCAAGCCATGTTTCGCCCCCTTTGGCAATCGCTGCAAGTTCGCCTGTGGATCGTCTTCGGGTGCGCGACTTTGCCTCTCATTTTTGTTGTATCTTGGGGCTACCGGCTGCAATATGACGAGCAGGTCCGGGTGTCCGAAGCGCGGGTGATGCAAGTCCTGCATGAAAGTCGCCGCTATGAACAGGTGGCCCGGGACAACATGGCCCTGCTGCTGGGCATCATGTCCAGAGCGAACGACCTCGCCGAGTTGGACCCGGCTTCCTGCACCGGTTTGGCGCAGCGCTTGAGTCTGTCGCACCCCCATCTGGCCAATCTGGGCGCGGTCGATGCCAACGGCGAGGTATTTTGTTCGGCGCAAGCCGTCAGGGGTGCTGTCAGTGTGCGTGATCGGGCTTGGTTCAGAGAGGCGCAAGCCTTGGCATCGGCGACCATGACCTCGGGTGAGTTTATTGTGGGACGCATTTCTGGGCTGTCGGGCATCGTGTTCGGCTACCCGCTGCGCGGTGATGACGCGGTGTTGCGCGGTGCCCTGTTTGCTTCGGTACACATGGACTTTTTCCGGCCCGTGGTCGAGTCCATGCCCCATGAGCCTGGCTGGGAGATACAGGTTCGCACGCGGGACGGCAGGGTCGTACTGAGCCATCCGCCCGCAGCGGCTGATCTGCTGCTTGCGGTCCGCGATCAGGATGCGATCGAGGCGGCGCTCAACGCTCTGCCTGCTACAACCGATTACATCGCTGAATTTGCCGACGCTGCTGGCAACACACGCTTGTTTGGGCTCTCGCCCCTAGGTGTTGCCGACGATCAACTGGTGCTGGTGGTGGCGTCCCCCTTGTACCTGTCGATCGAAAAATTGCGGGCCGAATTTATCTGGAAACTGGCGGGCGCACTGGCTTTGCTGCTGCTGTCGGTCGGCATTGCGCGCTGGCAGGTTTATGGTCTGATTGACGGATGGGCCGCCCGCGCTCAGGGCGTGCTGCGCCAGATTGGGCAGGGCAACCTCGATGCGGCCATCACGCCCCGGTCTTCGGTGCGTGAACTCTCGAACGTGGAGGAGGGTTTGCACGCCCTGACCCTGGACCTCAAACACCAGCGGGAGCAAAACGGGCGGCTGCTGCAAGCCATCGAGCAAAGCCCGGTCAGTGTGGTCATCACCGACACGGCGGGGCGTATCGAGTATGTGAACCAGAAGTTCGTGCAAATCAGCGGCTACCAAAAAGACGAGGCAATCGGCCAGAATCCGCGCATTTTGAACCGTGGCCTGACGCCTCAATCGGTTTATGACGGCTTGTGGGACACCCTGACCAAGGGGCATGTCTGGAGTGGCGAGTTCATCAACACCCGCAAGGACGGCAGCACCTACATCGAACTGGCCACGATTTCTCCGGTCTTTGACAAGCAGGGGCGTGTCAGTCACTACGTGGGCGTGAAGGAGGACGTGACGCAGCTCAAAGCGTCGCAGGATCGGCTCGACCGCCTGAGCAACTACGACTTGCTGACCAATCTGCCCAACCGGCGGCTTCTGCACGACCGCATTCACCGGGCTGCGCTCGCCTCAGGCAGGGCGGGGCACTGGTCCATGCTGCTGCTGCTCGACCTGGACCGGTTCAAAATCCTCAACGAAACCTATGGTCACGAAGCGGGTGATCGCTTGCTGCAAACTTTTGCGCAGCGGCTGTGTGAAACGGTGCGTGAAATTGACACGGTTGCCCGCAACGGCGACAACGAATTTGCCGTATTGATCGAGAACTTGGGTGAGGATGAGTTTCGGGTCGGCCAACGAGCCGATCAGATTGCCCACAAGATACACCAGCATGTTGCCCAGCCTTGGGTCGAGCCCAGCACCGGCGCCGATTACCGGTTTTCGTTCACCATCGGCGTGACGCTTTTCTGCAAAAACAGTCAGGGGGCAGAGGAACTGCTCAGGCAAGCCGCAATCGCTGTCAACAGTGGCAAAGAGGCGGGTGGCAACGCCATCCGTTTCCATGACCCGAGTGTGCAGGCGTCGCTGCGGCAACGTGCCGAACTCGAACAGGCGATGCGCCGGGCGATTGAAAAGAAGGCGTTTGTGGTCCACCTCCAGCCGCAGGTGGACAGCAGCGGCTGGGTGCGCGGTGCCGAGGCGCTGGTTCGCTGGACGCGAGAAGACGGCAGCGTCGAGTCCCCGGCCAACTTCATTCCGCTGGCCGAGTCAACTGGCCTGATCGTGCCCATCGGGCAGTGGGTGCTGGGTGTAGGGCTCAAGCAGTTGAAACACTGGGCCGCGTCGCCCAGCACACAGCATCTCGATCTGTCTATCAACATCAGCGCGGCCCAGTTCAAGCACCCCGACTTCGTTAGCGATGTGCTGTCCGGTTTGCAGCAAGAGCAAGTGCCTGCCCAACGGCTGATTCTGGAACTGACCGAAAGCGTGGTGCTCGATGATGTGGACTTTGTGATCGAGCGCATGGAGGCGCTGCGGCGCATCGGGGTGCGCTTTGCCATCGACGATTTCGGCACCGGCTACTCTTCGCTGGCTTACTTGCGCCGTCTGCCGCTGGAGCAGATCAAGATCGACCAAGGTTTCATCCGAGACATGCTCGACCACCCGAGCAGCCAGGCGATCGTGAAAGCGGTGCTGGCGATGAGTCAGGCGATGAATCTCGATGTGGTGGCCGAAGGCGTTGAAACCCCGGCACAGCGTGCATTTTTGCACCAGCATGGCTGCACCCTGTTGCAAGGCTACCTGTTTGGCAGGCCGGTTCCGATCGAGGAATTCGACCGAGATTGTTCATTAGGGCCGAAATCGCCGCAAATGCCCCGCTGACATCTCAAGCAGCAGCGAAGGTGCGCCTACTGGACCATCTCGGTTCAAGGTTTGAGCCGGCGGTGATCGAGGTAAAACCGCCCGTAAAACCGTAAAAACCGCCCGCAAACGATCCGCTACAATGGCCGGTTGACCTACAGGCGGGTGCGCGACACCCGCCAGACATTGCTTGTTCGAGCAGCATATTTCGGGGCAGCCCAGGCTGCCCCCTCATCCTCTACAGGAGTAAATCATGGCAGTGCAAATTGAGACCCTAGACAAGCTGGAGCGCAAGATCACGCTCGAGCTGCCGGTGCAAACGATCCAGAAAGAAGTCGAGTCCCGGCTCAAGCGTTTGCAGCGGCAGGTCAAGATGGACGGCTTTCGCCCCGGCAAGGTGCCGCTGAGCGTCGTGGCCAAACAGTACGGCTTTTCGGTGCAGTACGAAGTCATGAACGACAAGGTGGGCGAAGCCTTCAACGCCGCCGCCCAGCAAGCCCAACTGCGCATTGCAGGCCAGCCGCGCATCAACGAAAAAGCGGATGCTGCCGAAGGCACCGTGGCTTTTGAGGCCCTGTTCGAGGTGTACCCCGAAGTCCGCATCGGCGATCTGTCCGCCGCCGAAGTCGAAAAAATCAGCGCCGAGGTCAATGAAGCCGCGATTGACCGCACGCTCGACATCCTGCGCAAGCAGCGCCGCACCTTTGGCCCGCGTGGCACCGACGAGGCCGCCGAGGACGGCGACCGCGTGACCATCGCCTTCGAAGGCAAGATCGACGGCGAGCCGTTTGAAGGCGGCAAGGCGACCGACTTTCAGTTTCTGGTCGGCGAAGGCCAGATGCTCAAGGAATTTGAAAATGCCGTGCGCGGCATGAAAGTGGGCGAGTCCAAGACCTTCCCGCTCAGCTTCCCGGCCGACTACCACGGCAAGGATGTGGCTGGCAAGCAGGCCGACTTTCTGGTGACGCTCCAGAAACTCGAAGCCGCCATCCTGCCCGAGGTTGATGCCACCTTCATTCAGTCGCTGGGCATTGCCGACGGCACGCTGGAGTCCCTGCGGGCCGACATCCAGCGCAACCTGGAGCGTGAAGTCAAGTTCCGCGTGCAGGGCCGCAACAAGACGGCGGTGATGGACGTGCTGGTGGCCAAGGCCGAACTCGACCTGCCCAAAGCCAGCGTGGAAGCGGAAGTGCAGCGTCTGGTCGAGGGGGCGCGCGCCGATCTCAAGCAGCGTGGCGTCAAAGATGCCGACAAGGCCCCGATTCCGGCCGAAATGTTCCAACAACAAGCCGAGCGCCGCGTGCGCCTGGGCTTGGTGGTGGCCGAACTGGTCAATGCCAACGGTCTGCACGCCAAGCCCGAGCAGATCGACGCCCACATCAGCGAGCTGGCCGCTTCTTACGAAAGCCCGTCCGATGTGGTGCGCTGGTACAAGAGCGACAACCGCCGCTTGGCCGAGATCGAAGCGGTCGTGATCGAGAGCAACGTGACCGAGTTCGTGCTCGCCCAGGTGAAGGTGATAGACAAGGCGGTCAGCTTTGACGACCTGATGGGCCAGTCCTGATGCCGCTGTGGGGCACATCGCCCGACCCACGTCGCGTTGGGGGTGCGACAGCACACCGGTCAGCCACCAGACACCGGTGAGCCACCGGTGAGCCACCAGAGGGCGGATCATTCCGCCCTTTTTTCGTCGCTGGGCAAGTGGGTTTTCAGTCGCGCTCGT
>DBAZ01000078.1 GCA_002291945.1 Tepidimonas sp. UBA997
CCCCCCTGCAGAATCTGCACCCCCCCCCCGCAGAATCTGCACCCATAACCACCAATATAACCACCAAGGAACCACCAATAGAACCACCAATAGAGCCACCCAAAGGGGGCCGCCAAAAGAAGGTTGCGCGACCTGATGACGTGGCCCAACAGGTTTGGGATGACTTCCTTGCTTTGCGAGCAGCCAAGCGAGCCATCCTGACGACAACAGCCCTGAGCGGCATACGCAACGAGGCGAGCCGCGCCGGAATAAGCCTGGAGGATGCCCTGTCCATGTGCTGCATGCGCGGCTGGCAGGGCTTCAAGGCGATTTGGGTTGGTGACAGCGCCCAGAACACTGGCAAGCGCCCAGCCAAGCCTAGTCAGATGACTGACGAACAGCTTGCCAAGCAACGGCAGGCAGATGCTGAGAAGGCCAAACGCCTGCTGTTTGGTGACGAGCAATTTGTTGACGTGATCGATGCCGATGTTTTGGAGTTGAACTATGAACAAAAGTGATTTCAGTGAATTTCAGCAGTTGCTGAGTGCCTGCCTTGGCATGTGGGACGCGGCGCCAAAGCCGGAGGCTATCGCCATATGGTTTGTTGCTTTGGCCGAGTACGACCTTGCAACTGTGAGGGCCGGTTTCAATGCGCACATGCGCGACCCCGCGAATGGCAAGTTCGCACCGAAGCCAGCTCACATCATTGAGCAGATTCGAGGCTCGCTCCAGAATGACGGTCGCCTTGGGCCGGAAGAGGCTTGGGCAAGAGCCGTGAGGGCGCGTGACGAAAGCGAGACTGTGGTTTGGTCAAACGAGATGCGCCAAGCCTGGTTTGCCGCCAGCGAGGTCATGAGCATGGGCGATGAGGTGGGCGCTCGCATGGCATTCAAAGAGGTTTATGCCCGCCTGGTTAGCGAAGCTCGCGCCCGTCGCGAGCCTGTTGCCTGGGAAGTGTCCGAGGGGTTTGACAAGGAGCGCCGCATGACGGCAATCACCGAGGCGGTTGAGGCTGGCTTGATCCCCCCGCGTCCATACATGGCGCTGGGCAATGCCAGCAGCGTGGTCGCTGGTTTGCTGGAGGGTAATGGCGCTGCGCCGTCTGGCATTCCGCCGGAGATCAGGGAGCGCATTCGTCAGCTTCGCGAAAGTTTCGCCGCGCCATACAGCGGGCCAAGTGAAGCGGAGCTTGAGCGAGAGCGAACGGCTGAATTGAAGCGCCAGCAGCAAGCCGCGCTTGACCGGTACCTGAGCCAGTTGGAACGGCGTGCATGACATGCAAAGCATGCCTACTCGTCCAAAAGCGCCCTCACTGCGGGGCCTATCAGCTTCAGTGCCTGGACTGCTGCACCCGGTTGGTGATGGGTGCCTACCCGAGCAAACCCCATGCAGCCGCAATGCTCGCAGCTATCGAGCGGTTCCAGGGGAACCCTGGCCGGGTGCGCGTGCTGGAGTCCGTGCGCCTTGGCCTGGAGAAACGCCGCTCAGTTACGCAGAAGTCGAGCACGGATTTAGAGAAGGGCTAATTCCATGAAACTGTACTGCGCCCTGTGTGGCCGACCGATGGAGCAGGCGGCTGTGTTGATTGGAACCCTGCCTGTCGGGCCGGTCTGTGCACGTAAAGCCGGGCTGATGCTGCTGTCCAGGCGCAAAACCGGGCTGGTGTTCCCGGTCGTGCGCCGAAGGCTGGCCAAACCCCAGTGCCCACAGACCCACGACCTGTTTGAGGAACAGGAGGCGGCGATATGACCGAGCGCATCGTCATTCGATGCTGGGAACCCGTGCAGGCCCATAGGGCCATGACCGCGCAGTTGTGGCCGATGCTGAAAGCCCACCTGATGGCAGGCCGCCGCATGGTCATCGAGGCGCGTGAGGAAACGCGCAGCCTGGCTGAGAACGCCATGCTCCATGCGCTGCTGATGCAGATCAGTAAGAGCGTGGAGTGGGCCGGGAAGAGGCGCGATGCGGAGACATGGAAGCGCCTATTGACCGCCGCATGGATGCGTGCCCGTGGCGAACACATCGAGATGCTGCCTGCCGTGGATGGCCACGGGGTGGACATCGTTTTCCGCCGAACCAGTCAGTTGACGCGCAGCGAATGCGCCGAGCTGATCGAGTTTGTATTGGCCTGGGCCGCCGAGCAAGGCGTGTCCACCGGCCACGTTGACCCAGATACCATGGTGCTAGAACGTGGAGAGGAGGGGGTGGCATGACCCCACTCATTTCCGAAATGGTCAAGCTGGCATCAGAACCCGAACTGATGCAGTGGTTTGACGCATCGGGCCTGCCGCCAAATCAGACGGTCGATCTTGATGTTGTCAACATCACACCACTACCCTTCGACAAATGCGCCGTTGCTGGTGTGCAGGGTGACGCCAAGTGGCTAATCCTGCTGACTCAAGTTGACGATGTGGTGTCCTACGTCGGGTGGACTCTGCACCAGAATTACTACACCAAGCACCCGGCTTTCACCTACATCCGTACCGCCGAAGGAATCAAGCTGTACCCAATTGACGAGGATGAGAGGAAGAAGTGGAGCACCGACGATGTGCGCGGGGTGTTGGCCGGTGTCGGTGCGTGGCTTAAGGCGTTGTCTCCCGACTCGCTGGCTTACAAGCCCACGGCGAGGAAGTCGCTCATCAACAGCAAGCGAGCCGCCAAGGGCAAAGGGCCGATATTGTTCGACTGGCACACGGTACATATCGAGCCAGCAAAGCCCAAGTGCGACTATCGGGGCGGCACACATGCCAGTCCACGACTGCACGACCGGCGAGGTCATTGGCGAAAGTACCCGTCCGGCAAAGTCGGGCGGGTGAAGAACTGCAAAGTAGGTGATGCCAGCCGTGGTGTCGTTTTTAAAGACTACAAGGTGAAAACATGACCATCGACAACATCATTGTGAAATGCAAAGTCTGCTCAGACATTTTCACCCCCACCAGGCCGATGCAGAAGGTTTGCTCACCAGCCTGCGCTATGCAGCACGCCCGTGCCCAGAGCGAAAAGAAGCAAGCCAAAGCGCAAGCCGCAGAGCGCAAGGCCGTAAGGCTTAAACTGCAAGCCCTGCAGACCAAGCCTTGGCTGGTAAAAAAGGCCCAAGCGGCATTCAACGCCTTCATTCGTGCACGGGATGTAGGCAAGCCCTGCATTTCATGCGGTCGCCCGCTGGGTGCCGAGCCAAACACCTACGACTGCGGCCATTACCGAAGCGTGGGGAGTGCCCCGCACATGCGTTTCGTGGAGGAAAATGCCCACGGCCAGTGCAAGCGCTGTAACAACCATTTGGGCGGGAACCACGTCGAGTACCGCAAGTGGCTGATTCAGCGTGTAGGGCTTCAGGAAGTCGAGCGAATCGAGCGAGACCAAGTGCCTCGGAGGTACACAAAAGAGGGACTAATCGAACTCGCCAGGCACTACCGCCAGGCAGCCAGAAAGCTGAGGAGTGAGCATGAGGCATGATGTTGACATCGACGACTTTCCGCCAGGAACCCGCGTCAGGACGCCCACTGGCAGGGCTGGAACCGTAATAAAAAAGGTTGGGCAATGCAGCAAGCTCGACCACTTCCTGCGCGTAACCATCCGCCTCGATGGCGGCGGCTACAAAAACACGGTGACTTTGCAGCCGAGCTTGCTCACGAAGTGTCCGCCAAAGGAGGGGCTGGCGCAAGAAATCGAGGGCCGAGGCCCCAAAACAGGAGAACAACCATGACTGTGACCCGCGAAATGATCTCAGCCGCGCATGGTGTGACAATGCTGAACGGCGACGTTATTCTGAGCGCCGATCTGCTGACGCGGATTTACGAGGCGATGGAGTCGCGCAAACCCCGCGTTACCTGGGCCTGCCCGGTGTGCTGCGCCTCGGTTGATGTGATCGAAGCCTGCGGAAAGAATGAGGGCAATGATGGAGTGGAATCCCATTGAAACTGCGCAAAAGCATGAAGCGCCTAGCGATTCAGCAGGCGCGTAACTGGGAGGCGGTGATCTGATGGCCCGGCCCAGCAAGTTAAGCCCAGATCAGTGGGCAGAGATTGAGCGGAGGCTGTCTGCAGGGGAGGGGGCGTCCGCGCTCGCACGGGAGTTCGGTATCAGCCCGGCATCGGTTTCTGTACGCGTTAGTAAAGTTGCTAAAAAGGTTTCAGAAACTGCCCGCAAGCTGGCCGAAGCCCAGACGGCATTGGCTGCTTTGCCGGTAGCGCAACAGTACGCCGCCGTCAGCCTGGCGGAGAAGCTGCGAGCCATTAGCGGTAGTTTGGCAAACGCGGCAGAGCTGGGCGCCAAGACGGCCCACCGGCTGCACGCACTGGCCAACAGCGAGGTGGAGAAGGTGGACGACGCCGACCCGCTGCGCTCGATGGAGGCTTTGAAGGGCGTCAGCGTGCTGACCAAGCTGGCCAATGATTCCAGCCAGATCGCGGTGAACCTGCTGAGTGCTAACAAGGAGGCCGCGAAGGCCGCCAACCAGCCGTCCGAGAGCGAGGCACCAAGAGGCGTTCTGGTGGTGCCCGGCGTGATGGATGAAACGAGCTGGGAGCAGATGATGACCCAGAACCAGGAGGGCTTGGCATGACCGCGTGGCGCTTTCGCGCAAACTGGCGCGGCCTGTTGATCCTGCAACGTCGTGTCCGCATCATTCGTTTGTTCGGGTCAAGAGCTGAGCCGTGCCTCGAGTGGCGTGATGCCACGGCTGAGGATATGGCCGAGTATTACCGCGACCTATACGCAAAGGGCGGCAATTGACGGCGCGTTGGGTTCCGCTGCCTGGGGCGCAGTTCCGGTTCCTGACGTGCCCGATCTACGAGGCGCTGATGCACGGCACCAGGGGCGGCGGCAAGACCGACGCGCTGCTGATGACGTTCGCCATGCACACTGGCAGGGGTTTTGGCCAGCACTGGCGCGGAGTCCTCTTCCGCCTGACCTATCCCCAGCTCGCGGACGTGGTGGCCAAGTCCCGGCGCTGGTTCGGCCAGTTGTTCCCTGAAGCGAGGTTCAACAAGGCGGACTATTCCTGGGAGTGGCCGAGCGGCGAGGTGTTGTATTTCCGCTACGGGGCGACGGAGGACGATTACTGGAACTACCACGGCCATGAGTACCCGTGGCTGGGTTTCGAGGAACTGACCAACTGGCGAGACCTGCAGTTTTACGAGGCCATGCAATCGACGTGCCGGTCGTCCTACCCTGGTATGCCAAGGATGGTGCGGGCGACCTGCAACCCGTTTGGCAAGGGTCATGGCGCGGTCAAGGAGCGCTTCAAGCTAGGCGATGGCGGTGTGCCATCCGGGCAGGTCATCCGCATTGAGGGCGAGAAGCCGCGCGTAGCCATCCGCTCCAGCATCCACGAAAACCGCATCCTGCTGGCTAACGACCCGGACTACCTGGCGACGCTGCAAGCCCTAAAAGACCCCAGCCGCCGCAAGGCGTGGCTGGAGGGCGACTGGGACATTCATGTAGGGTCGTTCCTGGAGGGTGTGTGGGACGCCAAGCGCCACGTTGTGCAGCCGTTTCCCATCCCCGCGAGCTGGAAGGTATGGAAGGCCATGGACTGGGGCTATGCCCGGCCTTATGCCGTCCTGTGGTTAGCACTAGACCCGGACGGTGTGCATTACATTTGGCGCGAGCTGTACGGCATGGGCGAAAACCCAAACGAGGGCAGCCGGGAGGATGCCGCTAGGGTTGCCCGCAAGGTGCGCAACATCGAGGAACACGACGAGCGCCTGGGCTACGAGTACCGCCTAAACCTGGCAGACCCGGCGATTTTCAGCAAAATCGGCGCCGACCGATCCATCGGCCAGATATTTCGGGATGGCGGGGTGAGGTGGCTCGAGGCATGGAACGCCAAAGGGTCGCGGGTCAACGGTGCGCAGGAAATCATCCGCTTGTTGGCCGAAGACAAGTTGAAGGTGTTTTCGACCTGCAGGCACTGGATCCGCACGGTGCCCAGCCTGCCTCCATCGGACGACAACCCGGAGGATGTGGATACGGATGCAGAGGACCATCTTTATGACGCCACACGGTATGGCGTCATGCGCCGCCGCCGCACCCCAGACGCCGAACAAAAGTCCGGCGACCCCGAGGAATCGACATACAAACACGACGACGACACCTACACGATGAGAGTGTGAACGATGGATATTTCTGCGCCCACCCAGCCCGATGGCTACCGCGAGACCCATGAAGCCGACGAGCTGGCCAAGAAGTGGAGCCAGCGCATTGCGCGTGCTCGCCAGCATTGGGATAAATTCCACAAACGGGTGCGGCACAACCGCGAAACAGTGGCCGGATTTAACTGGGGGGCCGACCCAAAGACCAAGGAGTTCTATAAGCTACGCGCGAACCTGATACAGGGGACTATCACGGCAGTGTTGCCCAACATATACGCGCGAAACCCGGAAATCAGCGCCATACCGTTGTACAAAGCCGACAACCTCAAGCGGTTTTGCAAGACGCTGGAAACCGTGACCAACCGCCACCTCGAGAAAGCCGACCTGAAAGGCCGGGCCAAGGCGGCAGTGCGATCCGCGCTCACCGCCAGCTTCGGCACGGTGAAGGTGATGTACCAGCGCGATATAAAGCGCGACCCGATCATCCAGAGCCGCATCAACGACACGCAGGACAACATTCTGGAGGTAGAGCGTCTGATGGCGGACATTCAAGACCCCGGCCAGCGCGGCGACCTGGATGCGAAGAAGGCCGAGCTGGAACAGCTAATGGCCGCACTCAACGAGCAGGTGGAGGTGACCGCCGCCGAGGGCCTAGTGGTTGACCGGGTGATGACCGAAAACCTGCTGATCGACCCAAGCGTGTGCGAGTTCTGGGACTACAGGGATGCCGACTGGATTGCGCAAATCATCCCAATGAAGAAAAGCCAGGCTGAGGCCACGTACAAGGTGAAGCTGGACACGGCCATGTCCTACAGCGAGACCGGTCAATTCAATGCGAAAGATGGCCGGTTTGCAAGTGCATCAGCCAGCCTGGATGAAGACCGGCAGATTGCTATCCTGGAAATCTGGGACAAAGTGACACAGCGGGTGTACACCGTGGCTGAGGGGTGCGACTACTGGCTGCGTGAGCCGTACAGTCCACCAAAAGCCGGGGAGCGCTGGCTCCCGTTCTTTCTGTTGCCATTCCAAGTGGTGGACGGGCAGTTTGTTGCCCCTTCGCTGGTGGATTTGACCGAGAAACTACAGGAAGAGCACAACGAGGCGCGAGACCGCTTCAATCAACACCGCAACCTGTGCCTGCCCGGCTGGATGGCGGGCGCTGACATCAGCGAAAAGAGCATCCGCCGCTACAGCGACAGCGATGTAGGCGAAATCACGATCATCGACACCGAGGGCAAGCCGCTTAACCAGGTGATCATGCCGCGCCAGCATCCGCCCATTGACCCTGCTGTGTACGACACCAGCGCGGTGCGCTACGACTGGGAGCAAGTGACCGGGCTGCAGGATGCTGCCCGTTCGACCGTTGTGAAGGCCAAGACCGCCACCGAAGCGAGCATACTGCAACAGAGCCTGAGTGGGCGCGTGAGCGAATTCCGCGACCAAGTGGAAGATTGGCTACAGGAGATCGCCCAGTACGCCGCCCAGATACTGCTGATGGAGCTGACGCCGCCGCAGGTAGAGCGCATCATGGGGCCACTCGAGATGCAGATGATTGAGTCCGGTGGCCTGCGAATGCAGGTGCCCATCAAGCACTACGACTGGCCAGAGCTTGAGCGCGAGCGGGTCTTTGACATGGTCGAAATGAAGATCAGAGCGGGCACCACGGGCGCACCCGACAAGCTGGAGCAACAGGAGTCATGGGGCAAGGTGCTGCCCATCGTGCAGGGCCTGGTGACTCAGATCATGCAGGTGCAGGCCAGCGGCATGGACGCCGAGCCTCTGGTGAACCTGCTGCGCGAAACCCTCAAGCGCTTCGACGAGCGGCTGGACGTTGAGCAGTTCATCCCGCAGAAGCCAACGATGCCAGCCGGGATGCCAGCCTCGGTGATGTAACCCACAATCCCAACCACAAGGAATTCACCATGCCACTCTGGAAGCAACGCATGTTTGCCCGTTTCAAGCCCGCCGATGACCAAGGCGGCGACCTGGGAGGTGGCAGCGCCATCGAGGCCGCGATGGATGCCATTGGAGTCGATGCACCCACTGACGCGCCCACCGACACATCGGCAAGCACGCCCAGCGAGCCAACTACCGACACACCCACGTCGGATGCGGCGCAAAATGAGGCGGGCACCACACCAGAAAGCGGCAAGTCTAAGCTGGCCGCCATGCTGGACGACCTGGCGGACGACCCCAACGCGGCAAAGTCGTCTGACAAGCCCGCAGCGCCTGCACCTAAGCCCGAGGACAAGCCAAAGGCCCCCGAGGCCGAAGAATCCGAGTTGCTGGATGGCGTGAAGTCCGAGCGCGGACGCGAGCGCATTAAACAGGTGTTTGCCGAGCGCAAGCAGATGGAGCAAGACCTGGCCCAGTTCCGCGAGATGGTGCAGTCCACCGGAATGACGCCGGAGATGTTTGCTCAAACACTGGAGTTCGGTCGCCTGATGAGCAGCGGCGACGAAAAGAATTTACGTGTGGCGCTGGAAATGATCGAGAGCCAGCGCACCATGCTGTACGCCAAGCTGGGTGTGGAAGCGCCGGGTGTGGACTTGCTGAAAGGCCACGACGACCTGAAGCAGGCCGTCGATAACATGGAAATCACCCGCGAGCGTGCGGTTGAGCTGGCCAAGTTCCGCAAGCAGCAGGCGGAGGTGACGCAGCGCCAGCAGGTGCAGCAGCAAAGCGCTCAACAGCAGCAGGAATTTCAGCAGCAGGTACAGCAAGCCGCGCACTCGATGGAAACCTACCTGCAGACCCGCGCTAATGAGGTGGATCACCCGGCACGGATGAAGGTGATCGCCGAGCACTTCAAGAACCCGGCGAACCTACAGAAGTTCGTCAGCACATACCAGCCACACCAGTGGGCCGCCACTATCCAGATGATGTACGACAACATCCAAGTGCCTCGTGCTGCGTCGAGCCAGCAACCGATTCGCTCGCGCCCGGCCACCCTTGGCATCCCAGCCACAAATGCTGCGTCACCGATTGACCGCATTGCGCAGCGCATGGAGAGCATGGGTCTCTGAACAAAAATCCGCCGGGAGCTTGACTGCCTCCAATAATTGGCTTGCCAGTTCCGCATCGCTGTGCTGACTGAGCTGCAACGAGCGTAAGCGGGGATCGCCTCCCGCAGTAGTTCAGCCGGTATGCCGATGCGGTACACGCCGAATTTGTCGCCGAATGAGTGGGGTCGCGTCCACTAGGGCCAAGTGCATCAGATTAAGCCGTACCCGAGTCGCGCCGGGGGTCTGATGCGCTGAACGCACAGGAAGGGCCTGCTGTGAACGGTGTGGAAGGTGACTTCAAACCCTTTCATTTCGGAGCGACAAAATGCCTATTTCCGCTGGAGACCTCCAGGAGCTTGCCAAAGTCTCGCTGGACGAATATTTGCGCAACATCCCCGTGGATCAGATTGCCACGGAGCGACCCCTTCTCAAAAAGCTCATGCAGGGCCGTAAGATGTTCCTGGGCGCCAAAGAAAACATCGTGGAGAACGTTCGCCGAACCCACGGCAGCAACTTCAACTGGGCCTACGGGGAAGACCCTGTGGTCTTCAACAAGCGCAACACGACCGAACAAGCCGCTTTCCCGTGGCGGCGTGCCGTGGATGGCCTCTACCTCGACTATGACCGCCTGTTTGGCAACGGCATCAAGGTGCGCGAGGGCGAGCGTGGCGCGTACAGGCTGGAGCAGAACGAGAAGGTGCAGCTTCTGAACCTACTGGACGAGCAAATGGAATCGCTCAAGGAGGGCTTCATGCAAAGGCTTGATCTGGAGCTGCACCGCAACGGCACTGCCGACCCGGACTCCATCGTCGGCCTGGACACCCTCATTTCCGTAGCTCCCACCACGGGCACCGTTGGCGGCCTAAATCGCGCGACCGCGACCTACTGGCGCAACCATGCCGAGACCGGCATTTCGGTGGCGTCCGTGGGCACTTTGGCCCAGCGCATGGAACTGGCTTGGCGGCGCTGCATCAGGAATGGCGGTTCGCCCGACTTCATCCTGGCGGGCGGCGACTTCATCGACGCTTACCGTCGGGAAATCACTGTGACCAACAACGCCAATGCAGGCGCGGTGAAGCAATTGGATGCGGGGGTTGGCTCTGGCGTGAACACTGGCCTGTACTTCAAGGGTGTGGAGATCATTTGGGACCCGCAGTTCGAGGAGCTGCAGACCCTGGAGGCGCCGGTTGTGTCCTGGAACAGGCGCTGTTACTTCATCAACACGAAGTACATGAAGTATCGTGACGACGACATGGACATCGTTACGCCAGTGCGACCGCACGACACCCTGGCCATGTACGCCATGGTGAACCTGCGCTGTGCGCTGTCCATAAGCCGTGCCAACGCGCACGCCGTCCTGGCCATCGCCTGATGACCAGATCGACCCCCGGCCATGCGCCGGGGTTCTTCAATCCCCTGGAGAAAAAACCCAATGAGCAAGATCAACGTCCCCCTGGTGGAAGTCATGGTACGCCGGGACGCCCACACCATTACCCCGGTAGCCGTGCCACCCTACGAGCTAACCATGCTGCGCCAGATGTTCGGTAGGGAAAACGTCAGCGGCGACACGGTGGTTGCTCACATGGAGGTGGATGTCGAACAGGAGCACGAGCGCTTGAGCGCCAAGTACGGCCCGCAGAAGGTGGTGAAGGTGTACGGCGATGACGGCGGGGAGCGCCTGAAGGAAATGGTGGAAAAAGCCGCCGCCAAGCCCGAGCCCGCCGCCAAGAAGGGCAAGGCCGACGACACCCGGCCCGAGTAAGGGGGCAGCATGCCGCAGCCGCAATCCTACGACCGCGAAATCGACTTCACCGAGCGCGACGGCGACGATACCAACCACTCAGGTATCAACGCCGAGCTGGATGCGGCGGCGCTTTCCGTCAACCAGATTCGCGCCAACCTGGCGCTGATCCAGAAAGACGACGGCACCCTGGCCAATCAGTCGGTGGGGGTCGATCAGTTGGCCCCATCGGCATTTGACGCAGTGCTGGGCGCGGTGCAAGATGCATCACAGGGCGCGGAGACCGCCGCGCAGTCGGCCTTGACCTCAGCGCTGACGGCCACCCAGGCAGCCAGCAATGCGTCGGCCTCGATTGCCATCGTGCAGACCGCGCAGAGCGCCGCGCAGCTCAACGCGGCCAATGCAGCAACTTCGGCCAGCGCTGCCGCGACCTCAGCGACCAACGCGGGCAACAG
>DBAZ01000074.1 GCA_002291945.1 Tepidimonas sp. UBA997
GGCGGCCGAGCGCGAGCTCGCCCAGCTCGACGAGGCGGGGCGCCAGGGGGAGGGCGCGCAGGTCCTGTTCGGCACGATCCGCCTGATCCGCTTCGACGCGGCCGGCGCGCGCGCGGCGTTCCGCGCGGCGCTCGCGGCCAACGCGGAGTCGGTGCCCGCCCGGCTCGGCCTCGCGCGGCTCGCGGCGCTGGAGGGCGACGCGGAGGGGGCGGAGCGGCTGCTGGCGGAGGTGCTGCGGCGCGACCCGGCGAACGCCGAGGCGACGGCGCGGCTGACGGCGCAGGCGGTGGGAACCGGGCCGCGCGCCGCGTCCTCGCGCGCGGCGCTGGAGGCCGCGCTCGCGGCCTACCTGCTGGAGCCGGCGCTGAACCTCGCGGTGGCGGGGGTGCTGGCGCGCGCGGGCGAGCTGCCGCGCGCGGCGGCGCTGCTGCAGGGCGAGGCGGTGCGGGGCGCCCCGCGGCTGCGCCTGCCGGCGATGATCGCGCTCGCCGAGGTGCGCGCGGCGCAGGGCCAGTGGAACGAGGCCGAGACGGCGGCGCGCAACGCCGTGGCCGAGGACCCCGAGAGCGGCGCGGCGCGGCGGCTGCTCGCGCTGCTGGTCTTCATCGGCGGACTGTCGGCGGCCACCGGCATGATCATCGTCGAGGCCATCGCGGTCGCGACGATGGTCTGCAACGACCTGGTCATGCCGCGGCTGCTGCGCATCGCCCGGGTCGCTGCGCGCGCCGACCTGTCGGCGCTGCTGCTGTGGGTGCGGCGCGTGGCGATCCTGCTGCTGCTGCTGCTGGGCTACCTGTACTTCGCCCTTGCCGGTGACGCCTACGCGCTGGTCCAGATCGGCCTGATCAGCTTTGCCGCGGTCGCCCAGTTTGCGCCGGTACTGCTGGGCGGCATGTACTGGAAGGGCGGCACGCGCGCCGGCGCGCTGGCCGGGCTGCTCGCCGGCTTCGGGCTGTGGGCCTACACCCTGATGCTGCCCTCGATCGCCAAGTCCGACTGGTGGACCACCGGCTTCGTCGAGCTCGGGCCCTGGGGCATCGCGCTGCTGCGCCCCGAGCAGTTGCTCGGCCTGGCCGGGCTGGACCCGCTCACCCACGCGCTGTTCTGGAGCCTGCTGGCCAACGTCGCGCTCATGGGTGTCACCCTGCTGGCGGACGAACAATGGGCCGACGTAGCCATGGTGGGTGGGCAGATCGGTGCCAGTGCACTGCTGTCGTCGTACTCGCGTGAGCACGAACGCGAGGCCGACGCCCTGGGCCAGAGCTACCTGGTGCAAGGCGGCTACCCGGCCAGCGGCATGACCCGCCTGCACCAGTTGCTGGTGGACCAGGAGAAACAGGCCCCCAGCCTGCTGCAGACCATGTTCAGCTCGCACCCCATGAGCAGTGAACGCCTGGCCACCGCCGACCGGCTGGCCCGCACCCAGTATGCCGATACGCTCACTCGGCCCACCCGGCGCGAACGTTTCATGGACGAAACCGCCAGCCTGCGCCGCATCAAGCCCACCATCGAAGCCTGCCAGCAGGGTGAAGTGGCCATGAGCCGGCGCCAGTTGCCGCCAGCGCAGACGGCCTTTGCCCGTGCCGTGCGGGCCACCCCGCGCGACTACGCGGCCAATCTGCGCATGGCCCAGTGCCTGCAAGCCATGGGCAAAACCCAGGAGGCCCGTGCCTATGCCCAGACGGCACAAAACCTGTTCCCGCAAGAGGCCCAGGCGCACCGGCTGGCTGGCGTGCTGGCCTTGCAAATGCGCCAACCCGAGCAGGCCTACGAACACCTGACCCGCTTCGACCAGCAACTGCCCGGCAACCCCGGCATCACCTTCCTGCGCGGCGTGGCGCTCGAAGGCGCTGGCAAGCGCCGTGAAGCCGCTGCCTTGTACCAGCGCTTCCTGCAAACCACCCGCCAAGGCGAAGCCGCCCAGTACGCGACCAGCCGTCTGCAGGCCTGGGGGGTGCGTTGAACAGCCCGCAGCACACGGCACGCACGGGTGCGCTGGCCATCACGCTGGTCTGGCTGGTGGTAGCCGGGGTGTTGTACCTGGCCTTTCAGTGGCTGGACGCACGCGAGCGCCAACACCTGCAGCCGTATGAAGGCGAACGCGGCGAGTTGATCATCCCCCGCCACCCGGACGGGCATTTCTACGTGGCGGGCGAAGTAAACCGCGTCCCGGTGCTGTTTCTGGTCGATACCGGAGCCTCGGCGGTGAGCGTGAGCAACGCTCAGGCGCTCCAGGCCCAATTGCCTCGGGGCCGCGCCGTCACGCTCAACACCGCGAACGGCCAACGGCCGGGTGAAATGGTGCACGGCATCCCCGTGCGGGTGGGCCACCTGGCCTGGAACGACACCACCGTCATCGTCGGGCTGGACGTCCCTGATGACCGCAAAGCCCTGCTGGGCCAGAGTTTTCTGCGGCATTTCGACGTCGAACTGCGCGAGCGGCAAATGGTCTTGCGACCCCGCCTGAACTGAAGGCGGCAGCAACCCATTCTGCCGCCTAAAATCGGCGCATGAACCCTGCTGCCGCATCCACCGACAACCCCCACAAACCGAGCCACTTTCTGCGCCAGATCATCGAGAAAGACCTGGCCAGCGGTACCTACGCCAGCCGCCGCTGGGGCGGTGGCCCGGGCGACGCCGCCTTCCACGACGCTGGTGTGCCCGACCCGGCCAAAATCCGCACCCGCTTCCCGCCCGAGCCCAACGGCTACCTGCACGTGGGGCACGCCAAGAGCATCTGCCTGAACTTCGGGCTGGCGCGCGATTATGGTGGCGTCTGCCACATGCGCTTTGACGACACCAACCCCGAAAAGGAAGAGCAGGAGTATGTGGACTCCATCCTCGACGCGGTGCAGTGGCTGGGCTTTGGCTGGCAGAGCCATTTCAACGGCAAGGCAGAAAGCCACCTGTACTTTGCCAGCGACTATTTCGACTTCATGTACCGTGCGGCGGAGTATCTGATCGAAGCCGGCCACGCCTATGTGGACGAGCAAACCGCCGAAGAAATGCGCGTCAACCGCGGCGATTTTTCCAAGCCCGGCCTAGACAGCCCGTACCGCAGCCGCAGCCCGGCCGAAAACCTGGCCCGCTTTCGCGAGATGCGCGACGGCAAGCTCGCCGACGGTGCCGCCGTGCTGCGCGCCAAGATCAGCATGCAGTCGCCCAACATCAACCTGCGCGACCCGGCCATCTACCGCATCCGCCGCGCCACGCACCACAACACGGGCGACCGCTGGTGCATCTACCCCATGTACACCTACGCGCACCCCATCGAGGACGCGCTGGAGCAGATCACCCACTCCATCTGCACGCTGGAGTTCGAAGACCAGCGGCCCTTTTATGACTGGCTGTTGGAACGCCTCTCTGAAACGGTCACGCTTTCCGATGGCAAGGTTGTGGGCGGCCTGCTCAAGGCCCCGCCGCCGCGGCAGTACGAATTTGCGCGCCTGAACCTCACCTACGTCATCACCAGCAAACGCAAGCTGGCGCAACTGGTGAACGAGAAGAAAGTCAGCGGCTGGGACGACCCGCGCATGCCCACCATCGTCGGCCTGCGCCGCCGTGGCTACACGCCCGAGGCCATCCAGTTGTTTGCCGAACGCATCGGCGTGACCAAGAGCGACAGTTGGATCGACTACAGCACGCTCGACGGCTGTCTGCGCGAAGACCTGGAACACAAGGCCCACCGCGGCATGGCCGTGCTCGACCCCGTCAAGCTGGTGCTCACCAACTGGGCCGAAGTGTTCGGGTCTGACGACTACACCGAAGACTGCACCTTGCCCGCCCTGCCCCACAGCGCGCTGGCCGAAGGCAAAGATGGGCATGATGGTACTGAACGCAGCGTGCCCCCGCCGCAGAACTCGAATGTTCAGCGCGTGTTCAAGATCGGCAAGGACGTCTGGATCGAACGCGAAGACTTTGAAGAACTGCCGCCCAAGGGCTACAAGCGCCTCTATCCGCCCCGGCCAGCGGCAAATGGCCAGATGCTGCCGGGCAACGTCGTGCGCCTCAAAGGCGGCTACGTGGTGGAATGCACCGGTTGCGCCAAAGACGCGAGTGGCCAAGTGACTGCGGTGTACGCCCAAGTGATCGCCGGCACCAAGAGCGGCACGCCCGGCGCCGACAGCGTCAAGGCCAAGGCCGCCATCACCTGGGTGGGCGCGGCCGACGGCGTGAGCGCCGAAGTGCGCCTTTACGACCGCCT
Source organism: Tepidimonas sp. UBA997 (assembly GCA_002291945.1). Lineage (GTDB taxonomy): Bacteria > Pseudomonadota > Gammaproteobacteria > Burkholderiales > Burkholderiaceae_C > UBA997. The sequence continues at coordinate 4,205 of DBAZ01000074.1, forward strand.
GTTCACCGACCCGCAACCCGACGCGGGCGGCAAGAACTTCCTGGACGCGCTGAACCCCGACAGCCTGAAGGTGGTGACGGCGGTCGTGGAACCGTCACTGGCCGCCGCCCATCCCGACCAGAAATTCCAGTTCGAGCGCCACGGCTACTTCGTGGCCGACCGGGTGGACCACGGCGTGGGCGGGAAGGTGGTGTTCAACCGGGTGACGGGGTTGAAGGACAATTGGCGGGCGTGACGCTGGATGTCCTGCTCTTTGCATCGGTAAATGCCGCATCCCTAGCATGTCGTCCTGGCAGATCACGCGCTGCGGCTCGATGGCGTGGTGCAGTTCAGCTTTGTCAAACTGGGCGCGGGTGATGCTGGGCAACACCACGCCATAGCTCTGCAGAAACGCAGCCGCCCAGTGCCGGTATGAGTGTCGCCATCCCTTGGTGTGATCTGTTGGTTTGTCAGATTTTTGCAGCCAATCTGAGGCGAAACTCAAGGGGTGACCAAGGAAGGCGGGGGCTCACGCCCGGGCCGCACCCAGTTCTTCGACACTCGGCCAGAACACGCGGTCGCGGCCTTCGCGCTTGGCCCGGTACAGGGCGGCATCGGCTCGCCCAAGGCAAGCCTGCCACGGTTCAGGCTCCCGGTGACTGGACACCCCCACGGAAAACGTCACGGCTTCGCCATGGATCTGTACCGCTTCGCGCACCCGCAAGCGGGCGCGCTCCAGAACCGCCATGACGGCTTCGGGATTGCCTGTCGGCAGCCAGATCACGAACTCCTCACCCCCCATCCGATAGAGGCGATCGGTCTTGCGCAGAGCCGACTGCACCGCAGCGGCCAGGTCACGCAGCACCTGGTCGCCTACTTCGTGGCCATAACGGTCGTTGATTTGCTTGAAGTGATCAATATCCAGCAAAGCCAGCGTCCCCGCTGAAGTCTTCTGGGTAAAGGCCTGGGCGAATTCAACTTCCAGCAGGCGGCGATTGCCGATACCCGTCAGAGAATCCATCAGGCTGAGGACTTTCCAGTGCAAGATGTCTTTCTTGGCCTGGTAGGAAACCAGAAAACCAAACACGCCAGTCAAGACATTGGTGATGAGGAAGAAGGGCAAGCCTTCCGTCCCACCCAGTTCCCGCCAAGAAAGCGCGACCGACCCCAGCACGGCTGAAGCCCCCAGCAGGGCCGCGACCCGGGCGGGCACCAGAAAAAACAGCATCAACACGGCCGGGTACGACCAGAACAGCGCCGCAAAATGGGCCGCATAGCCAATCGCCCAGATACCGCCGACGATGGACACCGCCATGATGTACCCCGGCCAGACTGTTCGACCCGTACGCCAAGCGTGCCAAGCGCAGCCACCCAGAATCAAGACCAACATTGCATCGGAAACAGCCGCTACCCAGTTACCTTGCCAGGCACGGTAAAAGGTAAAGGGCAATAGCCACAGGACGGCCACCATGCCACCCAGCGTCAGCACGGCCAGCCCGTAGTCATGACGAAGCCGGTCAAACCAGGATCGCGACGACGTCTGACAATGACAGGACGATGGCGGTGGAGGATTCATTATCACAAGGTGGATGCAATGCAACGATTGTGCCCCAAGCCACCTGTCAACCAGAGGACACTTGAAGTTCAATCATCCCATCGGACGACTGGCCCGAGTTTTCGTTCCGCCAGGAACACGGCCTCCCGCAGACTCAAGGCCGTCCCGCCGTCCATCCAAGGGGCTTCCAGACGCGGCAAATGGTAGCGAATGTAGTAGCAGTCGGCCTCGCGATCGTCCGCCAGTTCAGGAGGGTCTTGCGGGTCGTGCGTCCCATACAAAGTGTGGTGCCGCACGATACGCACCGGGCAGGTCGTTACCCCGGCGAAAAACCATTGGCCCTGCTTGACGGCAGGGAGTTCGTCAACTGTGATCATTGCGCCTGCTCCACACAAAACGCCACCAACGTGCCTTGACTATAGGGTATGCCTGCGGGGCCAGCAATGCGGAGAACCCTTACCCGCAAGACCCTGCTGAGCACAGGTTCGGCCTTGCACCGGACAATCCCGTCCATGGAGAACATGCACGTCAACGCCCCGCATCTGGGTACGCCCTTGGCCAACACCTACGCCCGCGAACTGCCGGGCCTGTGTGTGCCCTGGTCGCCCAGCCCGGCCCCACAACCGCGCTGGCTGCGCTTCAATGCGGCACTGGCGCAGGAGTTGGGGCTGGACGCCGACAGATTGCACGACACTGACGGTCTGACGATTTTTTCGGGGCAACGTCTGCCCCTGGGGGCCGAGCCGGTCGCGCAGGCCTATGCCGGGCACCAGTTTGGCGGGTTCTCTCCCCGTCTGGGGGATGGGCGCGCCTTGCTGCTGGGTGAAATTCAGGACCCGCAGGGCCGTCGGCATGACGTGGCCTTCAAAGGTTCGGGTGCCACGCCGTTTTCTCGTGGGGGCGACGGGAAAGCGGCCGTGGGCCCGGTGCTGCGCGAGTACCTGATCAGCGAAGCCATGCAGGCATTGGGCATTCCCACCACACGTACGCTGGCCGCCGTCGCAACGGGCGAAGTCATCCGCCGTCAGACGCCGCTGCCAGGTGCGGTGCTGACCCGCACGGCCGCCAGCCATATTCGCGTCGGCACTTTGCAGTATGCCGCCAGCCAAGGCGATGCCGAAACCCTGGAACGCCTGCTGCATTACGTGATTCGACGCCACGACCCCGAACTAGCCGAAGCCGAACGACCAGCCTTGGCGTTGCTGCAAGCCGTGATGAACCGCCAGGCTGCCCTGGTGGCGCGATGGATGGGGGTGGGATTCATTCATGGCGTGATGAACACCGACAACATGACCCTGTCGGGCGAAACGATTGACTACGGGCCTTGTGCCTTCATGGAAGCACACCACCCCGACACCGTGTTCAGCTCGATCGACCACCATGGCCGCTACGCTTACGGCAACCAGCCCGGCATGGCCCAGTGGAATCTGGCCCGGCTGGCCGAAGCCTTGCTGCCGCTGGTACACCCCGAACCCGAGGAAGCCGTGGCGCTGGCAACGGCGGCCATCCATACCTTCCCGGCCCTGTACCAACGGTACTGGCTGGGGGAGTTGCGCCGCAAGCTCGGTTTGACGGCGCAAGGCGGTGACGAGGCCGCTGACCTGGCCTTGGCCGATGACTACCTGCAACTTCTGACCCAGTGGCGGGTGGATCACACGCTGGGCTTTTGGGTTTTGAGCCAGGCGCTCAGGCACAGCGAGGGCACCCCTGAGGCGCTCACGGCGTTGTTTGGCGCAGGTGCGGTGCCATGCCAGGCGTGGCTGCAACGCTGGACGACACGGCTGGAACGACAGAACGCATCGCGGCAGACCGTGGCCCAGCGCATGGACGCCGTCAATCCGGTGGTGATTCCGCGCAACCACTGGGTCGAAGAAGCCCTGGAGGCAGCCTCCGAGTCGGGGGATCTGCAGCCCTTCGAGCGCTTGCTGGACGTTGTGCAGCGTCCCTTCGATGCGGGGCTGTCTGGCTCCCGCTGGGCCCAACCCGCTGCACCTGAACAGACCGCCTGCTACCAGACGTTCTGCGGCACGTGATGAGCGCAGGGATTGGCCCTCACAGGTGCGCGTTCGCGCCACCGCAGCGTTAAGATACCCCCATGCTGAAGCATCACATCATCGGCAAAGCCCGCGCCGGGTTGCTGCACCTAGTCCACGGCACAAACATGGCTGCCAAACGGCGCACCCCAAGTCAACTTGGGCTTGGCCCGCTGCCCCAACCCTCACCGGCCTATTTTTATGCCTGCTGCCTTGGGCGCTGAATTCGTGTTGCTGGCCGCCCTGTGGGGGGCGTCGTTTTTGTTCATGTTGCTGGGAGCCGCCGAGTTTGGCCCCTGGGCGACCGCCGGCCTGCGGGTGGCCATAGCCAGCGTGGTTTTGTTGCCGATCCTGCTCTGGGCTGGACACTGGCCCACCCTGCGCCAGCATGCCCGGGCCATCTTGCTGATCGGGCTGTTGAATTCGGCCATCCCGTTTGCCTTGTATGCCTACGCGCTGCTGCACATCTCGACCGGGGTGTCGGCTATTCTAAATGCCACCACGCCCCTGTTTGGCGCACTGGTGGCGTGGCTCTGGCTCAAAGACGTGCCCGGCCCGGCACGCGCCGTCGGCCTCGGGGTGGGCTTCGTCGGGGTGCTGCTGCTGTCGTGGCCCAAGGCCGATTTTTCGGTCGGCGGCGCTGGCTGGGCGGTGCTCGCGTGCCTCGGTGCCACGTTGAGCTACGGCATCTCGGCCAGTTGCACCAAACGCTACCTGAGCGGGGTACACCCGCTCGCCACCGCGACGGGCAGCCAGATCGGGGCCACCCTGGGCCTGGCCCTGCCAGCCTGGTGGTTCTGGCCCACCCAGACCCCCAGCGCCACCGCCTGGGGTGCCATGCTGGCCGTGGGCGTGCTGTGTACCGCTCTGGCCTACCTGCTGTTTTTCCGGCTCATTGAAAAGGCCGGCCCCAGCAAAACCCTCACCGTCACCTTCCTGATTCCCGTGTTTGCCATGGGCTACGGTGGCTGGCTGCTGGGTGAAACCATCACCCTGCCGATGGTGCTGGGTGGCGGGGTGATTCTGGCCGGGGTGGCGCTGGCCACCGGCTGGGTGCGCTGGCCCTGGGGCCACAATCGCGCACAATCAGGGGCATGAAAAAAATTCTTCTCCTCAACGGCCCCAACCTGAACCTGCTGGGCCTGCGTGAACCCGGCCAGTACGGGCACACCACACTGCCCGATGTGGAGGCCCAGTGCCGGGCTACCGGGCAGCGGCTGGGCTATGACGTGGAGTGTTTTCAGAGCAACTGGGAAGGTGCGCTGATCGACAAAATCCACGACTACGGCCGCCTGTACAAAGCGGGCGAGGCCTTGGGTTGTGTGTTCAACCCGGGGGCTTACACCCACACCTCGATCGCCTTGCACGACGCCATCAAAGGAGTGGACGGCTTGCCTGTGGTGGAGTGCCACATCTCGAACGTGCATGCCCGTGAGGCCTTTCGGCACCAGTCGTGGATTTCACCCGTCGCAGCCGGCATCGTGGTGGGCTTCGGGGTGGAGGGCTACGTCATCGCGCTGGAAGCGCTGGTGCGCAAGTACGGGCGCTGACCCACGCCGCCAACGTACCCAGCGCGGCGGCCAGCGTGGCCAGCCAGAACACAGCCCCCAAGCCCCACACGCTGCTGACCCAGCCCCCCAGCAGCCCGGCCACCACCCCCGACAGGCCATAGCCCAGCACCGAATACAAGGCTTGGCCGCGCGCCTGCAACCGAGCCGGAAAATGCTGGCTCACCAGCGCGATGCAGACCGAGTGGTGGGCCGCAAAGGTGATGGCGTGCGCGGCCTGGGCCAGAAACAGCAACCACAGCCATTCGGGCAGCGAAGCCGTCAACAGCAGGCGCAGCACCATGATCGCGCCCGCCAGCACCAGCCAGCCGCGCAAGGGCAGCCACGGCAGCCAGCGGCCCTGGGTCAGAAACCAGACGATCTCGACCACCACCCCGAACGCCCACAGCAGCCCGATCACGGTTTTGCTGTAACCCAACTGGTGCAGGTAAAGCGAAAAAAAGATGTAGATGAAGATGTGCGACAGCACATGCAGAAACACCGACGCAAAGAACCAGCGCACCGGACGCTGCGCCAGCACCGGCCACACCCCTGCCGCCTCGGCATGGGCATGGCGCGGCTCCGGCCCCGAGGGCATGAGCCAGACACTCAGCGCCACCGCCAGCAGTGTCAGCGCCGTCCAGGCCGGGAAGCTGCCCATGCCGTGGCGCTCAAACCAGACACCTGCGGCCAGCACCGTGAGCAGAAAGCCCAAGGAACCCCAGACCCGTATCCGGCCATAGCGCCGGGCATCGAACCGACCGGAGTGACTGACCTGCTGGGCCAGCACCGCTTCGCTCAAGGGCAGCATGCCACTGGTGTGGGTGAACAGCACCAGCAACACCACGAACAGCCCCAGCACACCCCATTCAAACCACAGCGCCAGTGACACCAGCAGCGCGGCGCTGGCACAGTAGCGCATCAGCCAGACGCGGTGCCCCGAGTGGTCGCTCATCCAGGCCCAGAGGTAAGGGGCAAAAATGCGCGTGGCCGATGGCAACGACGTGAGCACGCCAATGGCCAGCAGGCCCAGCCCCATGTCCTGCAACCACAGCGGCAGGTAGGGGTTGAAAAAGCCGATATGGGCAAAATACGTGGCCGACAAGGCCGCAAACGGCCACAGCGACGGCTGCGCAGGCACGGTGGCGTTCACGCTATCGGGCCGGGCCGCCAGGTCAGCTTGGCGAGGCCGCGACAGGCCCGGGCTGCACCAACACATCCCCGCACTGGGCGCGATGGCGCAACGCATGGTCCATCACCACCAGCGCCAGCAGGGCCTCGGCAATGGGCGTGGCGCGAATGCCGACGCACGGGTCGTGGCGACCTTTGGTGATCACTTCGGTCGGCTGGCCTTGGGTGTCGATGCTGTCGCGCGGCACCAGAATGGAGCTGGTGGGCTTGATGGCGATCGAAACCTCTAGATCCTGCCCGGTGCTGATGCCGCCCAGCACGCCGCCGGCCTTGTTGCCGACGAAACCACCCGGCGTGAGTGAGTCGCCGTGGCGGGAGCCGACATCGGCCACACTGGCGAAACCGGCACCGATCTCGACACCCTTGACCGCGTTCAACCCCATCAGGGCGTAGGCAATGTCGGCGTCGAGTTTGTCGTAGATCGGCTGGCCCAAGCCGACTGGCATGTTGTGCGCCGTCACGCGCAGGCGGGCCCCGCAGGAGTCGCCGCGCTTGCGCAAATCGGCCATATAGCTTTCGAGCGCCGACACATCGGCCAGCGGCGCAAAGAAGGGGTTGTGGGCTACGTGCGCCCAGCTTTCAAAGGCAATCTCCAGCTCGCCAATGGCCGTCATGCAGCCGCGAAAGGTGGTGCCGCATTTTTCCTGCAGCCACTTCTTGGCCACGGCCCCGGCGGCCACGGTGGGTGCCGTCAGGCGGGCCGAGGATCGACCGCCACCGCGCGGGTCGCGCAGGCCGTACTTGTGCCAGTAGGTGTAGTCGGCGTGGCCGGGGCGGAAGGTCTGGACGATGTCGCCGTAGTCCTTGCTGCGCTGGTCGGTGTTCTGGATCAGCAGGCAGATCGGCGTGCCGGTGGTCTGGCCCTGATACACGCCGCTGAGGATCTGCACCCGATCCGGCTCGTTGCGCTGGGTGACGTATGCGCTGGTGCCGGGGCGGCGGCGGTCCAGCTCGGGCTGGATGTCGGCTTCGGACAGTTCCATGCCCGGCGGACAGCCGTCGATCACGCAACCAATGGCCGGGCCGTGGGATTCACCAAAGTTGGTGACGCAAAACAAGGTACCGAAGGTGTTGCCGCTCATGGGCTGATTATCCCAGAGCGGCAACGCCTGCCGACAGTCAGCCTTTGGAGGCAGCTTTTTCCTCTTGCGGCCAGTCGCGGATGTAAGCCTTGAGCATCTGATTTTCAAAATTCTGACTATCGACCACCGCCTTGGCCACGTCGTAGAAACTGATCACCCCCATCAGGACGCCGTTGTCCATGACGGGCATGTAGCGGGTGTGCTTTTCCAGCATCAAGGGCCGCACCTGCTCCAGATCGGTTTCGGAGGAACAGCTCACCGGCTGCCGGTCCATCACGCTGCGCACCGACACCGCACCCAGATCACCGCCTTGTTGGGCAATGGTGTGCAGCACTTCGCGGAAGGTGAGCATGCCGACCAGCCGACCCTGTTCCATGACGGCCAGCGAGCCTATGTCGAACTGAGCCATGACCCTGATGACCTGCATCAGGTTCTCGTCGGGCGAGACGGTGTAGAGCGTGCCCCCTTTGACGCGCAGAATGTCGCTGACTTTCATGAACGAATCTCCATACAGACACCAGATTGGCGAAAACGCCCCCAATATAGCCCACAATGTGCCACGATGACAGTAGAGGAGACCCCATGTCTGGATACGCTGACCCTGGCTTTGACACACTGGCGCTGCACGCCGGCGCTGCCCCCGACCCCACCACCGGCGCACGCGCCGTGCCGATACACTTGAGCACCTCGTTCGTGTTCGAGTCGAGCGACCACGCCGCCGCCCTGTTCAACCTGGAGCGATCCGGCCACGTCTATAGCCGCATCAGCAACCCCACCAATGCGGTGCTGGAGCAGCGCGTGGCAGCGCTGGAAGGCGGCATCGGCGGCATTGCGGTGGCCAGCGGGCAGGCGGCGCTGCACCTGAGCATCGCCACCCTCATGGGTGCAGGCTCGCACATCGTGGCCTCCACCGCGCTCTATGGCGGCAGCCAGAACCTGCTGCACTACACGTTGCGGCGCTTTGGCATCGACACCACCTTCGTCAAGCCCGGCGACATCGACGGCTGGCGCGCCGCGGTGCGGCCCAACACCAAGTTGTTCTTCGGCGAAACCGTGGGCAACCCAGGGCTGGATGTGCTCGACATCCCGACCGTAGCGCAGATGGCGCACGAAGCGGGCGTGCCGCTGCTGGTGGACTCCACCCTGACCACCCCCTGGCTGATGAAGCCGCTGGAACTCGGGGCCGACATCGTCTTGCACTCGGCCACCAAATTCCTCAGCGGCCACGGCACCGTGGTGGGTGGCGTGGTGGTCGATGGCGGCAGCTTCGACTGGGCTGCCGCGCACCAGCGCTGCGGCCATTTTGCCGAACTGAGCACCCCTTACGACGGCTTTCACCACATGGTGTTCAGCGAGGAATCGACCGTCGGCGCCTTCATGCTGCGCGCCCGCCGCGAAGGCCTGCGCGACTTCGGTGCCTGCATGAGCCCGCACACCGCCTGGCTGATTCTGCAAGGCATAGAAACGCTGCCGCTGCGCATGGCACGCCACATGAGCAACACCGAAAAAGTGGTGCAATACTTGGCCAGCCACCCCTTCGTCAGCCGCGTCGGCCACCCGCTGCTGGATACCCACCCCAGCCACGCGCTGGCGCAGCGCTTGCTGCCACGCGGCGCAGGCAGCGTGTTCAGCTTCGACATGCAAGGCAGCCGCGAACAAGGCAAGGCGTTCATCGAAGCGCTCAGGATCTTCAGCCACCTGGCCAACGTGGGCGACTGCCGCAGCCTGGTCATCCACCCCGCCAGCACCACCCATTTCCGCATGAGCGACGAGGCGCTGGCCAGTGCCGGCATCGGCCCCGCAACCATACGCCTGTCGATCGGGCTGGAAGACCCGGACGACCTGATCGACGACCTCAAGCGGGCGCTCAAAGCGGCCGAGAAAGCGGGAGCCTGAGCATGATCATCGACGTTCACGGTGCCCCGCTCTACGCCTACACCGGCGGCAAACCGTTCGACCCGGCCAAGCCCACGGTCGTGTTCATCCACGGCGTGCTCAACGACCACAGCGTCTGGATTCTGCAAAGCCGCTACCTCGCCCACCACGGCTGGAACGTGCTGGCCATCGACCAGCCGGGCCACGGCCACAGCGGCGGCGAGGCACCCGCCAGCGTGCAGGACGCTGCCCGCGCCGTGCTGGGCCTGCTCGATGCCCTGCAGATCGCCCAAGCCGCTCTGGTGGGCCACAGCTTGGGCTCCTTGATTGCGCTGCAGACCGCTGCTGACGCACCCGAGCGCGTCAGCCGACTGGTCATGGTGGGCACGGCCTACCCCATGAAGGTCTCGCCCGCGCTGCTCGACAGCTCGCTCGAGCAGCCGCTGAAGGCCATCGACATGGTCAACACCTTCAGCCACTCCACCTTGGCACCGCCGCCTTCGGCCTTGGGGCCGGGCACCTGGTTGCGGGGCGGCTCGAAGGCACTGATGCGCCGGGTGCTGGCCAGCAACCCCCAGGTCAACGTATTCCACCGGGGTTTTACGGCCTGCGACCGCTACGACGAGGGCGAACAGGCAATGGAGCGCGTACAGTGCCCTACGCTGTTCATTCTGGGCACGCACGACCAGATGACGCCCCCGAAAGCCGCCCAGAGCCTGATCCGCCGCGCCCGCCACGGCCAGACCGTGTTGTTGCGCGTCGGCCACTCCCTCATGACCGAAGACCCGGACGGGGTCTTGACCGCCCTGACGCGGTTTCTGAAGCCCTGACGCCATCACCGCGTGGCCCAGCCACGGGTCATGTGTTGCGGCTGACCACCGTGGGCCCATGAGCCTGGTGCTCCGGCCCCCTGAAGTCTCAACCGAAGATAGCTGAATTTTTAGAGAGGCGTAACCATGTCTTGAAATAGTGCTGTATTTGGCGCTATATTTGACGCCATATTTGCAAGCCATCCCTTCAGGAATCAACCATGGATGCGATCTACGCCGACTACTCCATCAGCATGTCCGAGTTCAAACGCAACCCGGCGCAGGTGCTGCGCACGGCAGGCGAAAAGCCCGTGGCCGTACTCAACCACAACCGCCCGGCCTTCTACATGATCACGCCCAAGCTCTTCGAAGCGTTGGTCGAGGAACTGGCCGACCGCGATCTTGTCGATCTGGCCCGTCAGCGCCTGACCATGGTCGATAGCGCCATCGAGGTCGATCTTGAGCAACTCTGATGCTCCAGCCGGGGCAAGCAAATACCGCCTGAAGTTTTTGCCCGCTGCGCTGGACGAATGGGAGGCTCTGGACGGCAGCGCCAAAGCCGTGCTCAAGAAACTGCTCAAAAAGCGCCTTGAGCAACCCAGAGTTCCGGGCGCTGAACTGCACGGGGTTCACGCGACTGCGACAAGATCAAACTCCGCAAACAGGGTCACCGGCTGATCTATCGGGTTGAGGACGGCGTACTGCTCGTACTGGTGCTGGCCGTAGCCAAGCGTGAAGACATGGCGGTTTATCGTGCAGCAATCGAGCGCCTGGTGTCAGACCCGTAGGTCACTCAGCCGCATATCACAACCCGATGGCAGTGCAGGCGTACGTGCGCCCATGAAATGAAAACTCAGGCTGACGCAGCACGCTTCACACCGACGCTCGGGGCTACCCCCCGGGGCTGCCCTACAGGCGAGGCGCTGCGGCAACAGGGGGCGAGCTTGCGCCTGCCTCCAGCAGCGCGGCCAGCTTGGCCGTTGACCACTGGCTGCTGAGCCAAATCGGCTGCGTCGAGGGCTGGGCAGGCAGTAGCAGGCGTTCGATCAGCGGCCTAGCCGGGGTGGTGGCCGGGTCGATCAGCAGCACATAGCGGGCCTCGCCTTCGGCCAGCTTGCCGACCCAGTCCAGATCGAGCAGGGTTTCGATGGACGGCTCGAGTTGCAGGTCATCGACCTTCAGTCGTTTGGCCAGTTCTTCCATGGGCAAACCACGCCCGCCGCAGCGGCGGTCGGCGCAAAATTCGCCCAGCATTTCGAGCGCCAACTGAAAGGACCAGCCGGGGGTGTCGCCGCGTCGGGCCACCCCGGCCAGCAGGCTGGGCAGGTAGGCCGTTACCACGGCACCCAGCAGCACGATCACCCAGACCAGGTAGAGCCAAAACAGCAAAATGGGGACCGTGGCGAAGGTGCCGTAAATCACCGAATAAGTGGGCACCGTGGCCAGGTACCAAGCCAGCAAGCGCTTGGCCAGATCGAACACCACGGCCACGAACAAGCCCCCCCAGATGGCATGGCGCCAGCGCACCTGGGCGTTGGGCACGTAGTAGTAAAGGGCGGCGATGGCCAGCACCAAGGCACCGAATTCCAGCGCGTCCAGCAGGGCCAGAAACGGCGGGTAGGTGCCGACCACCCAGCCTTGCGACACCGACAAGGCATAGGATCGCACGGTCAGGCTCAGGCCGATCAACAAGGGGCCCAGCGTCAGCAAGCCCCAGTAAACCAGCACCCGCTGGGTCAGAGGCCGCAGCCGACGAACGCGCCAGATCTCGTTGAGCGTTTCGTCGATGGTCATGATCACGGCCAGCGCAGTCACCAGCAAAACCAGCGCACCGGCCCAGCCCACTTGGCTGGCCTTGTTGGAGAACTGCACCAGGTAGATCGACACCTGCTGGGCTATGTCGGCCGGAATCAAGCCCCCGAACAGCCCTTCGTGCAGTGCCTGCTCCATGCGGCCAAACATCGGGAAGACGCTAAAAATGGCCAGCGCCACGGTGAACAGCGGCACCAAGGCAATGATGGTGGTGAAAGTGAGGCTGCCCGCCGTCACGCCGAGGCGGTCTTCGATGAAGCGCTCGCTCAGCGTACGGGCCGTGTTGCGCCAAGGGAACGCCAGCACCTGGTGCCAGATCGCGTCCACCCGTGTGCGCAACAGTCGAACCAACCACCAATTCCCGGACATAAATGCTTTACCCCACATGCCGTTATCATGCCACCGTCTGCACCGATCATGAACCCTATCAACGACACCCCCCTGCCGCAAGTGGCCCCAGCGCCGCATCGACCCACCCGTGCAGCCAACTGGACGCGCTTTCTGGCCGTCTCCAGCCTGCTGGGGCTGATCGCGCTCGGTCTGGCGTGGGAGCTCTGGCTGGCCCCCTTGCGCGAAGGTGGCTCCTGGTGGGCCCTCAAGGTACTGCCCCTGACCCTGCCGCTGGCGGGTCTGCTCAAACACCGCATGTACACCTACCGCTGGCTCAGCCTGCTGGTCTGGCTGTATTTCACCGAGGGCATGGTGCGGGCCACCACCGAAAGCGGGCTGTCGGCAGGCCTGGCCTGGGGCCAGGTGGTGCTTTGCCTGCTGCTGTTCACCGCCTGTGCCTTGCACGTCAAGCTGCGCTTCAAAGCCGCCCGTGCCCAGCCAGCCAACGCCCCGAAGCGACCATGAACCGGGATTGTCCATGAGGCGCACCTTCGGTGCTGCTTGAACCTCAAACCCTAATGAACAATCTCGGATGAATTCGACGCCCCACCCCTACGAAGCCTTCATGCGCCACGTGTTCGAACATGGCGTGCGCAAGGGCGACCGCACCGGCACCGGCACCCGCAGCGTGTTCGGCTACCAGATGCGCTTCGACCTCAATCAAGGTTTCCCGCTGGTCACGACCAAAAAGGTGTTCCTCAAGGCCATCATCGTCGAGCTGCTGTGGTTCCTGCGCGGTGACTCGAATGTGAAGTGGCTGCAGGAGCGCGGCTGCACCATCTGGGACGAATGGGCGAGGGAAGATGGCGACCTCGGCCCGGTCTATGGCGTGCAGTGGCGCAACTGGCCCAAGCCCAATCCCGACGGTTCTCGCGGGCACATCGACCAGATCGGCGAAGTCGTCAAACAGCTCAAGACCAACCCGGACAGCCGCCGCATCATCGTCAGTGCCTGGAACGTGGCCGACCTGGACCAGATGGCACTCATGCCCTGCCACGCCTTGTTCCAGTTCTACGTGGCCCCGGCCACCGAGGCGGGTGGCAAAGGCAAGCTGAGTTGCCAGCTCTACCAGCGCAGCGCCGACATCTTCCTAGGCGTGCCGTTCAACATCGCCAGCTACGCCTTGCTGACCCACATGCTGGCCCAGCAATGCGACCTGAACGTGGGCGACTTCATCTGGACCGGCGGCGACTGCCACATCTACGACAACCACGCCGAGCAGGTGGCGCTGCAGCTCAGTCGCCAGCCCTTCGCCTACCCCACGCTGAATATCCGGCGCAAGCCGGCTTCGATCTTCGACTACGAACTCGAGGATTTCGAGGTGCAGGACTACCAGCACCACCCAGCCATCAAGGCCCCGGTGGCGGTCTGACGGGCTGCCCATGCTAAACCGCAACCAGCTCGTGGGCCTGATCGCCCTGACCCTGATGTGGGGGGTCAATTGGCCGGTCATGAAGCTCTCGCTGGAAGAGCTCAGCCCGCTGTACTTCCGCGCCGTGACCATGACGGGCGGCGCACTGTGGCTGTTCGCGTTCTACGCCCAGCGCGGCGTGCGCCTGCGACCGCAAGGCCAGGAATGGCGCAGCATCGTCACGCTGGGCCTGCCCAACATGCTGGGCTGGCACACGCTGGCGATTTTTGGCGTCGCCGCACTGGCCTCGGGCCGGGCGGCCATTCTGGGCTTCACCATGCCGGTCTGGACGGTGCTGCTCGGCGCCCTGTTCTTCGGCCACCGGCTGACCCGGCGCTCGGTATTGGCCGCCGGGGCGGTGGCCGGTGCCGTCGCCCTGCTGCTGGCCGATGAATTCCACGCCATGACCGGCAGCCCGCTGGGGGTGGGGGTAATGCTCGGGGCCGCCATCTGCTGGGCCATCGGTACGCTGATGATGCGACGTGCCACACTCACCCTGCCGATCGAGGCCCTCACCGTCTGGATGATGGGCCTGACGGCGGGCGTGCTGTGGCTACTGGCGCTGCTGTTCGAGCCTTGGCCGAGTTGGGAGTTCAGCCCGCGCATGTGGGTCTTGCTGGCCTACGGCGTGTTCATGAACTACGGCATCGCGCAGATCATCTGGTTTTCGCTGGCCCGGCATCTGCCCCCGACCACCAGCGCCATGAGCATCATGGTGGTGCCGCTGATCGGCACCGCCAGCGCCACCGTGATCGTGGGCGAGTGGCCGCGCTGGCAAGACGGCGTGGCCGTGGTGTGCGTGATGCTGGCGATTGCCACCGTGCTGCTGCCGCAAGGCACCCTGCGCAAGTGCTTGCAGCGCTGAACAGTGCCCCTGCAGGCTCACTCCACGATCACATACACCTTGACCACCGTCTCCAGCACCAGAAACGAGCCGGTGAAACCGGGGGGGATGTGGATCGATTCACCGGGCCCCGCTTCCTCGTGACTGCCATCCGAACGGCGCACCCGGCAGCGGCCTTCCAGCACGGTGAACACCTCGCGCTCGGTCTGGCTCAAGGCAATCGCCCATTCGCCAGGCTCGCAGCGCCAGATGCCCGTGCTCAGGCGGCTGGCGCGGCCCAGCGGCGCATCGAACAGGTTCCAAGTCTCGCGCAGGGGCTGGCCGCTCATGCGGCGCTCAGGCTGCGGGCGGGAACATTCGGGCACCCCCTGCATGGGGTGGCCAAAAGACAGAAGGTCGTATGCCGACATGGGCGTCTCCTCAGGCGCGGGGCAGCGTCACACCGTGCTGCCCCTGGTATTTGCCACCCCGGTCCTTGTAGGACACCTCGCACACCTCGTCGCTCTCGAAAAACAGCACCTGGGCGCAGCCTTCACCGGCATAGATTTTTGCCGGCAGCGGCGTGGTGTTGGAAAATTCGAGCGTGACGTAGCCTTCCCACTCGGGCTCGAACGGGGTCACGTTGACGATGATGCCGCAGCGCGCGTAGGTGCTCTTGCCCAGACAGATGGTGAGCACGTTGCGCGGGATGCGGAAATACTCGACCGTGCGTGCCAGCGCAAAGCTGTTGGGCGGGATGATGCAATAGTCCCCGTGAAAATCGACAAAGCTCTTTTCGTCGAAGTTCTTCGGGTCCACCACGGTGCTGTGGATGTTGGTGAACACCTTGAATTCGGGCGCACAGCGGATGTCATAGCCGTAGCTGCTGGTGCCGTAGCTGATGATCTTGCGGCCCTCGGCCTGGCGTACCTGGCCGGGCTCGAACGGCTCGATCATGCCGTGCTGCTCGGCCATGCGGCGTATCCATTGGTCGCTCTTGATGCTCATCCGGTTCACTCCACGTTGAGCCGATTGTAGGCCCGTAGCTCAGGGTGTTCGGATGGCCTGCGTCATGGCCTGCGTGTTGTAGCGCATCATGGCAATGAAATCGTCGGCCCGGCCGCCCGGCGCGGTCAGCGAGTCGGAATACAGCTTGCCCGACACCTGCAGCCCGGTTTCGCGGCCTATGCGCTCGATCAGGCGCGGGTCGGTCACGTTTTCGACGAACAAGGCCCGTACCTGCTGATCGCGTATCTGCCGCACCAAGGTGGCAATGCCACGCGCCGAGGGCTCGCTGTCGCTGCTGACGCCACGGGCGGCAAAGAACGTGACGCCATAGGCTTGACCATAGTAGGCAAACGCGTCGTGGGACACGATGATGCGGCGCTGGTCTTGCGGGATCGGTGCCCACAGGGCGCGGATGTCGGCGTCGAGTGCCTGCAATTGCTGCCGATAGGCGTCGGCGCGCTGGCGAAAGTCGCTACAACCCGCCGGGTCGGCGGCGCAAAGCGCATCGGCGATGTTCCTGACATAGACCTTGGCATGGGGCACGCTTTGCCAAGCGTGCGGGTCGTGTTCACCGTGACTGTGACCGTGACCGTGACCGTGATTGTGTCCGTGACCGTGACCGTGGCCATGCCGGTGCCCATGATGGTGCTGCCCGGTGGCCCGAATCGGCTCGATGCCGGTGCTGGCCACCACATGCCGCCCTTGGAAGCCGGCATTGCGAATCAGGCGCTCGACCCAGCCCTCAAAGCCCAGACCATTGGAAAACACCACCCGGGCCTGCGCCAGTTGGCGGGCATGGGCCGGCGTGGGCTGGAAGACGTGGCTGTCGGCACCCACCGGCACCAGTACCCCCACCTGCACCCGGTCGCCCCCGACCTGCTTCACCCAGTCGCCAAGAATGCTGAAGGTGGCCACGACCGGCAGGGGCTGCGCCACAGCGGGCAACGCCCCCCAGGAGAGCAACGCCGCCAAGGTGGACGCCCCCCATCGGCGAAGTGAACGAGCCACGGGTCTGCCTGTTGACATGCTTAACCTTTCAAATGCGTGCGGGAAGGATGAAGGGTGCGCAGCACCCCGAACGGGGCGGCGACCATCGAAAACACATAAAAGACACCGAGGCAGAGCACAATCGCCGGACCGGTAGGCCAGTTGATGTGATACGACAGCAGCAGGCCCAGCAGGCAAGCGGCAGCTGCCAGAATCGGGGCGACGAGCAAGAGAGGAACGATATGCCGAATCCATAGCCGGGCGGTGGCTGCAGGCAAGACCATGATGGCCACCGCCATCAAAGTGCCGAGCGCATGAAATCCTGCGACCAGGTTCAGCACCACCAGCACCAGAAAGCCATAATGTGCTACAGGGCTCCATCGGCTGACCAGCCGCAGGTATTGGGGGTCGGCGCACTCCAGCACCAATGGCCGGTAAATCAGGCGCAGAACCAGCAGTGTCAGCACGGCAATCCCGCTGAGCAAACTGAGCGCGGCCGCGTCGAGCGCCAGCGCTGAACCAAACAGCACATGCAACAGATCGATCTGGCTGCCCCGCAGCGAAATGATGAGCACCCCCAGGGACAGAGACAACAGGTAAAACGCAGCCAGACTGACGTCTTCCCGCAAAACGGTTGAACGGGCAATCAGGCCTGAACCCACCGCCACCACCAGCCCCGCCACAATACCCCCCAGGGCCATGGCCCCAAGCGAGAGCCCGGACACCAGATAGCCAATGGCCGCACCGGGCAGGATGGCATGGGACATCGCATCGCCCGTCAGGCTCATGCGACGCAGCATGAGGAATACACCGACTGGCGCTGCACTGAGCGACAAAGCCAGGCACCCCAACAAGGCGTTGCGCATGAAACCGAATTCCAGGAACGGCGACCAGAGGGCTGCGAAGGCATTCATCGAGAACCCTCAGGGACAGCCGATTCCGGCTCGTCACACACGGGGGCATGGTCTTCAAATGCCTCCTGACGTGACTTGGCCCGGGCCAGGTTGGCTGGCGTGAGCACATCCGCCGTGCAACCCGCCGCCACGGGCTCGCGCGCCAGCATCAGGGCCATCGGAAAATGGGCGCGGACCAACGCCAGATCATGCAAAACCACCAGTTGCGTGCGCCCCAGCCGATGCCAGTGCCGGATGATGGCCAGCAAGTCCTCGGTGGTGCGCTGATCCACCGCTGAAAAAGGCTCATCCAGCAACACCGTGGAGGCGTCCTGTAGCATCAGGCGGGCAAACAGCATGCGCTGGAACTGCCCCCCGGACAAGGTGTCCAGGGTACGCTTGTCAAAACCTTGTAAACCCACGGCGGCCAATGCCTGCTGCACCCGGTCGTGGTGACGGGATTTCCACCAGCCGAGTGCGCCCACCTCGTGCCACAAGCCGGTCCGGACAAAGTCCTGCACACTGATGGGAAAGCTGCGATCGATGTCGGGGGTCTGCGGCAGATAGGCCACCGACCCGGCGTCCAGCCCAGTGACTTTGCCGTCGTTGACGGGCAAACGACCCGCCAGGGCCTTCAGCAGGGTGGATTTACCGGCGCCATTGGGGCCGACAATGGCCACCAGACTCCCCGCCGGCCATCTGACCGACAAATGGTGAACGGCCGGATGCCGCTCGTAGCCGACCGTCAGGTTTTTGAGAACCAGATCGGTGGCGGGTAGCGGCTTTGAAGAACCTGCCGTGGACAGAACTAAGGGCATGCGACTCCGACACAAATGCAACCGTGTTGCGTTTGTGGACGATCTTAACTGAAATTCATGGTTTCAGTCGTGCTCGCGCAGCCCTTCAAAATAACTTTTGAGCTGGCGCTCCCAGCCGCGCTGGGTGGTTTCGTCCACAAAACTGGCCTCGAAGCTGTTGCAGGCGATCCGGTACGCCTCACGCACCCCAAGGCCCAGGGCGCTAAAGAGTTCAACGTAGTTCTCGTTCAGGTAGCCGCCGAAGTAAGCCGGATCGACAGGTGCATGGGGCCGCCGCCATTGCTGTTCCTTGTGCGAGACCCTTTGCTGCAAAAAACCACCCGACCGGCAAGCCGGAGGGGTGGCTGCACCGTTTGCGGCTCAAGCCGCACCGGCCCTCGGTCAGCCTGCAGCCGATCAACGGGTCGGCACGGTACCTTCCACGCCACGCACGTAGAAGTTCATGCTGTCGAGCCAGGGACGGTCCGCCACCTGACCGGCAGCCAGCACTTCTTTGCCCTGGTTGTCCACCAGCGGTCCGGTGAAGGGCGAGAAGGTGCCGGCGCGGTACTGAGCTTTCAGGTTTTCAATCTTGGTGCGGGCCTCAGCCGGCACCACGTCGGCAATCTTGATCAGTTCATTCACGCCATTGTGTACCCCGCCAATGACGCGCTGGCTCTGCCAGGTGCCATTGCGCAGGCTTTCGATCGAGGCTATGTAGTGCGGCGTCCAGTTCACGATGGCCGAGGCCAGGTGGGCATTGGGTGCGAAGCTGCTCATGTCGCTGTTCCAGCCGAAGGCAAAACGGCCATTGCGCTCAGCGGTTTGCAGCACCGCAGTGGAGTCGGTGTTCTGCAGCAGCACGTCCGCGCCCTGGTTGATCAGCGACTGAGCGGCTTCAGATTCCTTGGGTGGGTCAAACCAGGCACCGACCCACACCACGCGGGTGGTGATGTCCGGACGCACGGACTGGGCACCAAGCGTGAAAGCATTGATGTTGCGCAGCACTTCAGGGATCGGGAAAGAGGCCACGAAACCCAGGGTGCCAGTCTTGGTCTTGTGCCCGGCAATGATGCCCGCCATGTAGCTGCTCTGGAAAAAGCTGGAGTCGTAAACCCCCAGATTGTTGGCCAGTTGGAAGCCGGTGGCGTGTTCGAAGCGGACGTTCGGGAATTCCGAAGCCACCTGAACCATGGCCGGCATGAAGCCGAACGAGGTGCCGAAAATGATGTCGTGGCCCTGCTGCGCCAGGTCGCGGAATACGCGTTCGGCGTCCGCACCAGCGGCCACACGCTCTACGGCGGTGGTCTGCAGTTGCCCTGCAAAATGGGCTTCAGCGGCCAGACGCCCCTGATCGTGGGCGAACGTCCAGCCTGCGTCACCGGGGGTGCCGACATACACCCAGGCTGCCCGGGTCACTGGTTTGGGTTCAGCGGTCGGCGCTGGGGCGGTGGCGGCGGGCGCGGGATCTTCCCTTTGGCCGCACCCAGCCAGCACGGCACTGGCAATGGCCGCCAGTGCCGCCGTTTTCAACAATGAACGCTTGCTTATCGATGTCATAGAGACCTCATTGACAGGAAGTAGAAAAGGTTGATGGAAAAATCACGTGCCTGGGTGGAAAGGCTTACCCAGCGAAGCCGGCATGTTAGTACGAATCCAGGTCGGGTTGCGTGAAATGATCACCAAGACAACAATGGTGGCGATGTAGGGCAGCATCCCTAAGAAGTGCGGGCTGATGCCCACACCCTGACCTTGCAGGTAGAACTGCGTCATGGTGACGGCACCGAACAGGTAAGCCCCGAGCAGGACGCGGCCTGGCCGCCAGGTGGCAAAGGTAGTCAGGGCCAGGGCAATCCAGCCGCGCCCGGCCGTCATCCCCTCGGTCCACAGCGGCGTGTACACGGTGGACAAATAGGCCCCCGCCAGCCCGCACAGGCTGCCGCCCACCACCACCGCCGCAAAACGGATCAGGCGAACCGGATAACCCAGAGCATGTGCGGAATCCGGGTTCTCGCCCACACTGCGCAAAATCAGGCCGGCTCGGCTTTTCTGCAAAAACCACACCAGCCCAATCGCCAGCAGCAAACCGACCCAGAACAGGGTGTCGAGTCGTGCCATGCCCGGCCCGATGATGGGCACCTCCAGCCAGATGGACGGCGTCTTGACCATGTGCTCGGCCAGGTTCTCGCGGCTGTACGTCACCCCCAGGAAGGCCGAAAACCCGACCCCGAACAGCGACAGGGCCAAACCGGTGGCGTACTGGTTGGTGTTGAGCCAGATCACCAGCACCCCGAACACGGCCGCCAGCGCCGCCCCGGCCAGCATGCCCGCCATCAGCCCCAGACTGCCACTGCCGGTATGCACCACCACGGCGAAACCGGCCAGGGCGGCGCAAAGCATCATGCCTTCAGCGCCCAGGTTGACGATGCCCGCCTTCTCGTTGATCAATAAGCCAAGTGCTGCAATCGCCAACACGGTACCGGCGTTGAGCGATGTCGCCAAGTTGAGAAAAAAGATCTCCATGATGTCAACCCTTGTTGCGACGCCACACGATGCGGTAGTGAATCAGGGTGTCGCAGGCCAGCAAGGTAAAGAGCAGCAGACCCTGGAACACCCCGGTGATGGATTTGGGCAAACCCAGGCGGGACTGCGCCAGTTCGCCCCCGAGGTAGAACATGCTCATGAGCAGGGCCGAAAAGACGATGCCGACCGGGTGCAGTCGCCCCACAAAAGCGACGATGATGGCGGCAAACCCGTAGCCAATCGGCACATGTTCGGTCAGGCGCCCGACGGGCCCGGCCACCTCCAGAGCTCCGGCCAGACCGGCCAGTGCGCCTGAGATGCCCAGCGCAGTCCAGAGCGCGCGGCGCGAAGAAAAACCCGCATAGCGGGCCGCTGCGGGTGCCAGCCCCCCCACCTGCTGAGCAAAACCGGCGCGTGTGCGGAAAATGAACAGCGTCATGAGGGCCACCATCAGCAGCCCGATCACCAGCCCGATGTTAACGCGGTAGCCTTCAAACAGGCGGGGCATGCGGGCATCGGCCGGGAAGGCCTGGGTCGATGGCATGCCAAAGCCCAACGGGTCGCGCCAGGGGCCGAACACGAAGTAATTGAGCAGTTGGAACGACACATAGACCAGCATCAGGCTGACGAGAATCTCGTTGGCGTTGAAGCGATCGCGCAGCAATGCCGTGATGGCCGCCCAGACGAAGCCGCCCAGCATGCCAGCCAGCAGGATCACCGGCACCGTCATGGCACCCAACGCAAGGGGGGAATACAGCGCCACCCAGGTAGCGGCAATGGCACCGAGCACAAACTGCCCTTCGGCACCGATGTTCCAGACGTTGGAACGGAAACAGATCGCCAGCCCCAGGGCAATGATGAGCAGGGGCGTGGCTTTGAGCATGAGTTCAGACCAGGCCCGTGGGGTGCTGATGGGCTCCCAGAAAAACATGCGCAAACCGGCCAGGGGGTCTTGGTCGAGCAGCGCGAACAAGATCACGCCGATCACCACCGTGAGGGCGAGCGCGAGCAGCGGTGAGGTGTAAGTCCACCACGGCGACGGTGTGGGCCGCGGTTCAAACGTCAGCATGCCGCGCCTCCCTCTGAGGCTGCCAGAGTCCCGACATCCATTCACCAATCTGCTCCACCGTCGCCTCACCCCGGCTCAGGCTGGGCGAAAGACGGCCTTTGGCAATCACATGCATACGGTCACAAATTTCGAGCAGTTCATCGAGTTCCTCGCTCACCACCAGCACGGCACAGCCGGCATCGCGCAAGGCCAGGATTTCGCTACGAATCTGGGCGGCGGCCCCCACATCCACGCCCCAGGTCGGCTGGCTCACGATCAACACCCTGGGGTTTGCGTCCATCTCGCGCCCGACGATGAATTTCTGCAAATTACCCCCCGACAGCGACTTGGCTGCAGCCCCAGGCCCGTTGGCCTTGACCTTGAAACGCGCCATGATGCCCGCAGCCTGCGCGTGCAGTTGCCCCACCTTCAACCAGCCCAGCGGGCCTACCGCGTCCTGGCGAGTTAGAAGCAAATTCAATGCCAGACTCACGGTCGGCACCGCCCCCCGCCCCAGGCGCTCCTCGGGAACGAAGTGCAAACCGAGCTTGCGCCGGGCACCCGGCCCCCGACGCCCCACCTCCAGCCCGGCGAGCCGGATGCTGGCAGCCAGTGCCTTGGGGTTTTCGCCCGACAGACAGGCCAGCAACTCGTTCTGACCGTTGCCCGACACCCCGGCAATCCCGACCACTTCACCAGCACGCACATCCAGGTTGATCTGCTGCAAGCGGGTTCCGAAAGGGTGATCGCTGGGCAGCGACAAATTGTTGACGGCCAGCACCACCTCCCCGACCTTCTGCGGACGTGGTTCCAGCACCGTAGGCTCGGCCCCGATCATCAGGCGACTGAGGGACGCATTGGACTCCTCGCGGGGGTCGCACACGCCAGTCACCTTGCCGCCGCGCATGACCGTGCAGGCATCACACAGTTGGCGAATTTCGTGCAGCTTGTGGCTGATGTAGAGGATGCTGCAGCCTTCCTCGGCCAGTTGGCGCAACACCACGAACAGCTTGTCTACCGCTTGCGGCGTCAGCACCGAAGTCGGCTCGTCGAGTATCAGCAGTTGCGGGCTGGTCAGCAGGGCGCGGATGATCTCCACCCGCTGCATTTCACCCACGCTGAGCGAATGCACCGGCCGCTGCGGATCGATGTCCAGGCCGTAGGCGCGGGCCTTCATGCCGATGCTTTCGCTGACCTCGCGCAAACTCAGCGATCGATCCAGACCCAACCAGACGTTTTCGGCCACGGTGAGCGTGTCGAACAGACTGAAATGCTGAAACACCATCGCGACACCCAGCGCCCGGGCTTCTTGCGGGTTGCGCACGTGGACCGCTTTGCCGTTGAACAGCATGGCCCCGTCGTCCGGTTTGACGGTGCCGTAGATGATCTTCATCAGGGTGGATTTGCCGGCCCCGTTTTCACCCAGCACCGCGTGTATGCTGCCAGGCGCGACCGTGAGCGACACCTGGTCGTTGGCGACCACACCGGGGTAGCGCTTGGTGATCTGTGTGAGCTGCAGCCTGGGTGTGTGATGCGTCGGTGGGGTCATGCGACAAGTGAATTCCAAGGTTGAGAAGATTGCAGTTCACAGCCAACAGGTCCAACACACCTTGTCGGGTATTGCGGAAGCTGGGGGACTGATCGCTCACTACATCCAGCAGCGAACCGATGCGATGGGCGCTTGCATGCTTGAACTTGCCCGTTTTGTGAAGGTTTCCTTGACCACGTCTGTTTGCCAAGGCATTTTCGCAGGAATCCGAACCACACCCTTGCCGCAGCTCAGCATCGGCCCCGTGTGCTCACGGGCCGCAGCGCCCAATAACTTGGGCATAGGTGCTTCATCAAAGCCGCACCGGAGCCGTCCTCCACCAGCACGTCGATGTGCATGCCTTACTTCGTAGCCAGATTAGCGCTGCACCAAAGGCTGCGCGATTTACCCACTTCAGTGCGCACGCCGTTGATGATCGCGCATTGGTATTTCTGTTCTTCGTCGGCAACGGCATCGGCAATGTCCTGCTCGGCCTGTTCTGCCTTGGCCTGGCGCTTCTTCGGCTTGGGAATGAGCGTGTTGAGCTCAGCACGGCGACGCGCCACGACCATCTTCTGTGTTACTGGCCTCGGCAACCCCAATCGGCCAGCCAACCCAGCCCGCGCTCCGTCCCCAACGGGCCGTCAGCGGCGGGGCGGTATTCGCAGCCGACCCAGCCGGCATAGCCCAGTGCATCCATGCAGTCGAACAAAAAGGGAAAGCGAATCTCGCCGGTGCCGGGTTCGTGGCGGCCCGGGTTGTCGGCCAACTGGATGTGCCCGATGCGCGGCAGCAGGCGCTGCAGGGTGGCAGCCAGCTCCCCTTCCATGCGCTGGGCGTGGTAGAGGTCGTACTGCAGCTTCAGGTTGGGCGCGGCCACCTCGTCCAGCAGCCGAATGGCCTGCTCGGTGCGGCTGAGGAAAAATCCGGGCACGTCCCAGGTGTTGATGGGCTCCAGCAACAGGGTGATGCCGTGCGGCTGCAAGACTTGCGCCGCGTAGCGCACATTGTTCACCAAGGTGGCCCAAGCAGCGGCTGGGGATACCCCGGCGGGCAACACCCCGGCCAAGCAGTTGAGTTGCCCGACCCCCAGCGCCTGGGCATAGCGCAGCGCCCGCTCAACCCCGTCGCCAAACTCGACCTGGCGGTCGGGGTGGCAGGCAATGCCCCGCTCGCCCGCAGCCCAGTCGCCCGCGGGCAGGTTGTGCAACACGGCGGCCAGTTGCCAGCGGGCTAGGCGCTCGGCGAGTTCGGCGGCAGGCCATGCGTAGGGGAACTGGAACTCCACGGCAACAAATCCGGCACGCGCTGCGGCTTCAAACCGATCCAGGAATGGCCGATCGGCAAACAGCAGCGACAAATTGGCAGCGAAGCGGGGCATGGTGTGTATCTCGTGCGGCTTGAGATGGGGCTTGCGATGGGCTTGCGTGGGGTGGAACGCGGGCCTCAGGCAGACGCCGACGGCTGCACGCGGGTAAACGGCGGCAGACCGGCCAGCAAACGCTGGCCATACGCCGTCTGGCTCAGGCGCCGGTCGTAACAGGTGACGTGCGCCTCGTCGTCCTCGGTCCGGATGGCGCGGCCCACCCACTGGGCCAGCCGGATGGCGGTAGCGGGCACCACCAGTTCCATGAACGGGTCGCGCCCCTGGGTACGCAGCCATTCGGCGCGGGCTTCGCCCACCGGGTCGTCGGGCGGCGCAAAGGGCAGTTTGGTGATGAACAAGTCCTCACACAAGCGCCCAGGCAGGTCGAGGCCTTCGCCAAACGACTGCAGGCCAAAAATGATGGAAGGCAGCCCGTCGGCCACCCGCTGGGCGTGCTGGCGCAGCAGGCGCAGGCGTGACCATTCGTTTTGCTGCAACACCTTGGGACGCAGGTCGGCAGGCAGGGCCTCACTGGCCAGACGCATCTGCTCGCGTGAGGTGAACAGCACCAGCGCGCCGTGCTGCACCTTGCGCAGGTCGGCCAGCAAGGCCCCCACCATCTCTTGCGTGAAGGCGCTCACGTCCTTCGGGTCGGCCCGCGTGCCTGCCAGCACCAGCCGACCCTGGCGTGCGAAGTCAAACGGGCTGTCCACCGCCAGGGTGGTGACGTCCGGGTCTTCGGCCAGACCGGTTTCCCGCAGCACAAAATCAAAACGCCCGCAACTGGTCAGGGTGGCCGAGGTCAGCACCGCCCCGCGCACCCGGCCCCAGAGCTGCCCGCGCAGCGTGCTGCCCGGCAAGGTCGGGCTGGCATGTGCCCGGATGACCAGCAAATCGCCCACCACTTCGCGGGTGAGCCATTTGGCCACCGGGGGCTGGCCCGCGTCGGCCATTTGCAGGAAGCACTGGCTGGTGGCGTACACCGCCTCCATGCGCGGGGCCAGCGAGCCGAGCTGCGCGTACTGGGCCGCCAAGCGTCGGGCTTCGGACGGCTGATCCCGGATTTCGGCTCGCAGCGTCTTGCTGATCTCGCGCAGGGCTTCGATATACACCTGCGCACTGTGCGCCAGTTGTGACAACGGCTCGATCATGGCTTCGGGCAAGCGGCCACGCGGCAGGCGAACCCGGCCCGCTTGGGTGCTCAAGGCCGCGCCGTATTCGTGTAAGACCAGCCGCGCCCAGTCCTGCACGGCTTGGCGTATCAGCGCCGCCTGGCTGGGAATGTCGGCAATCGCCTCCACCCCCAACTGCGCCCCCACCCTGAGGGCACGGCTGCTCAAACGCTCCAGCCAGTTCAGGCGCGACAAATCCATCTGGCAGGCAAATTGATCCAGCGCCGTGGCCGGCAGATGATGGGCCTCGTCGATCACCAGCAAGGCCTTGTCGAGCTCCGGCAGCGCCCTCGAGTCCAGCGACGACAGCAGCAAATCGTGGTTCACCACGATCACCTGGGCGCCGACCAGCGCTTTGCGTTGCACGAAGTAGCTGCAACTGCCGTAAAACGGGCAATGCCGTGCGGTGCAGGAGCTCACATCGGCCGCCACCGACGGCCAGATCAAAGGATCGGGCGCGACCGACAAGGTGTCGCGGTCGCCATCCCAGCGCCCACTGCTGAAGGCGTCGGCCAACTCCTGATAAGCCGTCTGGCGCCGGTTTTTTTCCTGCTGACTGGGTGGCAAACCGGCAAACAGGTCGTCTTCCTCGTCGTCGTCCGGGTCGGCGGCGGTGGGGCGCACGTAACGGTCGAGCTTGAGCTGGCACAGATAACGCCCACGCCCTTTGGCCAGCGCAAACCGGAACTCGCCCGGCATGGCCCGGGCCAGCGCGGGCAAGTCTTTATGCACCAGTTGTTCCTGGAGGGCCACTGTGGCGGTCGAAATCAGCACCCGCGCTTGCCGGGCCAGCGCCACGGCAAGCGCCGGCACGCTGTACGCCAGCGACTTGCCCACCCCGGTACCGGCCTGGATCACCGCAATCGACCGGGCCGGGGCCTGCAGATCCGCCTGGCCATCGGTCTGGGCCTCGGCCTGCCCGGCCAAGTCCGCATGGCTGAAGGTGGCGGCCACCTGTTCGGCCATCTGTCGCTGCCCGGTGCGCACACGCATGCCCGGCGTGGTCGCCACCATCTGGTCAAACACCTCCAGCGCCCGCCGTGCCATTTCTGAACGATTCATGGGCCTGAAGTGTGGCACAAATGCCACACCAGCAGCGAGTTGCGTCCATAATCGTTGTTTCGAGACAGGGGGCGGTTTTTTTCAAGGGTCAACCCTCCATGCCACGCGGCGTAACGCCACCACCGACACCGATCCAGCAAGCGCACCCATCGATGGATATGGGGCTGCAATTTTTTGCCATTGTCTGGATTCCGGCCCTGTTTGTGGTCTTCACCCTGATGGCGATTGTTTCGTGGCCCAGCCAGTACCCGGCCAGCCCGAGCACCGCCATCTCCTTTCAGTCGATTGAAGACCCCACCGGCCGCCTTAATGCGGCACAGGCACTGGATCAGTTACGCACCCAGGCTCCTGCGGCAACGCCCTGGCAAGAAACCGCATTGTCGGAAAATCCGTTCTGGCTGCTGTTTGACACCCCGCCCCCCCTGGCCGACGAAGCCCGCAACTGGATCGACTTTCCTTCCCGCCACACCACCTCGGTAGCCTGCTGGAACGCAGCGAGCCTGACGCCGCTGGGTGCAGCCAGCCGAACCCAGCAAGACGGGTCGATGCGTCTGTTTCGTGCCGGTTTTGCCCTAGAGCCTCCCGCAGGGTCGAGTCAACTGATCTGCAAGCTGCAACTGGTGGGCCCGGGCCGGATCAGCATGCAGAGCGTGGGCGACGTGGCCTTCCTCAGCATGGAAAGCCAATTCCACCGAACCTCGGGCCTGCTGGACGGCGGCGTGCTCATGCTGGCCCTGTTCACGGCCATTGCCGGCCTGATCAACCGCAACAAAACCCACATGCTGTTCGCCGCCTGGCTAGTGATCAACATGCGCATGGCCGCCTTGTCGATGGGATGGGATCATCAATGGCTGGGGCAATCGATTCCAGCGACCTGGTTGCCCCATACGCGGCCCCTCACGCTGGCCTTGTACTACGTCGTCACACTCACGCTGTTTGCCACCCTGTTCCGGGAGGAGCTTGGCAAGGTAGGCTTCAAGCCATTGCTGGCGCTGGCCAAATGGTCGTGCCTCCCCCTGCTGCTGCTCGCCATCGCCCTGCCCTATGCCACCTTCCTGCCCATCATCTGGTGGAGCTCGGGTCTGGGGGTAGGCATGCTGGTGTTCTTTTTGGGGCAGATACTCTACAAAACCGGCTCCCGAGTGGCCTGGTGGTATGCCGCCTCGATCGGGATTGCCCTCTTTGCCAGCCTGTATGAAGTGCTGGCAGCGGCATGGGGCATCAAAGGGTTGCTGGGGGCCATGAACAGTGCAACGGCAGCGTTGGCGTCCAGCCTGCTGGCCTCCATGGCGATTGCGGAGCAGATGCGGCAGGCCCAACTGCAAAAACTCGCTGCTCAGGCCGAGCTTCAGCACACCTATCAGGTGATCCCGATCGGCCTGTTCGCCGCCGACCCGCAAGGGCGCATCATCAACAGCAACCCGGCCATGGCGCGGATGCTGGGCTTGCCAACGCAACACGTCCAGCAATCGACTTGGCAAGGCCTGTTTTCCGAGGAATTTTGGCACCTGCTGCAAGAACGCACCCAGCGCCAGGGCAACGCCGAAATCGAAATGGCGATGACCGAAGGCCCCTTGGCAGCGAAGCGCTTTCTGGTGCAGGCCACGCTGGCCGATGACAAGATAGAAGGCACCCTGCAAGACATCACCGAAAAGGCGCAAGCCACCGAACGCCTGAAGTTTCTGGCTCACCACGACCCCCTGACGAAGGTGCTCAACCGACGCGGGATCGAGCGCATCCTGGCCCGGGGCATGGCTGAAATGGAACGGGGTCATGTGCTGTCGGTGGCTTACTTGGATCTGGATCGCTTCAAACTGATCAACGACCTGTACGGCCATGCCGCCGGCGACGCTGTGCTGCAGACGGTGTGCCAGCGTATTCAGGTCCCTTTGAACGAACGCATGTTCCTGGGGCGCGTGGGGGGTGACGAGTTTTTGCTGGTGCTGACCCGTACCGGCCTGGCCCAGGCCGAATCGGTGTGCCGGGAGGTGCTGAACAGTTTTGAAGCCAACCCCTGCCAAGTCGAAGACCGGGCCTTTCAGGTTCGTGGCTCGATGGGCCTGATTGAAGTGATCCCGGGCCTGCAGGCCAAGGACATCGTCTCCATGGCCGACCATGCCTGCCGCATGGCCAAGAAGGGACAGGGCAACCACTTGGTGGTGTTTGACCGGTCTTCAGGCATCCTCTCCGACTATGAGGCCGAACTGCAGTTGATCGAACGCCTCGCCACTCAGCAGTCCATCAACGGGCTGTACCTCGACATGCAGCCCATCCTGTCGCTGCGTGCGCCCTCTGGCTCGCTGAACTTCGAGGTGCTGCTGCGCATGCGAGACGAATTCGGTCAGCGAGTGCCGACGGAGCGGCTCATCCACGCCGCCGAAAATGCCGGGCGCATGAGTCTGATCGACCGCTGGGTACTCACCCAGACGCTGGAGTGGCTGCAAGCCCACCATCATCAGTTGCAAAATCAGCATTTCGTCTGCATCAACCTCAGCGGGGCGTCCCTGAATGACGAGCGCTTCATCGACGACGTGTTCCGGATGCTTGAGCGGCATGCCACAGTGGCCAGCAGGATCTGCCTGGAAATCACGGAAAGCGTGGCTTTGCACGACACCACCAACACCCGCCGCTTCATCGACCGGGTGCGCAGCGTGGGGGCCAAAGTGGCGCTCGATGATTTCGGAGCTGGCTACACCTCGTTTTCCTACCTGAAGGACTTGCCTGCCGACCTGCTCAAGATCGACGGCAGCTTCATTGTCAACATGAACCGCCACCCCGCCAATGTGGCCATCGTGGAAGCGATCGTGAGTCTGGCGCAAAACCTGGGCATGAAAACCATCGCCGAATGGGCCGAAGATTTCGAAACCGTGGAAACACTGGCCGAGATGGGCGTGGACTATGTGCAGGGCTTTGTGGTGGCCCGACCACAAAACCCGGCAACCATGCTCACCGTCCTGTCAGGGGCCGACTTCATACCCGAGGGTAAACTCAAAAGCTATCTGAGCACCCTGGCGCGGTCCGACGAATCGCACATCGACCTGGTATTGGGCGAGCCGACCGACGACCCGCTGCCCCTCTTCAAGCACGTCAAATAACGCCGCCCTCACAACTTGAGGGAAGGGTGCTCGGTATAGCACATGAATTCCAGCAGGGGATGCTGCGCTTCCTCCCATTGCCTGCGTACCTGTTTGACATTCAGGTACATCACGCGATGTGGCAGGTTGAACACATGCGCCAGAGGCTGGTATCCGGCACCGGGCACCACATCTTTAAACAGCATCCGCTCGTATTGACGATCCAGTGGTGAACGCGCCGTGATGACCATGTAGTCGATGCCCGTTTGGAGGCAATACTGGTAGTAGGCTTTGAACAGCGCCGCCTTGACAAGGCGACTGGTTTTTTCCTGCGTCACAGCCAGACGAGTGGCTTCGGCCAGCGCCTTGCCCTCCATCCAGCTCGGCAGCGGGTACGATTGCTCCAAGGCAAGCGGCACCAGCCGGTTGGTTTGTATGCGCATAGTGCCCAAGGGGGAACCATCGAGGCTGGACTCTGCCAGCAACAACGTGACGCCTTCCAGCCTATCGGTGGCCTCCGGCTGTTGCAGCGCACCGCTCAGTGAAGCGGGCAAATGGCGAGCATAGGCAGCATGACGAATCGCAAGCACCTTGTCCCGATCCTCGCGACTCGCTGCTGTGCGCAGCTCAAATGGCCAGTATTCCTGGCGCATGGTCGGCTCAGCTTGTCGATCGGACGACTCCGTCGCAGCCCATGATTGCTGCGTCCATGGTCTGATCTCGTTTGACTGTGTGTGCAAATCCATGAGAAACCCTTTCAGCGTCGATGCGACCATTTGTTTCGGTAGAACCACTGTAGATAAACTTCACAAAACCTGGAGTCAGAAGTTGGCCGATTTCCATGTCAGGAAAAATCCGACACGAGCCGATTCAGGCCTCTTGGATACCCGCACTTGGATACCCGCATGAACGAGTCGCTTACAATCGGCCCCGGCTCGACAGGAAGCGTGGCAGAGTGGTCGATTGCACCGGTCTTGAAAACCGGCAACGGGCAACCGTTCGTGAGTTCGAATCTCACCGCTTCCGCCAGTCACTTGCATCGAAAGTGAAACGCCCTTGAAGGCGCACCCCGATATTCCTGCGACAATAGCGGGATGTTCACCGGCATCATCACCGGCGTGGGGCGCATCGCCGCCGTCCACCCCCTAGGCTCTTGCGACCAACACGGCAAACGCTTGACCGTGGCGACCCCCTCCGGCTACCTGGACGATGTCGGTCTGGGTGACAGCATCGCCATCAACGGTGCCTGCATGACCGTCACCAGCCTGGCTTCGGACCGATCACACTTCACCATCGACATTTCCGCCGCATCCCTAGGCAAAACCGCTGGCCTAGACCAAACCGGCCCGGTGAATCTGGAAAAAGCCTTGCGTGCCAACGATCGTCTGGGCGGGCACCTGGTGTCGGGTCATGTCGATGGCATAGGCCGGGTGAGTCATTTGGCCGAGGTCGGCGAAAGCTGGGAACTGCGGGTACTGGCACCAGCCGCACTCGCCAAATTCCTGGCCTACAAAGGCTCGATCACGGTCAACGGCGTCAGCCTGACGGTCAATCGCGTCCAAGACTTGCCCGACGGCTGCGCATGCAGCATCAACCTCATTCCCCATACCGTGCAGAACACGGCGCTGGGGCACCTGCAAGCGGGCAGTCTGGTCAACCTTGAAATCGACCTGATGGCCCGATACGTCGAGCGCATGCTCGGGATGCCTTCTCAATGAACGCTGCTGCCCCCCTCACACCGGTTGGCATTTCGCCGGTGCAAGACATCGTGGCCGAGATCCAGGCCGGCCGCATGGTCATCCTGGTGGACGAGGAAGACCGCGAAAACGAAGGCGATCTGGTGCTGGCCGCCGAACACGTGACGCCGCAAGCCATCAACTTCATGGCCCGCTACGGACGCGGCCTGATCTGCCTGACCCTGACACGCGAGCGCTGCGAGCGGCTCCAGCTGCCCCCCATGGTGCCGCGCAACGGCACCAAGATGGGCACTGCCTTCACCGTCTCGATCGAGGCGGCCGAGGGCGTGACCACGGGCATTTCGGCCGCCGACCGGGCACGCACCGTGCAGGTGGCGGTGGCGGCGAACACCCAGCCTGCAGACCTGGTGCAGCCCGGTCACATTTTCCCGCTGCAGGCCGTCGATGGCGGTGTGCTGATACGTGCTGGCCACACCGAAGCCGGGTGCGATCTGGCGGGCATGGCGGGCTGCGCCCCGGCTGCCGTGATCTGCGAAATCATGAAAGACGACGGCACCATGGCCCGGCTGCCGGACCTGCAACTGTTTGCCGCCGAGCACGGGCTCAAGATCGGCACCATTGCCGACCTGATCGAATACCGCAGCCGCACCGAGAGCCTGGTGCGGCGCATCGGGTCGCGCCCGCTGCACACCGCGTTTGGTGCATTCCAGGCCCACGCCTTTCGTGATGACACCGCTGGTGCCGTACACCTGGCGCTGGTGCGGGGCCAGTGGACCGCCGAGCAGACGGTGAGTGTGCGCGTACACGAACCCCTGAGTGTGCTCGATGCGCTGGAAGTGGGCCGCTCCATGCACTCCTGGACGCTGGAGACCAGCCTGCGCCACATGGCCGACCAGGGCCGGGGTGTGGTGGTGCTGCTGAACTGCGGCGAAAGCGCCGACCAGTTGCTGGCGCAGTTCGAAGGGACTGCGCGGCCTGCCCAAGCGCCCGAGCGGGGCCGGATGGATTTGCGCAACTACGGCATCGGTGCGCAGATCTTGCGCGAATGCGGTGTCACCAAAATGCAGTTGCTGGGGCGAACCCGGCGCATGCCCAGCATGACCGGCTACGGCCTGGAGGTGGTGGGTTTTTTGAATAAAACGGAAGGCTAAGCCCATGCAAGGTGCACACAAAGGCAGCGCCAGTGCGCTGGACGCAACAGGACTGCGGATCGGCATCGTACAGGCCCGCTTCAATCAAGGCATCACCGATGCGCTCGTCAACGCTTGCCGCCAAGAGCTGCTGGCGCTCGGGGCGGCGGCTGACCACATCGAACTCGTGCAAGTGGCCGGTGCGCTCGAAATACCGCTGGCCCTGCAAGCCTTGGCCGACACCGGCCGCTTTGACGCGCTGGTGGCCCTGGGCTGCGTGATCCGCGGCGAAACCTACCATTTCGAGCTGGTGTGCAACGAATCGGCGGCGGGCGTGACGCGCGTGGGGCTGGACCATCACATCCCGATTGCCAACGCCATCCTGACCACTGAAAACCTGTCGCAGGCGGTGTCGCGGCAAGACGACAAAGGCCGCGATGCAGCGCAGGTGGCGGTGGAAATGGCCCGGCTGCTCCGTTCTCTGGAAACCGCATGAGCAAGGCTGCCTCCCCCGACAAGCCGCGTAAGGCGGCGGACAAATCGGGCCGCACACGCGCCCGCGAGTTCGCCTTGCAGGCGCTGTACCAGCACCTGGTGGGCCGCCATGCCACCGACGACATCGACCTGTTCACCCGCGATCTGAGCGGCTTTCACAAGGCCGACAGCGCCCACTACGACGCGCTGCTGCATGGTTGCATTGCCGAGGCCGCCGAGCTCGACGCCGCCATCAGCCCCTTGCTGGACCGCTCATTGGCCGACATTTCGCCGATCGAGCGCGGCGTGCTCTGGATCGGTGCCTACGAATTCCGGCACTGCGTGGATGTGCCTTGGCGGGTGGTGATCAACGAGTGCATCGAACTGGCCAAGTCGTTTGGCGGAACGGACGGTCACAAGTATGTCAATGGCGTGCTCAATGAGCTGGCCCCGGTGTGGCGCACACTGGAAGTCGAACGCGACCAGCACCGCAAACCGCGCCCGGCGGCCGCGGCTGGCCCAGCCCGTTGATCCGGCATGGCTGACGCCTTTGACTGGCCGATACGGGTGTATTGGGAAGACACGGATGCAGGCGGCATTGTGTTTTACGCCAACTACCTGAAATTTTTCGAGCGCGCCCGCACCGAGTGGCTGCGCAGCCTCGGGGTCGAGCAACAGCGCCTGCGGGACGCCACCGGCGGCATGTTCGTGGTCACTGGCACGGCATTGAACTACCACCAGCCAGCGCGTCTGGACGATTGCTTACAGATCCGCACCCAGATTCAGGAACTTGGCCGGGCATCCCTGACACTGCAACAGGTGGCCACGCGCATCAACCCCGAAAAACCCGATACATTGCTGTGTGAAGGCAGCATCCGGATCGGCTGGGTCGATGCAGCACAGATGCGCCCGAGCCGGATGCCTGCCGCCATCATTGACGTTTTGAAACACTCATGACCCAAGATTTTTCCGCTTTCCAGCTCATGCTGGACGCCACCTGGGTGGTGCAAGCCGTGGTTTTGCTGCTGATCAGCGTGTCCATCATCAGTTGGGCCGCCATCTTTCGCAAGCTTTTTCTGCTCAAACGGGTACGAAACCAGACCGAGGACTTCGAAAAAGAATTCTGGTCGGGCAGCAACCTGAACGACCTGTACCAGTCGGCCATGCGCAGTGCCCGCGAAGGCAGCCCGACCGAGCGCATCTTTGCCAGCGGCATGCGTGAGTACCACAAACTGCGCGACCGCCGCATCACCCAGTCCGACGCACTGATCGAAGGTGCCCAACGCGCCATGAAGGCCAGCTACCAGCGCGAAGTCGAGGCGCTGGAAACCAACCTGTCGTTCCTCGGCTCGGTCGGTTCGGTGTCGCCTTACGTGGGCCTGTTTGGCACGGTATGGGGCATCATGCACGCCTTTACCGGGCTGGCCGATATGTCACAGGTCACGCTGGCCACGGTGGCCCCCGGCATTGCGGAAGCGCTGGTGGCCACCGCCATCAGCCTGTTTGCAGCGATACCAGCGGTGGTGGCGTACAACCGCTTCACCCACGACATCGACCGCGCCGCCAACCGCATGGAAACCTTCATGGACGAGTTTTCCAACATCCTGCACCGCAACGTGGCCAACGCCGGTGCCGGTACCGCCACGGCGACTGGCCGCTGACCGCAGAGGCTCCACATGGCCATCATGACTTCGCGCCCCCGCAACCGTCGCATCAAGAGCGAAATCAACATGGTGCCCTTCATCGACGTGATGCTGGTGCTGCTGATCATCTTCATGGTGACGGCGACCCTGATCGCGCCGAGCCAGATCGAGCTGCCGACGGTGGGCCAGGCGGCGCGCCAGCCCGACCGCTTCGTCCAGGTGATGATCGACGTGCAAGGCCAGTTGCGTGTGCGTGAAGGCACCGCCAGCGGCGAGGGAACGCCGGTTGCCGTCACTGAACTGGTGGCCCGCGTGCGTGAGCTGCAAGGCACACCGCCCCAAGGACAGGCGGCGGTGCCGGTCATCATCACCGCCGACCGCAACGTCCGCTACGACGAAGTGATCAAGGCCATGGACGCTTTGCAACGCGCGGGCGTCCAGCGGGTGGGCTTGTCGGTGCAGCAATCGCGCTGATGGGTTTTTGGACTGGCCGATGGACACCCACCCAGACCCGGTGAATCTGAACCCCCCCAAGCACAGGCGCTGGGGCGGGCCATTGATCATGGCACTGGGGATCCACGGCTTGCTGGTGCTGGCGCTGGCCTGGGGCGTGGCGTGGCAGACTGAAACCGAAGTGGTGCTGGAAGCGGAGTTGTGGTCACGACTGCCCCAGCAGGCGGCCCCTCGCGCTGTGGAGCCGCCACCCCCGCCCCCTGCGCCTGCCCCGGCTCCACGCCCCGCGCCACCTCCACCCGCACCGCCCGCGCCCACCCAAGCCGAGATCGCCGTCCAACGGGCCCAGCAACAACGCCAGTTGGAAGAACAGCGGCGTGCCGAGGAAGCCAGACGCCAAGCAGAAAGGCAAGCGGCTGAACGTCAGGCCGCCGAACGCCGCGCCGCCGAAGAACGCCGCCAGCAGGAAGCGCGACGTGCCGAGCAGGCCCGCCAGCAAGCCGAGCGCGAGCGCCAAGAACGCGATCAGCAAGCTCTGCTGGAAGCGGATCGGCAGCGCAACCTGGAACGGATCATGGGCCAGGCCGGGGCCACTGGCTCGCCACCAGCCACCGGCACGGCGATGCAATCCGCTGGGCCTTCGCCGACCTACGCCGGACGGCTGGTGGCCGCGATTCGGCCCAACATCCTGTTCACCGACACGGCACCCGGCAACCCGCGTGCCGAAGTCGAGCTACGCGTTGCGCCCGATGGCCGCATCATCAGTGTCAGGCTCAGGCAGTCCAGTGGTTTCAGCAGTTGGGACAACGCGGTGCTGCGCGCCATCGAACGCACGGGCCGCCTGCCCGCCGACGAAAACGGGCGCATCCCATCCACCATCATCTTGGGCTTTCGTCCGCTCGATTGACGCTCGTCGCTTCACCTTCGTCGATTCACCCTCTGGTCAGTCAAACACGATCTCGGCCCGCCGCTCGTGGGCTTGCGCCATCCAGCACGCCAGCGCCGCATCGGATGGGAAGAAAAGCGAACGGTCGTCGAGTTGCAGCTCGCATCGGGCTGAGTCGCGCCACACTTGCAGGCGCACCGGCAAACCGCGCACCAGTGCCCCTTGCTCGCTCATGTCGCGCCGGGGCGGGAATTCGCGCACCAGCGCAGCCACGTCGGGCGCTTGCCCGCTGACGATGACGTGCAGGTAACGGCCAAAACGGCAGCGGGCGGCCCCCAAATCCCACAATTGCTGCACCTTCAAGCGCAAGCCCCCGGAAAAGCGATCGGGCTGTGCCAGCACCTGGGCAATGACGAGTTCATCGTCCTTCAGCAGAAGTTTGTGGGCGTTGATCAGCCCTTCGTCGGCGCTGGCTTCTAGGGTGCCGGTCTTGTCGTCGAGCTTGAAGATGGCGACTTTGCCACGCTGGCCATTGATGATGCGTAAATCCGTCACGATGCCAGCGACCAGCACCGGGTCGCGACTGTCGGTCACATCGCCCACCGGAGTACGGGCAAAGCGGCGCACTTCGCGCTCCACTTCGTCGAACAGATGCCCGCTGAGGTAAAAACCGATGGCCGTTTTTTCGTGGGTCAGGCGCTCCTTCACGCCCCAGGGCAGGAGGTCGAGCAGATCGGGCTCCTGCGTGCTGGCACCGTGGTCGTCGGCACCGAACATGTCGAACAGGCCACCCTGCTGGGCGTTGGCCTGCTGGGCGTTGGCGTAATCGAAGGCCCGCTCCACCGAGGCCAGTAGCGCAGCGCGGTTGAGCGCCAGCGAGTCGAAGGCCCCGGCCTTGATGAGCGCCTCGACCGTGCGCTTGTTCAAGCGGCTGCGATCGACCCGGTTGCAGAAGTCGAACAGGCTCTTGAACGGCCCCACGGTGTCACCGGCCGGGCCAGCGCCCTTGCCTGCGCGGGCCGCCACAATCGCCTCGATCGCCTGCTGGCCGGTGCCCTTGACGGCCCCCAAGCCGTAGCGTATCACCCGGTCGCTGACCGGCTCGAAGCGGTAGACGCCCCGGTTCACGTCGGGCGGCTCAAACCTGATGCCGAATTTGAGCGCGTCCTCGAACAACACCTTGAGCTTGTCGGTGTCGTCCATTTCGATGCTCATGTTGGCGCAGAAGAACTCGGCCGTGTAATGCACCTTGAGCCAGGCGGTGTGGTAGGCCAGCAGCGAGTAA
The DNA here is from genome assembly GCA_002291945.1 of Tepidimonas sp. UBA997. Classification (GTDB taxonomy): domain Bacteria; phylum Pseudomonadota; class Gammaproteobacteria; order Burkholderiales; family Burkholderiaceae_C; genus UBA997. Next base: position 41,738 of record DBAZ01000074.1, read on the forward strand.
GCGGCAGCGTGCGACTTGTTGAAGCCGTAGCCCGCGAACTTTTCCATCAGATCGAAGATCTCGTCGGCCTTGTCCTGCGCAATGCCGTGGGTGGCCAGCGCACCGGCGCGGAACTTCTGGCGCTGCTCGGCCATTTCTTCGGCCTTCTTTTTGCCCATGGCGCGGCGCAGCAGGTCTGCGCCACCGAGCGAGTAACCGCCCAGAATCTGCGCCGTCTGCATCACCTGTTCCTGATAGACCATGATGCCGTAGGTCTCGGACAACATCTCGGCCACCGCCGGGTGCGGGTACTCCACCGGCTCGCGGCCATGCTTGCGGGCCACGAAGCTGGGAATCAGGTCCATCGGGCCGGGGCGGTAGAGCGCATTGAGGGCGATCAGGTCTTCCAGCCGGGTCGGTTTGGCGTCGCGCAGCATGCCCTGCATCCCGCGGCTTTCAAACTGGAACACGGCCTCGGTCCTGCCGTCTTGGAATAACTTGTAGGTGGCCTTGTCGTCGAGCGCGATGTTTTCGTAAGCAAACCCCTGCTGGTCGGGGTGGCGTTGGCGAACGAATTCGCGCCCCAACTCCAGAATGGTGAGCGTGGCCAGCCCCAGGAAGTCGAACTTCACCAGGCCGACGGCCTCCACGTCGTCCTTGTCGTACTGACTGACCGCCGACTCACTGCCCGGCTGCTGGTACAGCGGGCAGAAATCGGTCAGTTTGCCGGGCGCAATCAGCACCCCACCGGCGTGCATGCCCACATTGCGCGTCATGCCTTCGAGCCTCTGCGCCAGCTCGATGAGTTGCTTGACCTCTTCTTCCTTCTGGATGCGCTCGGCCAGTATCGGTTCCAAGGCGATGGCGTAGTGGTTTTTGTCGCCGGGCTTGGGTGGATCGGGCGGGTACTGCAGCGTCACGCTTATGCCCGGCTTGTTGGGTATGAGCTTGGAAATGCCGTCGCAGAAGCCGTAGGCGAAGTCGAGCACCCGGCCCACGTCACGAATGGCGGCGCGCGCAGCCATGGTGCCGAAGGTGGCAATCTGGCTCACCGCGTCCTTGCCGTACTTGCCCTTGACGTAGTCGATCACGCGGTCGCGGTTGGTCTGGCAGAAGTCGATGTCGAAGTCGGGCATGGAGACCCGCTCCGGGTTCAGGAAGCGTTCGAACAGCAGTTTGTACTGCAGCGGGTCGAGGTCGGTGATGAGCAGCGCGTAGGCGACCAGCGACCCAGCCCCGGAACCCCGGCCCGGGCCGACCGGGCAGCCGTTGTCCTTGGCCCATTTGATGAAGTCCGAGACGATCAGAAAGTAACCGGGAAACCCCATCTTCAGGATGGTGTTGAGCTCGAACTCCAGCCGCTCCACGTAGCGCGGGCGCTGCAGTTCCCGCTGCGCGGCGTCCGGGTACAGGTGCTGGAGTCGGGCGTGCAGGCCCTCGTGCGACACATGCCGGAAGTAATCCTCCACCGACATCACCACCCCGTTGACGGGGGGGATGGGAAAGTCGGGCAGACGCGGCTTGCCCAGCGTCAGCGTGAGGTTGCAGCGCTTGGCGATCTCCAGCGTGTTGGCCAAGGCGCTGGGCACGTCGGCAAACAGCGCCGCCATCTGGTCGCTGGACTTGAAATACTGCTCGCGGGTGAACTTGCGTACCCGGCGGCTGTTGCCCAGAATTTCACCTTCGGCAATGCAGACACGCGCTTCGTGGGCCTCGTAGTCATCGGCCCCCAGAAACTGGATTGGGTGCGTGGCCACGACCGGCAATCCCAGTCGCGCCGCCAGTGGCACGGCGGCCATCACATGGCGTTCATCGTCCGGTCGGCCCGCACGCTGGATTTCGAGGTAAAAGCGGTGCGGGAACGCCCCGGCAAGGGTGAGGGCCAGTTCGGTGGCGCGGGTCTGGTCGCCCGCCAGCAGGGCCAAGCCGATCGGGCCGGCATGGGCACCCGAGAGCACGATCAAACCCTCGTTCAAGGCCTGCAGCCACTCCCATTGGAGGGCGGCTTGGTCACGCACCACGTTGCGCGTCCAGCCACGCGCCAGCAGTTCGCACAGGTTCAGGTAGCCCTGCGGGTTCTGCACCAGCAGCAGCAGGCGGGGCAGACTTGGCTGCAGCGCCGACGCGCCGGGGGCAGGCTCACCCCCCAGCCCCTGCACCACCACGTCGGCCCCCAGCACCGGCTTGACGCCAGCGCCGCGAGCCGCCTGGTAGAACTTGACGGCCCCAAACAGGTTGTTGAGATCGGTCAGGGCCAGCGCCGGTTGACCCGAGCGGGCCGCCGCCTCGACGGCCTCGTCAACGCGGGTGGTGCCATCCACCACAGAAAATTCGGAGTGCAAACGCAAATGGACAAACATGCTGCGATTGTAGGCAGCAGGCTCAGTCCTGCAGGATGCTGGGCCGCTGGCACGCCAGCAGCGAGCCTGCCTGCAGCCAGCCCCCGGGGTTCAGCCTTGGAAGCGCGCCGTCACTTCGGCCACGCGCTGGCCAAACAGGCGGGCCGTTTCGAGGTCGCCCGGCAGCATTTCGTGGGCCCCCGCGTCCGACGGGCTTTGCGCCATGGCACCGGCAAAGGACCCCACATAGTTCACGTCGTTGCGCTGGGCCGCCTTGGCGTTGCTGGGCATCAGGCCGGTGCCCACCCACACGCCGCTGTGCTGCATGGCGAGGGTGATCAGGTATTGCAAGGTGGAGGCTTTGTCGCCGTTCATGGTGGCGCTGTTGGTGAAACCGGCAAAGACCTTGTTTTTCCATTTCTGGGTAAACCAAGCCTTGCTGGAGGCATCGGCAAATTTCTTGAACTGCCAGCTCACCGTGCCCATGTAGGTCGGGCTGCCCATGATGATGGCATCAGCCGCGTCCAGCGTGTCCCAGCCGCCTTCGGGCAGGTTGCCGTCGGCGTCGATCGCCAGCAGCTCGGCACCAGCCCCTTCAGCCACCGATTGCGCCATGCGCTGGGTGTGGCCATAACCCGAGTGATACACCACCACGATACGAGACATGAGAAAACTCCTGGTTGAGGGAACAAAGAATGATCAGGGTTCGAGGTCGAACACCAGCACTTCGGCGGACTGCCCACCATTGAACGACAAAACGGATACGCCTTGCATGCGCAGAGCATCTCCGGCATGGAGCGTGTGGCCATTGACCGTCAGTTGACCGCGCACCAGATGCACATACGCCTTGCGTGCCGGGTTCATCGACCGTTCGGCCACCTCTGCGCCGTCGAACAAGCCGGCGTACAAAGCGGCATCGGCATGGATGGTCACCGAACCGTCGGCCCCGTCCGGTGACGCCACCAGGCGCAGCCGCCCGCGTTTTTCTGCATCACCGAAGGTCTTTTGCTCGTAGCTGGGCACCATGCCCCTGACGTTGGGCTCGATCCAGATCTGCAGGAAATGCGTCACTTCCTTGGCCGCGTGATTGAATTCGCTGTGGGTCACACCCCGGCCCGCACTCATGCGCTGCACGTCCCCGGGCGCAATGCCCTTGACCTGCCCCATGCTGTCGCGGTGGGCCAGATTGCCCTGCAGCACATAGCTGATGATTTCCATGTCGCGGTGGCCGTGCGTGCCGAAACCGGTGCCCGGCGCAATCCGGTCTTCGTTGATGACACGCAGATTCCCCCAGCCCATGTGCTTGGGGTCGTGGTAGTTGGCAAACGAAAACGAGTGCCAACTGTCGAGCCAGCCGTGTTGGGCGTGGCCTCGGTCTTCGGAGCGTCGGATCTCAATCATGACTGCAACTGTAACGGCTGGGCACAAGCCGGTAGATCGACGGATTTGCTGGCATCATTCAATGTATTTGAACGAACCATGCCCCTATGCGAACCGCCCGCACCGCGTTATCTCCAGACAACCTGCACCTGATCGAAAGCGTGGCTCGCACCGGCAGCATGGCGGCAGCGGCCCGCGAACTGGGGCTGGTGCCCAGCGCCCTGACCTACCGGGTCAGACAAGTGGAAGAAGCCCTGGACGTCTTGCTGTTTGACCGGCGGTCGCGCCGCGCCCAGTTGACCCCGGCCGGCACCGAACTGTTGCGGGCCGGTGAGCACCTGATGCGGGAACTCGATGCCGTCGCCCAGCGGGTGCAGCGCATCGCCACCGGCTGGGAAGCACAGCTCACCGTCGCGGCCGATGCCGTGATCGCCCGATCCACCTTGCTCGACCTGTGCGAAGATTTCTATCGCCTCGGCGCTCCTACACGCTTGCGGCTACGCGATGAAACACTGGCCGGCACGCTGGAGACGCTGCTGACCGGCGAGGCCGATCTGGCCCTGGGCGTCATCCTGGACGGCGATGCCCTGCCCGAAATCGAAAGCGCATGCTTGGGGGAAGTGGCTTTTGTGTTTGTGGTGGCACCACACCACCCGCTCGCGCACGCAGCGGAGCCGCTCACCCCGACCGACATGCGCCAGCACCGGGTGGTGGCGGTGTCAGACACCTCGCGCCGGGGCCGGGGGCTCAGCATTGGGTTGTTACCGGGTCAGGATGTATTGACCGTCAGTTCCATAGGGGACAAGCTCCAGGCCCAACTGCGCGGCCTGGGCTGTGGCTCCCTGCCTCTGCCCATGGTGCAAGGCTACCTGGATGAAGGCCGACTGATCGCGAAGACCACCACCCTGCCCCCACGGATTTACCGCCCCGGTTATGCCTGGCGCCCGCCCGCCTGCGGCAAAGCGTTGAGCTGGTGGCTGGACCGGCTGTCAGGCCCGACCACCCGCCAGGCACTGTTGCATCACCACGGCTGAACATTCTCGGCCACGCCATTCTCGCCCACGCCACCCGCAGACCGCTACACTGGCAAGGACGGAGACATCGTATGCCCCATCCAAAAATATCCCCGGCCCCTCGTCACATGGCCGTTGTCGGCGCTGGTATGGCGGGCGTGACGTGCGCACGCACGCTGGTGCAGGCGGGCCATCGGGTCACGCTGATCGAAAAAAGCCGTGGTGCAGGCGGTCGCATGGCCACCCGCCACAGCGATTTCGGCGGCTTTGACCATGGTGCCCAGTTTTTCACCGTCCGCGACGCCCGCTTCCACCAAGCCCTGCAAGTGCACCCGGAACTGATCGTGCCTTGGCAGGTCAACACCGTGCGCGTGCTCGACATGCTGGGCCAGACCATGGCCACCGCCCCCGGGCCACGCGACGTCCGCTGGGTGCCGGTGGGCGGTATGAACACCCTGATCAAGCGCTGGGCGCAACCCCTGGCTGATGGCTCACTCGGCAGTCAGACCCTGCTGGAAGCCCGCGTGACGGCCATTGAAAAGGATGCCTTAGACGCCACCCGCTGGCAGCTTCAGCTCGACGGACCTGAGGGGGCGCAACAGGTCGCCAGCGGCTTCGATGCCGTGGTGCTGGCCATTCCTCACCCCCAGGCCGACGAGGTGCTGCGAGCCAGTCAACTGGCCCCTGCGCTGCAGAAAAAGCTCGCGTCGGTTCAGGTCGCGCCGTGCTGGACCTTGCTGATCGCATTTCCGCAAGCCATGCAGCCGGGGCTGGAAACGTTCGGCCCCCGCTGGCACGCCGCCAGCAGCGACCACCACCGCATCCGCTGGGTGGCACGCGAGCCCAGCAAACCTGGTCGCTCCCCGATCGAACGATGGACGATACAAGCCTGCCCGCAATGGTCGGCCGAACATCTGGAAGACGATGCCGAGCGCGTGAAGGCGAAATTGCTCAAAGGCTTTGCCGAAATCACCGGCATCCGGGCTACGCCCGCCTTTGCCGCCGCCCACCGCTGGCGCTACGCCCAGACCACCCGGCCTTTGGGCCAAGCTTACCTGCTGGACGCACAAGCGGGCATCGGCCTGTGCGGCGACTGGTGCCTGGGCAACCGGGTGGAAAGCGCCTTTCTCTCAGGGCTGGAACTGGCCCTCGCCGTGGCCTGATGCCTTAACTGATGCCTTACTGCGGGCGTTTTGCCCCCTCACCCACCGGTGCCTTGCACGACGGCTCGCTGGTCGCAGCGCTGGCCAGTTGGCTGGACGCCCGCGCCCACGGCGGCACCTGGCTGGTGCGCATCGAGGACGTGGACACGCCGCGCTGCATAGCCGGAGCCGACCGGGTCATCCTCGATCAACTCGCCCGCTGCGGCTTGCACCCCGATGCGCCGCCGGTGTGGCAATCCCAGCGCACGCTGGCCTACACCCAAGCGCTGGACGCGCTCCAAGCCAAGGGCTGGGCCTACCCCTGTGGCTGCACGCGCAAAACCATCGACGCCTGGTGGCAGGCGCAGGGGGTGCCCCCGAGCCGCCACATCGAACGGCCCTACCCCGGCACCTGCCGCGCTGGGCCGGGCAGCGCCCACCAGCGCCCGCTGTCGGCTTGGCGGCTGCACCTGGGCCGTGTGCAGGCCGACCTCGGGCTGGCACCACCCACGCTCTGGACAGACCGGTGGCTCGGTGCGCAAAGTCAGGACGTGGCCACAGCCGTGGGCGACTTCGTGCTCCGACGCGCCGACGGCCTGTGGGCTTACCAACTGGCCGTCGTCGTCGATGACGCCGAGCAAGGCATCAGCCACGTGGTGCGCGGCCTAGACCTGGCCGACAACACGGCCCGCCAAGTCGTGCTACAGCAAGCGCTGGGCCTGCCCACGCCGCTGTACCTGCACACCCCCTTGGTGCTGGGTGCCAATGGCGAGAAACTGTCCAAGCAAAATGGTGCCCAGGCGCTGGACCTGTCTGACCCCCTGGCGGCACTGAATCGGGCTGCTCGCACGCTCGGGCTCACCGAGCAGACAGGCCCGCTGGAGCGGGCTTTGCAGCGGTGGGTCGATGCATGGCTTAAGCTCTGCGGCTCTCATTAATTCGATTGACAGATTCTGTTTCTCAGAACAAAATCCAGTCATGATCCACACGTTCAAGTGTGCCGACACGAAGGCGCTGTTTCATAGCCAACTCGTGCCCAAGTTCAAAAACATCGAGCGTGTGGCTAGGCGCAAGCTCCTGCAGATGCATGCCGCCACCGAACTGGCAAGCTTGAAAATCCCCCCCGGCAACCAGCTTGAGTCGTTGAAAGGCAGCCGTCGAGGGCAACACTGCATCCGCATCAATGACCAGTGGCGAATCTGTTTCGTGTGGAAAGATGATGGCGCCCATCAAGTTGAAATAGTCGATTATCACTAAGAGGTAAACCACATGGCTGAATTGCTAGACGAAATTCACCCGGGCGAAATTTTGCTACAGGACTTCATGAGGCCCATGGGCATCACGGCCCGTCAGCTTGCGGCGGACATCGACGTCTCGCCCAGCCGAATCAGTGAGCTGGTTCACGGCAAGCGCCCGATCACGGCCGACACCGCGCTGCGGCTTGGCTTGTTGTTCGAGATGGATCCTCGATTCTGGATGAACCTCCAAACCGAGTACGACGTGCGCGTCACAACTCGTCACGTCAGAGAAAAAATCGCCCCGAGGATTCGGGTGTTTAAGCACGCCTGTGCGATGACTTGAGTCGTGGCGTTGTGGCGTCGTGGCGTTGAGTGGCGTTGAGTGGCGTTGGCGTGCGCTCTACAATCCACCCGGTGAATGCTCCCGAAGTCCCCACCGTGCCCCCGCTGCCTGCCGCACACACCGATGCACACTCCGCCGCACACCCCGCTGGCGTGGCGCACCCCAAGACCATCAAGAGCTTCGTCATGCGTGCGGGCCGCACCACCACCGGTCAGGCCAAGGCCTTGGCCGAATGGGGGCCCCGGTTTGTGCTGCCCTATACCGGCCAGCCGATCGACGCTGCCGCCGCGTTCGGGCGCTGCGGCCCCTTGATGCTGGAAATCGGCTTTGGCATGGGCGAAGCCACCGCCCACATAGCCGCCATGCGCCCGCACGACAACTTCCTGTGCTGCGAGGTTCACGAACCCGGCGTTGGTGCCCTGCTCAAACGCATCGGCGAACAGGGGCTCGACAACATCCGCATCCTGCAGCACGACGCGGTGGACGTGCTGGACCACATGCTGCCCGCAGGCTCGCTGGATGGCGTACACATCTTCTTCCCCGACCCGTGGCACAAGAAAAAGCACAACAAGCGCCGCTTGGTGCAAACCCCCTTCGTGGCCAAGTTGGCCGAACGCCTCAAACCCGGCGGCTACCTGCACTGCGCCACCGACTGGCAGCCCTACGCCGAGCAGATGCTGGCCGTGCTGAGCAGCGAACCGTTGCTGACCAACAGCGCCAGCCATGCCGGGCTGGGTGGCTACGCTCCCAAACCCGACTACCGCCCGCTGACCAAGTTCGAAAACCGCGGCCTGCGACTGGGCCACGGCGTGTGGGACGTGGTGTTTAGCCGCCTGCCGTGAGCGCCTCCCTGCCATGCCCCCCCGAATGGCTGGACGGCCTGGACGCGCTGGCCCAGCAATCCATCGGCCTGTCGGACCCCAACCCGCGGGTGGCCTGTCGGCTCATCACCACCGATGGGCAGGTCTTTGAAGGCCATACCCAGCAAGCGGGCGGGCCACATGCCGAGGTGATGGCCCTGCGCCAGGCGCACAAGGCCGGTGCCACGCTGCGCGGTGCCACTGCCATCGTGACGCTGGAGCCGTGCAGCCACCACGGCCGCACCCCACCGTGCTGCGACGCCTTGCTGGAAGCGGGCTTGACCCGTGTCGTGGTGGCTCTGCCCGACCCCAACCCGCTGGTCGGCGGTCGGGGGCTGGCTCGCTTGCGTGCCGCAGGCGTTGCGGTGGATCTGCTGCATCCCACCCACCCGCTTGCGACAGCCACCCGCGAACTCAATAGCGGCTTTCTGAGCCGGATGGAACGGGGCCGCCCTTGGGTGCGCATGAAAATCGCTGCCTCGCTCGACGGCACCACCGCCTTGGCCAACGGGGTGAGCCAATGGATCACCGGCGAGGCTGCCCGCACCGACGGCCATGCTTGGCGGCGCCGCGCTTCGGCGCTGCTGACCGGCATCGGCACCGTGCAGCAAGACGACCCCCGGCTCGATGTGCGGCTGCTGCCCACCGCCCACCAACCGCGACGGGTGGTGGTGGATGCGCGGCTGGCGATTGCCCCCGAGGCACGCATCCTGCAGCCACCGGGCGACGTCTGGATCGCGAACGCCGCCGACCCCGCCTCCACCCAGCCCCAGCGTTCCTTGCTGCAAGCCCGGGGAGCCACCCTGATCGACTGCGCTGGCCCAGCCCGAGTGGCGGGCGGCTCGCCCAAAGTCGATCTGGCCGCCTTGCTGGGTGAACTGGCCCGGCGCGAAGTCAATGAGCTGCATATCGAGGCTGGCCACAAACTCAATGGTTCCTTCCTGCGTGAGGGGCTGGTGGACGAATTGCTGCTGTACCTGGCGCCCAAACTGCTGGGCCCGGGGGCCGGGCTGGCCCACATCGGCCCGTTCGACAGCCTGCAGCAGGGCCTGCCACTGGTGTGGACCGAAGTGGTGCCGGTGGGCGACGACTTGCGCATCCGGGCCCGTTTTCTGCCGCCGGAGCCGCCGGGGCCGGTATGGCCGCGCGGCGCAACCGGGCACTGACGCGGGGCTG
>DBAZ01000081.1:0-13854 GCA_002291945.1 Tepidimonas sp. UBA997
GAATTTCAAGGGTTAATTGCCGAGTCTATAGGATGTCGACTCGATCGTTAACGCGATCACGCCGAAAAATCGACAAACGCCGAAAAGGTCGTGCGACGTCGCTATAATGTTGAGCTTTGCTGGCAAAACCCCGTCGGCCGTGATCACCTTCAAGACGGGGAAAACTTGCCGCGGCGCGGTTTCGGGGCCCGATCTTCCCTGAACACCGACGCGGCGCAAATCGGAAACCATGAGCTAATGACCACCATCCGCGTTAAAGACAACGAACCTTTTGATGTCGCCCTGCGCCGCTTCAAGCGCACCATCGAAAAACTGGGCCTGCTCAACGACCTGCGCGCCCGCGAGTTCTACGAAAAGCCCACCGCCGAGCGCAAGCGCAAGAAAGCCGCTGCCGTCAAGCGCCACTACAAGCGTGTGCGCTCCATGCAACTGCCCAAGCGCCTGTACTGATTCGGTTGCCGGCTAGGACGTTGCCGCACCCCGTAGCCCGCAGGAGGACGCTCTGGCGGGCTTTTTTGTTTGCATGTTCCCCAGCCCATACGGGATCACACACCATGACGCTCAAAGACCAGATCACCGAAGACATGAAAACCGCCATGCGGGCCAAGGACGCCGAGCGCCTGGGCACCATCCGGCTGTTGCTGGCGGCCATCAAACAAAAGGAAGTGGACGAGCGCACCACGCTGGACGACGCCGCCGTCATCGCCGTGCTCGACAAACTGATCAAGCAGCGCAAGGACTCGATTGCGGCCTACGACCAAGCCGGGCGCACCGACTTGGCCGACAAAGAGCGGGCCGAAGCCACGGTTTTGCACCACTACCTGCCCGCACGCCTGAGCGCCGAAGCCATTGCCGAAGCCGTCCAGGGCATCGTGCAGACTTTGGCAAATGAACTGGGCCGCCCGCTGGCCGCTGCCGACATGGGCAAGCTCATGGGTGCGGCCAAAGCCGAACTGGCGGGCAAGGCCGACATGGGGCAGGTGTCGGCGGCGGTGAAGGCGGCGCTGTCGTCGCGCTGACATGACGGCAGCCCGCGCGTCCGCGCCCATCGGCGTCTTTGACTCCGGTGTCGGCGGGCTGTCGGTGCTGCGCCAGATCCACACCCTGCTGCCCCATGAGGTGCTGATCTATCTGGCCGACTCGGGTCATGCCCCCTATGGCGACAAGAGCGCCGACTACATCGAGGCGCGGGCGGTTCGGCTGATCGAGCATTTGCAGACACTGGGTGCGAAAGCCATCGTGGTGGCCTGCAACACCGTCACTGGCCTGTGCATCGATGCGCTGCGACAACGGTTTGCCGAATTGCCCATCGTCGCCATCGAGCCAGCGGTGAAACCGGCCGCGCTGGCCACCCGAAGCGGGGTGATCGGGGTACTGGCCACCCGCCAGACGGTGGCCAGCCCGGGGTTGGCGCGTTTGGTGCAAACACACGGCCACGGCAAGCGCATCGTGCTGCAAGCCTGCCCCGGCTGGGTGGAGCGCGTCGAGGCCGGGGAACTCGATGGCCCAGCCACCGAGGCCGCCGTGGCGCAGATCGTCCGACCCTTGCTCGATCAGGGGGCCGACACACTGGTGCTGGGCTGCACCCATTACCCTTTTCTGGTGCCGGTGATCAGCCGACTTGCTGGCCCAGCCGTGCAGTTGATCGACCCTTCCGCCGCCGTGGCGCGGGAACTGCGTCGGCGCCTGCTGCAAGCGGGGCTGGCCGCCCCAGCCAGCCCGACGCCGCCCCCGGTACAGTTCTGGAGCAGCGACCACCCGATGCAAGCCGCCACACTCATCGGCCGACTCTGGGGTGAAGTCGTGCGCCCTGCAAGCTTGTAGGACACCATCCGCCTTAGCTCTGCGCGGAAAGCCCATGCCGACGAAAGCAAGCCATACCGTCAAGCCAACACTTGACCCAAAAAACCGCTCCAAATGAACGCCGACAGTCATTGGGGTCGTTGCCCGAGCCAGAGAAAGAACGCTGCGGCGCAGCGCCAACGGCGCAACCGAGTCGTCCTCAGCTCCCCGCCACCTTCATCCGGTTGATCAGGATCGAGCCCACATTCTTGGCCCCGTAGGCGTATTCGTCGGCCCCGATGGCGTCTAGCCCCTCGAACATGTCCTTCAGGTTGCCAGCGATGGTGATTTCTTGCACCGGGTAGGCGATTAGGCCGTTTTCGACCCAGAAACCCGACGCGCCGCGCGAGTAGTCGCCGGTGACGTAATTCACGCCCTGCCCCATGAGTTCGGTCACGAACAGGCCCGTGCCCAGCTTGCGCAGCATGGCATCGAGGTCGTCGCCCTCCTGCGTCTGGCGGCTGCGCAGATACAGGTTGTGCGATCCACCCGCATTGCCGGTGGTGCGCATGCCGAGCTTGCGGGCCGAATAGGTGCCCAGGAAATAGCCCTTCACGCACCCGGCGCTGACCACTTGGCGGGCCACGGTTTTCACGCCTTCGTCGTCAAACGGCGCACTGCCCTTGCCGCCCAGAATCAGCGGGTCTTCGAACAGGTCGATGTGTCTGGGGAATACCTGGCGGCCCAGGCTATCGAGCAGGAAGCTGGTTTTGCGGTAGAGTGCGCCGCCGCTGATGGCCTGCACCAAGGCCCCCAGCAACCCGGCTGCCAGGGGTGCCTCAAACAGCACCGGGCATTCGGTGGTGGCGATCTTGCGCGGGTGCAGGCGCGACAGGGCACGCTCGGCCGCGTAACGCCCCACCGCTTCGGGGCTGGCCAGATCGGCCGGGTTGCGCATCGAGCTGAACCAGTAATCGCGCTGCATATGGGCCCCTTTGCCCGCAATCGGCGCGACCGAAAAGCTGTGCCGCGAACTGGCGTAGCCACCGCGAAAAATCCCCTCCCGGCCACGCTCGCCGGCGCGCATGTGCTCGGTGTAAAAGTGCGACTGCTGGGCCGACACCCCGGCCCCTTCGCTGTTGCGTATCTGCTTGCTGGTGGCCAGCGCAGCAGACTCGCAGCGCAAGGCCCACGCCATCGCCTCTTCGGCGCTGATAGCCCAGGGGTGGAACAGTTCGAGGTCGGGGTAGCTGTTGGCCACGTCCTGCTCGTCGGGCAGACCGGCCACCGGGTCGGCGGCGGTGTAGCGGGCAATGTCGTAGGCGGCCTGCACCGTCTGGCAAATGGCGGCGGGGCTGAAGTCGGAGGTGGAGGCGTTGCCGCGCCGTTGGCCCAGATACACCGTCACGCCGAGGGATTTGTCGCGATTGCGCTCGACGTTTTCGAGTGCCCCTTTGCGCACCGACACACTCAAGCCCGCGCCCTCCGACACCTCGACCCCGGCATCGCTGGCACCGAGTTTGCGAGCATGGCTCAGCGCCACGTCGGCCAGCCCTTCAAACTGTTGCCGGTGGTACTGAAAACCGGGCTCGGGCGCGGGCCAGTCCGGGGTCTTGGGCAGCGCAGCGCGCTTGGCGGAGGTGGATGTCTTGTTCATGCTGGCGGCTATGATACTTGGATGGCAAGAAAACCCACCAAAGGCTACTTCGTCAAAGGCCATTTCGTTGCCGAAGGTAGCGAGCTGGACCTGGAGCTCAAACGCGAGCTCAAGGGCGACGTCGAAGTCAGCAAAACCGATCTCAAGAAACACAGCGACCAACTCCAGCAGTTGGGCACCGCGCTGCTCACCCTGCGCCAGGGGCTGCTGGACCAACTCGGCCTGCCGGACAAGCTGCTCGAAGCCATCGCCGAAGCCAAGCGCATCAGCAACTTCGAGGGCAAACGCCGCCAGATGCAGTTCATCGGCAAGCTGATGCGCAAGCTCGACGACGACACCGTGGCGGCCATCGAGGCAGCGCTCGACGTGCAGCACCAAGGCAGCGCCGCCGACACCCTGCGACTGCACCAGGCCGAGCAGTGGCGCGATCGGCTGCTTGCCGACGACCTCGCCCTGCAGGACTGGCTGGGGCAAGACCCCGACGCCGACCTGCAGCACCTGCGCTCCCTGATCCGGCAGGCCCGCAAAGACGCCCAGGAACCAGCCGCTGCCGAACACCCCGGCGCAGCGCAGCGGCACGGCAAGAGCTACCGCGACATTTTCCAGCTCGTCCGCACCCGCCTGGATGCCCAGGCCCAGACCCAAGCCCAGCCCCAGGAGCCCGCATGAACCGCCACGACCCGGTGCGCATCGGCATCGTTTCCGTCAGCGACCGCGCCAGCAGCGGCGTCTATCCAGACAAGGGTCTGCCCGCCCTGCAGGACTGGCTCAGCCGCGCCCTGCAAAACCCGATCACCTTCGAGCCACAGCTCATCGCCGACGAACAGGCCGTGATCAGCCAGACGCTGATCGAGCTGGTGGACGCGGGCTGTGCGCTGATACTGACTACCGGGGGCACCGGCCCGGCCCAGCGCGACGTGACGCCCGAGGCCACGCTGGCCGTGGCGCACAAGGTGATGCCCGGCTTTGGCGAGCAGATGCGCCAGATCGGCCTGCATTTCGTGCCCACGGCCATCCTGTCGCGCCAGGTGGCGGTGATCCGCGAGCAGACCCTCATCATCAACCTGCCGGGGCAGCCCAAGAGCATTGCCGAAACGCTCGAAGGCCTGAAAAGCGCCCACGGCGAGCCTATCGTTCAGGGTATTTTTGCCGCCGTGCCCTACTGCATCGACCTGATCGGCGGGCCGTACCTGGAAACCCACGCCGCCGTTTGCCCGGCCTTCCGGCCCAAGAGCGCGATCCGGCCAGCGGCCCAAGCCTGAAAGCCGGGGCCGGGCCGCCGCCCCACCCCAGCGGCTTACTTGCCCACGAGGTCGTTGAGTTTTTGGGCCTCGAAGTGCTCGACCTTGGCCGCATCGGCGGGCAAGTCGGGGGTTTTGGAGCAGGCCAGCTTTTCCATCGCCTGCCACAGCAGGGCAATCTGGTGTTCATGCCCGGCGGCGTTGTCGATCAGTCCGCGCAGAGCCTGCGACAAAGGGTCGTCGTTCTGCGTCACGCCATAGGCGGAAAAGCCCATTTTCGACGCCACCGCTTCGCGCACGGCGTCTGCCTCGGCCTGGATGATGCGCGCCGGGTTGCCGACGGCGGTGGCCCCGGGCGGCACGGGTTTGGTCAGCACCGCGTTGCTGCCCACCCTGGCCCCATCGCCCACGGTGAAGCCACCCAGCACCTTGGCCCCGGCCCCGACCACCACATTCTGGCCCAAGGTGGGGTGGCGCTTTTCGCCCTTGTAGAGCGAGGTACCCCCCAGCGTGACGCCGTGGTAGATGGTGCAGCCATCGCCCACTTCGGCGGTCTCGCCGATCACCACCCCCATGCCGTGGTCGATGAAGACCCGGTTGCCGATGCGGGCACCGGGGTGGATTTCGATGCCCGTGAGCCAGCGGTTCCAGTGCGAGATCCAGCGCCCCAGCCATAGGAAGCCGCCACTCCAGCAGGCATGAGCCAGGCGGTGCAACACCACCGCATGAAAACCCGGGTAACAGGTCATCACCTCCCAGCGCGAACGCGCCGCCGGGTCGCGCTCCAGGATGCAATCGATATCGGATTTCATGCGGGCAAACATGTCAGCAGTCTAGCGCTTCGCACGGGCAGCGGTCTGCAACATGGCGCGCGCCACCCCGCGCAGGATGTGGACTTCGGCCTCGGTGGGCTGCGCACGGTTGAGCAACTGGTTGAGCCGGGGCAGCAGTTTTTTCGGTGCTTGCGCGTCCAGAAAGTCCAGCGCAAGCAGCGCTTGCTGCCAATGATCGAGCAGGCCAGCTACGGCCTGGGCATCGGCGGGGCGGTCGGCCGGTGCCTGTCGCTCGTGCGTTTGGGCCGCCGCCGCGACCGTTGCACAGCCCCCCAGCGCCAGCCGCCATTCGTAGGCCAGCAGTTGCACGGCAGCCGCTAGGTTGAGCGAGCCGTAGCCCGGCGCGGTGGGTATGCTCAGGCAAACGTGGCAGCGGTAAACGTCGGCGTTGCTCATGCCATGGCGCTCGGCACCGAACAAAAAGGCCATGCCCCCGCCACCCTGCAGCGCAGGCTCGTCGTGCCAGCGGGCCAGGTATGCGCGCGGGGCCTCTGTGGGCGGCCCGAAGTCGCGCGGCGTCATGGCGGTGGCGCACAGGTGCGTCATGCCGTGCAGCGCCTCGTCGAGCGTAC
This sequence comes from Tepidimonas sp. UBA997, assembly GCA_002291945.1. Lineage (GTDB taxonomy): Bacteria > Pseudomonadota > Gammaproteobacteria > Burkholderiales > Burkholderiaceae_C > UBA997. The sequence continues at coordinate 6,086 of DBAZ01000081.1, forward strand.
CCACCACGCGGGCGCGCACCAGCACGTCGGCAGCCCCGCTGGCGCGCTGCAGCGCTTCGTCGCGTTGCAGCACATCGGGCCAGCGCGGGCGCACCAGCACCAGATCGTCAAACCCCATCACCTTCATGGCGCGAGCCACGGCCCCGACGTTACCGGCGTGACTGGTCTCGATCAGGATGAAGCGGGTGGCAGGAAGCTGCGTCGTCATGGGCAAGTTGCGCGGGCCAAAGTGCGCGGGAATGAGGTGGCCGCTAAAATGCTGTATTGTCGCTGTCATCGCACAGCCCCTCGTTGTTCCTCACACAATTCATGTCCTCCCTTCTGCACCCCATGCTCAACGTGGCCATCAAGGCTGCGCGGGCCGCCGGTACGGTCATCAACCGTGCCGCGCTCGATATCGAATCCGTCCGCGTGTCGGTCAAGCAGACCAATGACTTCGTCACCGAGGTCGATCAAGCAGCCGAGCAAGTCATCATCGAAACGCTGCTGGCCGCCTACCCGGATCATGGCATCTGGGCCGAAGAATCCGGGCGCCGGGAGGGCAAAGGCCATCAGGGCCGCCGCCATGTGTGGGTCATCGACCCGCTGGACGGCACCACCAACTTCATCCACGGCTTCCCGGTTTATTGCGTCAGCATTGCGCTGCTGGTGGACGGGCGTGCCGAGCAGGCCGTGATCTACGACCCAACCCGCAACGACCTGTTCTGCGCCACCCGTGGGCGCGGTGCCTACTTGAACGACCGTCGCATCCGGGTGGCCAAACGCACCCAGTTCAAGGACTGCCTGCTCAGCACCGGCTTTCCGTTCCGCCCGGGCGATCAGTTCCAGACCTTCATGCAGATGCTGCAGGACGTGATGCCCAAGGTGGCCGGCGTGCGCCGCCCCGGTGCCGCTGCGCTCGACTTGGCCTATGTGGCCGCTGGCTTTGCCGACGGCTTCTTTGAAACCGGCCTGAGCCCCTGGGACGTGGCAGCCGGTGCCCTGCTGGTGACCGAAGCCGGTGGGCTGGTGGGCAACTTCACCGGCGAGGCCGACTTCCTGGAGCAGCGCGAATGCATGGCCGCCAACCCACGCATCTACGGCCAAATGGCCAGCCTGCTGGGCAAGTACAGCAAGTTTGCCAGCGCGGGCGACAAGGCGGCTGTGCGGCAGTCTGGTGCCAGCGAGCCCCAACATAGCGACCAAGACTCAACCGATGGACCCGACGCCTGATGCCACCCGTCTGCCTGGGGAAGGCAGCCCTTTCTGGATTCAGTCGCCGCTCGACATCCGCCAGCAGTTCAAGTTGCTGGGTAAGCGGGGGGAACGCATCCGCCTCTGGTTCGGACCCGACGACTCCATTGTGTCTCTGGTGCTCGACGTCACCCAGTCGGGCGACATGGTGCTCGACGTGGGGCCCGATGCACGATCCAACCAGCGATTACTGGCTGCGGCTTGCGTGGTGATGCACGGCAGTCTGGACGGCGTCGACCTGAAGTGCTCCCTAGGCCCGATGCGCGAGACGATGCACGAGGGCTTGCCGGCCTTCAGTTGCACCTTGCCCCAACGCCTGCACCGGCTGCAACGGCGTGAATACCACCGCGTCTCCATTCCGGTGGGGCTGGCGGTGAAGTGCGAAATCCCCCCGCAGCTCAAGCCCGCAGACGCCGTACACCACTCCCGACGGGCGGTGCACCTGATCGACATTTCTCTGGGCGGCTTGGCGCTTGAAGAGGTACCGGGCTCTTCCCTGGAACTCAGCACGGGCATGATTCTGACCAACTGCCGACTGCAACTCGATGACATGGGCGTGATCCAGGTTGACCTGGAAATCCGCTATCTCTCTGAAATCCAGACCCGCAGCGGCCAGGTTCGGCGCAAGATGGGCGGCATGTTCAAGCGGTTGTCATCCGGTGGCGAAAACCTGATTCAGCGCTTCATCAACCGGCTGGATCTGGACAAGAAAACCCCAGGGCCTGGCACATGACGTCAATCCCGTTGCACTTAGGGCTTGAATGCGCCGATGGTTTTGACGCTTGGATGAAAGCCTTGCAGTGGAAGAAGATTTAATCAAATCAAAGACTTGTGACAATCAAAGGGTTTTCAAAGAGCCTCCGTCAAGCCATACCCCCATGATGGCGCAGTACCTGCAGCTCAAAGCGGACTACCCAGCCACCCTGCTCTTTTACCGCATGGGTGACTTTTATGAGCTGTTCTACGAGGATGCCGAAAAAGCCGCGCGGCTGCTGGACATCACGCTGACCCAGCGTGGCCAGTCGGCTGGTCAGCCCGTGGTGATGGCGGGTGTTCCTTTTCACGCGGCGGACACCTATCTGGCCCGACTCATCAAGCTGGGCGAGTCGGTGGCCATCTGCGAACAGATCGGCGACCCCGCCACCTCCAAAGGTCCGGTGGAGCGCAAGGTCGTTCGCGTCGTCACGCCCGGCACGCTGGTCGATGCCGAACTGCTGAGTGACAAATCCGAATCGCTGTTGCTGGCGGTTCACACAGGTGCGCGTCACACCTGTGGACTGGCCTGGCTGAGCCTGACCCAAGGCGTGGTGCACCTGGCTCAATGCCCACGGGAAGAACTGCGCACCTGGATAGTCCGCATCGGGCCCAGTGAGTTGCTGTACAGCGCCGAAGTCACCCCTTCTTTCGAGCAGGAACTGCACGATATCCAGCGCCAGTGGCCCTATCTGGCGCCTTCGGGTGGGGGGGCGCGGCTGACCCTCGGGATCCGGCCAGCCTGGAGTTTTGACGCCGGACTGGGTGAAAGGAAGCTGACGCAGCAACTGCAAACGGCGCATCTCGCGGCCTGGGGCGCACATACGTTGAACGAGGCACAGGCTGCCGCTTCTGCGCTGCTGGACTACGCCGAACACACGCAAGGGCGCTCATTGGGCCATGTGCAGCGCTTGCAGGTGGTCAAGCCCCAGGAAGTGATCGATCTGCCCGCCACCACACGACGCAATCTTGAACTCACCCAGACTTTGCGTGGCGAAAGCGCACCGACCTTGCTGTCCCTGCTGGACACCTGCCAGACCGGCATGGGCAGCCGCCTGCTCAAGCGCTGGCTGCTGGAGCCTCCACGGGAGCGATCCGTGGCCCGGCAGCGATTGCAGGCGATCCACACCCTCAGGCAAGGTTGGGTTGAACCCGTCCAGCAAGCCTTGAAAGGGGCCAGCGATATCGAACGCATCACCGCGCGATGCGCCCTGCGGCAGGTGCGCCCGCGTGAGCTGGTGGCTCTGGCGCGGACGCTGGAACGAGCCCGCCAACTGGGCAAGCAGATGCAGCAGGCTCTGGCCCCTCAAGCAGACCCATCTCCTGAGCCGAATGCGCTCGGGCTCCTGAGCGAGCATGCACAGCGCCTGCTGACACCCGTGGCCTGTCTGGAACTGCTGCAACGGGCGCTGCTGCCCGAGCCGGCAGCACTCGTTCGCGACGGTGGGGTCATCAACCCCGGGTTTGACTCAGAGCTGGACGCATGGCGTGCCATCCAGACGCATGCAGACAGCTTTTTGCTGGAATTGGAATCCCGAGAGCGTGAACGCACCGGCATTGCGAATCTGCGCGTCCAATTCAACAAGGTGCATGGCTTTTTCATCGAAGTCACTCAGGGGCAGCTCAACAAGGTGCCCGACGACTACCGCCGCCGCCAGACGCTCAAGAATGCCGAACGCTTCATCACCCCAGAACTCAAAGCCTTCGAAGACAAGACGCTGAGTGCCCAGGAACGCGCACTGGCGCGGGAAAAATGGCTGTACGAAGCCCTTCTGGATGCCCTGCAGCCGGCGATTGGCCCCCTGACGACGGTGGCCGGTTCGGTCGCGACCCTGGATGCGCTGTGCGCCCTGGCTGAACGATCACTGACCTTGAACTGGCAGGCCCCGGAGTTCACTGTGGAGCCATGCATCGAAATCCGTGCGGGGCGCCACCCGGTCGTCGAAGCCCGTCTGGGCGAAACCTCAGGTGCACCGTTCATCCCCAACGACACCGTCATGGGCCCCAAGGCCCGCATGCAAGTGATCACCGGCCCCAACATGGGGGGCAAATCCACCTACATGCGGCAGGTGGCGGTGATCGCCCTGCTCGCCAGCATGGGCAGCTACGTGCCTGCACAGCGCTGCCGCTTGGGGCCGCTGGACGCCATCCACACCCGCATCGGGGCCGCCGACGACCTGGCCAACGCCCAGTCCACCTTCATGCTGGAAATGACCGAAGCGGCGCAAATCCTGCACAGTGCCGGCCCACACAGTCTCGTGCTGATGGACGAGATCGGCCGTGGCACCTCGACCTTTGACGGGTTGGCCCTGGCTGGAGCCATTGCCAGCCACTTGCACGATAAAGTCAAAGCGTTCACCCTGTTTGCCACGCATTACTTCGAGTTGACCGAACTTCCTGCGCGCCATCACGCGGCTGTGAACGTCCATGTCAGTGCCGTCGAAGGCAAAGGACGCGACATCGTCTTCCTGCACCAGATCGAGCCCGGCCCCGCCAGCCGCAGCTATGGAGTCCAGGTGGCCCGATTGGCTGGGGTGCCGGTGGGGGTCGTCCAGCAGGCGCGGCATGCACTGGAAGCACTGGAGGCCCTGAGCACGAAGTCCCATGCACAGATTGACCTGTTCGCCGCCCCGCCTGAATCAGCCACCCCCGAGCCCAGCGCAGTGGAAGAGGCCTTGGCGGCCATCGACCCGGACTTGCTGACACCCCGCGAAGCCCTCGAAACGCTTTACCGTTTGCGTCAACAGTTGCCAAACCCCACCCGAACCCGTGGTTCGGTACAATGAATCTAAATCCGTCAATATACCAACCGGAGTATTTATGCACACCGCCGTCCACGCATTGAATGTCGATAAAGCCCGCTTCAATATGATCGAGCAGCAGATTCGGCCCTGGGAAGTCCTGGATGCGCGCATTCTGTCGCTGTTGTCTGACGTTCGGCGTGAGCAGTTTGTGCCCGAAGCTTTCCAGGCACTGGCGCTGGCCGATCTGGAGATTCCGCTGAGTCAGCCTGTGGTGGATGGGGAGTGCATGTGGCCGCCCAAAGTGGAGGCCCGTGCCCTGCAGGACCTCGACCTCCAGCCCACGGACAGCGTTCTCGAAATCGGGACCGGGTCTGGCTACATGGCCGCACTCACGGGCAAACTGGCTGCTCAGGTGCTGTCGATCGAGATCAACCCCGTGCTGGCCCAACAAGCCAAAACGCATCTGCAAGCCGTCGGGGCCGACAACGTGGAAGTCAAAGTCGCCGATGCCGCAGCCCACCGTTTTGCGGCTTGCCTGCCACAGGCCCCCTACGACGCCATTCTGATCGGTGGCTCCATGGCTGAAGTCCCTGCCGACTTGCTGGAACTGTTGCGCGTGGGTGGTCGTCTTTTCGCCGTGGTCGGCCATGAGCCGATGATGCGAGCCACGCTCGTGCGACGCACGGGGGAAAAGGCCTACCACACTGAGCAGCCCTGGGACATTGTGGTGCCTCGGATGCGCCATTTCCCGGAACCCAGCCGCTTTCATTTCTGATCCGAGCATCCCTTGATTGACGCCATTCAACCAGCACAAATCGACGCATGGATCCAGCAGAACCAGGCTGCGGGTCACGCCCAACCCGTGATTCTGGATGTTCGGGAGCCCTGGGAGGTGCAACGCGCCAGCGTCAGGCCAGCGGGCTTCACGCTGATCACGATGCCCATGGCCAGCATTGCGGCACGACTGGCTGAATTGCCACGCCATCAACCCATCGCCTGCCTCTGCCATCATGGGGCTCGCAGTGCACAAGTCGCGCATTTCCTGAAAAATCAAGGTTTTGAACATGTCTTCAACATCAGCGGAGGCATCCATCGGTGGTCGGACGAAGTGGATTCGACCGTCCCCCGATATTGAACCCCGTTGACCACCAGATTCACATACGCATGACCCTCTTTTCGTCATCGGCCCAGCCATCGCGCTCCGCTGTCACGCCCATCGACTCAAGTCAAGGACACTGGCTCAAGGCCCTCGGGCTGGTGGCTGGCCTGACGCTGGGGTCGGCACACGCCCAAAGCCTGGTTGAACTGGTCGAAGCCGCCCGCGTGTACGATGCCAGTTTTCTGGGTGCACAAGCCCAGTTCGAGGCAGACCAGGCCAGAGCGGCGCAAGCCCGATCCGGCGTCTTGCCCTCCGTTGGTCTGAGCGCGGGCACCCACTGGACCCATACCGACAGCAGCCTGGCTGGTTTGGATCGAACCACGAATAGCCAGAACGTCACGCTGGCGGCCAGCCAACCACTTTTTCGCCCGGCCAACCGGATCGCCATGGAGCAGGCGGAACAATCACGCACGATCGCCCAGGAGCGGCTGCGCATGGCAGAGCAGGATCTGATCGTCCGAACGTCTCAGGCCTATTTCGACGTCTTGGCCGCACAAGACACACTGACTTTCGTTCAGGCTCAGAAAGTGGCGGTTTCTCAGCAGTTGGCGGCTGCCAGACGCAATTTCGAGGTCGGCACCAGCACGATCACCGACACCCGAGAAGCCCAGGCTCGCTTCGACCTCGTCGTTGCGCAGGAAATCGCTGCAGCCAATGACCTCCGGGTCAAGAAACTGGCGCTGGATCAACGGGTCGGTCGCCCCAACGTGCAACCCTGGCGACTGGCTGAAAATGCCGCCCTGCCCGCGCTGTCCCCGGAACCCATCGACCACTGGGTCACCCGGGCTGAAGCCGAGCATCCGCAGGTGCGTCAGGCCCAGTCCGCGCTGGCTATCGCCCAACTCGACGTCGAACGCGCCGAATCCGCCAAAGGCCCCACGCTGGATGCCGTGGCCCAATATCAAATCGCTCGCGGCCCCACTCAATCGGGCCCCTTGAACTACGTCAGAAACAACAATGCCACGGTCGGTGTGCAATTCAACATGCCGCTGTACACGGGCGGCGCGGTCCGAAACCGTATTGCGGAGGCAGTCGCCCTGGAAGAACGTTCACGCACCGACCTTGAAGCCGCTCGCCGTGGTGTGACGCAAGCCACCCGAGCTGCTTTCTTTGGCGTGCAGTCCGGCATGGGTCAAGCCGCCGCCCTTGAAGCGGCTGTCGCCTCCAGCCAGAGTGCCCTTGAGGCGAACCAACTCGGTTACCAAGTTGGCGTGCGGATCAATATCGACGTGCTTAACGCGCAGAGCCAACTGTTCCAGACCAAGGCCAGCCTTGCACGAGCCCGCTATGACGTGCTGGTGGGGCAACTGAGACTCCAACAGGCCAGTGGTGTACTCGTGGCTGACGATCTTCAAGCTATCAACCGCTTGCTGGTGCCCTGAGCCATTCTTTGAAAGATTGGGTTGACGCCCATCCCGCCCGGCGGGATGGGCCCAGATGCTCGTCGCTCGGAAACAATGCCCGCGACGAATCCAAAGAGGTAGAAATTTGCCCATAGTTCATGCAAATTTTCCTGCAAGACAGCCGCAAGTCCTTGTCGCACCTAACAAAAACTGGCTTCTTGGGTGAGCTGCGTAGTAAAACCCAGGGAAAAACAAAAAAGCCACCGCGAAGGTGGCTTTTGGGTGGTCAATGTTGGCTAACATCAAGACTTCGCAACTCGTCTGTTTTGCTGTAAGTCGTTGGTTTGATTGGGTGGCGGAGCGAGAGGGATTCGAACCCTCGATGAGACTCTACATCCCATACTCCCTTAGCAGGGGAGCACCTTCGGCCACTCGGTCATCGCTCCGAACCCCGTATTATGCCTGAAAACGGGGGCTTATTTGCTGGTCTTATTTGCGCTCGGCCAGGCTGTCTGCCGGCTGATCGAGCTCGAACTC
>DBAZ01000081.1:14256-38267 GCA_002291945.1 Tepidimonas sp. UBA997
ATCTCGGAGGTGGAAATCATCTGGATGTTGATGCCCTCTTCGCTCAGGCAACGGAACATGCGGCTGGCCACGCCGACGTGGCTGCGCATGCCGATGCCCACGATGCTGACCTTGCAGATGCGGGCGTCGCCCAGCACCTCGGCTGCACCCAGCTTGGGCACCACCTGCGTCTTGAGCAAGTCCAGCGTCTTGGCCAGATCGTTGCGGTGTACGGTGAAGCTGAAGTCGGTCTTGCCGTCTTTGCTGATGTTCTGGATGATCACATCGACTTCCACATTGGCATCGGCCACAGCACCCAGAATCTGGTAGGCGATGCCGGGCCTGTCGGGCACGGCGAGCACGGCGACCTTGGCTTCATCGCGGTTGAAGGCAATACCGGAAACGACAGCTTGTTCCATGGATTCGTCATCCTCAAAAGTGATCAGGGTGCCCGACTGGGCTTCTTCGGTCAGGTCGATGTCCCACGAGGTGAAGCTCGACAGGACGCGGATCGGCACGCGGTACTTGCCGGCAAATTCCACCGAGCGTATCTGCAGCACCTTGGAGCCCATGCTGGCCATTTCCAGCATTTCCTCGAAGCTGACGCGCTCCAGGCGGCGGGCTTCGGGTACCACGCGCGGGTCGGTGGTATAGACGCCATCGACATCGGTGTAGATCAGGCACTCCACCGCACCGATGGCCGCCGCCACGGCGACGGCCGAGGTATCCGACCCGCCGCGCCCCAGCGTGGTCACGTTGCCTGCCGCGTCGATGCCTTGAAAGCCGGTGATGATGACCACCTTGCCCGCCGCGAGCTCGGTTTTGACGCGGCTGTCATCGATCGATTCGATGCGGGCCTTGGTGTAGGCGTCGTTGGTGCAAACCGGTACTTGCCAGCCTGAAAAACTGATCGCTTGCAGGCCCTCGGCTTGCAGGGCGATGGCCAGCAGGGCCGACGAGGCCTGCTCACCCGTGGCCGCCAACTGATCGAGTTCGCGGTAATAGGCCGTGGTCGGCGGTTGCGGTGCCACTTCCTTGGCCAGGGCGAGGAGGCGGTTGGTTTCGCCGCTCATGGCGCTGGGCACGACCACCATCTGGTGCCCGGCGCGGTGCCACTTGGCGATCCGCTTGGCGACGTTGCGGATGCGCTCGGTCGAGCCCATGCTGGTGCCGCCGTATTTGTGAACTATCAGTGCCATGTGTGGAAATTGAATCAGTGCCGGAGTTGCATCCGTTTTGCGAGGCCGGCCACCTGCCGCAAAACCGCTGATTATAGTTTCGTGGCTTGCCCGGGCTCGAACACCAGTATCTCGCCTAGTCGGCGCACATGGCCCAGCCCGACTTTGAGCGAAATGGCGTGCCCCCGGGTGGTACAGGCGGCGACCTGCCGCAACAAGGCCAGCAACTGCGCCTCGCTGGCCTGACGCGCCCCCGCCTGACGCAGCCAGTAACGCAGCACATTGCCCTGGCGGTTGACGCTCAAGGCCTGCAGGGCGCGTATCGCCGGGGGTTGACCCACCTGGGCCAGATCGATCTGCGCCAGTTCCTCCAGCAGCGTCTGCGCCTGGGCGGCATGACGGGCGCTGCGCACCAGCAAGGGCGTTGCAGCGGGAAAGGTGCGCTCCCAAGCGGGCAGCAGTTGATGACGAATCCGATTGCGGGTGAACCGGGCATCGGTGTTGCTGGGGTCTTGCACGCAAGCGATGCCTTGGTCATGCAACCAGTCGCGCAGTGTGCGCCCCGATACCGCCAGCCAAGGCCTCATGAACGGCACACCGTCGTGCTGTATGCAGGCCGGCATGGCGGCCAGGCCCGGCAGGCCGGCACCGCGCGAGAGCGCCAGCAGCACGGTTTCGGCCTGATCCTCCCGATGCTGGCCCAGCAGCACCGCCGCTGCACCCTGCTGGCGGGCCAGTTGCGCCAGGGCCGGGTAGCGGGCCTGCCGTGCCACCGCCTCCAGGCTCTCGCCCGGCCGGACTTGGGCCTGCACCTGCCGCACGTGCAGCGCAATTCCCCAGTCGGCGCAAAAAGCGCTGGCGTGCTGCTCGAAGTCGGTGGCCGCCTGCTGCAGACCGTGGTTGATGTGCAGGGCCAGCACCCGTTGCGGCCACACGCGCCAAGCCGCCAGCAGCAAGGCGGTGGAGTCGGCACCACCGCTGTACGCCACCGCCAGCGGCCCAGCACCAGCGGGCAGTGCCAGTTCGTGCAAGGCCGCCAGGCCCGGGTGCGACGACCAGTCCACCGCCAGAGCGCTGCGGCCCACCGGGTCAGCCCTTGGAGCTATCTGCCTTGGTGTCGTTGAAGCGCCCGTAGCCGTTGATGCGGGCGTAACGGCGCTCCACCAGTTCCTTCGGCTTGAGATCGGCCACCTGACGGTAGGCGTCGTTGAGCGCCCGCTTGAGAAAAGAAGCCATCTGCTTGGGATCGCGGTGCGCCCCACCGACCGGCTCATTGACGATCTTGTCCACCAGTCCGAGCGCCTTCAGGCGATGCGCCGTGATGCCCAGCGCCTCGGCGGCGTCGGCAGCACGCTCGCTGGTTTTCCACAAAATCGAGGCACAGCCTTCCGGGCTGATGACCGAATACACCGAGTACTGCAGCATCAGCACCTGGTCGGCCACGGCGATGGCCAGCGCACCACCCGAGCCGCCTTCACCGATGATGGTGGAGATGATCGGCACTTCGAGTTGCGCCATTTCAAAAATATTGCGCCCGATGGCTTCGGACTGGCCACGCTCCTCGGCGTCGATGCCGGGAAAAGCGCCGGGCGTATCGACGAAAGTGAACACCGGTAGCTTGAATTTTTCGGCCAGCTTCATCAGGCGCAGGGCCTTGCGGTAGCCCTCCGGGCGGGTCATGCCGAAGTTGCGAACGGTGCGCTCCTTGGTGTCGCGGCCCTTCTGCTGGCCCAACACCATGCAGGGCTGGCCATTGAATCGTGCCAAGCCCCCGACGATGCTCAGGTCATCGGAAAAGTGACGGTCGCCGTGGAGTTCGACGAAATGGGTAAAGACTTCGCGCACGTAGTCCAGCGTGTAGGGCCGGTCGCTGTGGCGCGCGATCTTGGTCACTTGCCAAGGAGTCAGGTTGCTGTAGATGTCTTTGGTGAGCTGCTGGCTTTTCTTGCTCAGTTGCTCGATTTCTTCCGAAATGTCCACCGCCGATTCGGTCTGGACGTAACGCAGCTCTTCGATTTTGGTTTCCAGCTCCGCCACGGCATGCTCGAAATCCAGAAATGTTTTTTTCGCCAAGGCAAACTCCTAGGGTCTTGGGTGGGCAGCCGCCGGGTCAGTAAGCCACCGGCAGCGGATCCAGCGATCGCCAAATATACCAAGTCGCCACGCTGCAGTACGGCGTCCAGGCCGTGGCCACCTCACGGGCATCGCTGCGGCTTACCGGATCGCCCGAGAAATAGCTCTGGCTGATGCCCCGGATCAGCCCGACGTCGTCGAGCGGCAGCACGTTGGGCCGCATCAGGTAAAAAATGAGAAACATCTCGGCCGTCCAGCGCCCGATGCCACGAATGGCGACGAGTTGCTTGACGATGGCCTCGTCGTCCATGCCCGACCAGTCCTGCGGGCGCAAGGCTCCAGTGTCGAAATGCAGCGCCAGATCGACCAGGTATTCCACCTTGCGCGCACTCAGGCCGGCCGCCCGCATGTCATCGACCTTCAGGCGCAACAACTGCGCGGGCTCCATCTGGGGCATGAGGGCGACGAAACGCTCCCACACGGCCTGGGCGGCCTTGACCGAAATCTGCTGGCCGATCACGCTGCGCACCAGGGTGGTGAACGGGTCGCCACGAGATTGCAGCGAGACGTTGGGAAACTGCGGGATGAGTCGGTTCATCACGCGGTCGCGCTGCATCAGGTGCTGGCAACCATCGGCCCAGTAAGCGGGGGCAGTCAAGGTCATGAGGCCTCAGACCCTTTCCCAGGTGGTGCCCGACGGGCCGTCTTTCAGCAGCACGCCCTGCCCCAGCAAGGCCTGACGAATGGCGTCGGCCTCGGCCCAGTTTTTGGCGGCTTTGGCGGCGGCACGGGCGTCGATTTGGGCCGCGATCTGGGCCGCAAACTCGGCCATGCCTTCGGCTTCATCGGGCCCGCCGGTCGAGCCGCCTTGCAAAAAGGCCCTCGGGTCTTCCTGCAGCAAACCGAGCGTGGCCCCGAGAGCTTTCAGCAGCCCGGCCTGTTGCGCCGAGCGCGACCGGTTGACTTCGGTGGCCAGCTCAAACAGCACGGCCACCGCCTCCGGGGTGCCAAAGTCCTCGTTCATGGCAGCCTGGAAGCGGGCGGCATGGGGTTCGGCCCAGTCGATACGGGCGGCAGCAGCCGGTACCGCGTCCAGCGCGGTGTAGAGCCGCTTGAGCGCGGCCCGGGCATCGTCGAGATGGGCGTCGCTGTAATGCAACGCGCTGCGGTAGTGGGCGCGCAGAATGAAGAAGCGCACCGTTTCGGCGTCGTACTTCTGCAGCACCTCGCGGATGGTGAAGAAGTTGCCCAGGCTCTTGGACATTTTTTCGTTGTCCACACGCACGAAACCGTTGTGCATCCAGACCGTGGCCAGCGCCTGGCCGGTGGCACCTTCGCTCTGGGCGATCTCGTTTTCGTGGTGCGGGAACTGCAGGTCGGCACCGCCGCCGTGGATGTCGAAGCTCGCGCCCAGCATCTCGCCGCTCATGGCCGAGCATTCGATGTGCCAGCCGGGGCGGCCTAGGCCGTAAGGGCTGGCCCACTGGGCTTCGGCTGGCTCGCTGGGCTTGGCGGCTTTCCAGAGCACGAAGTCGAGCGGGTCGTGCTTGCCATCATCGACCGCCACCCGCTCGCCCGCACGCAGGTCGTCCAAGCTCTTGCCCGAGAGCTTGCCGTAGCCGTCGAACTGGCGCACGGCGTAGTTCACGTCGCCGTTGCTGCTGCGGTAAGCCAGCCCTTTGCGTTCCAGCCGCCCGATCAGGTTGAGCATCTGGGGCACGTAGTCCGTGGCCCGCGGTTCGTGGGTGGGCCGCTCGATCTTCAGCGCATCGGCATCTTGGTGCAGGGCTTGCACCATGCGGTCGGTCAGGTGGCGTATGGTTTCCCCGTTCTGCAGCGCACGGGCGATGATCTTGTCGTCGATGTCGGTCACGTTGCGCACGTAGGTTACGCGGTAGCCGCTGGCCTTGAGCCAGCGCTGCACCACGTCAAAGGCCACCATGGAGCGGGCATGGCCCAAGTGGCACAGATCATAGACCGTCATGCCGCAGACATACATGCGGACATGGCCAAGCTCCAGCGGTGTGAAAGCGTCCACGCGACGCGTCAACGAGTTGTAGATACGCAATGTCATCAGGGCAGGCAGGGGTGAAAACCCCTCAGATACAATCCATCGAGTATATCGGGGCCGAGCCATTTCGGGCCGTTTTCTGCCACCACATGAACTTCCTTGCTTACCTGCTGCACCCGTTGCGCGTCTCTGGCTTGTGGCCCCTGTGCCGGGCCGTTTGTGCAGCAACCGTGGCCTGCCTCGGGCTGGCTGCCAGCCCGGCGTTGGCCCAGGACGCGCCTTACGACCGCGTGGAGCGCTGGCTGAAGGCCGGTGAACTCGCCCTGGCCCTGAACGAAGCCCAGACCTGGCTGACCAAACACCCCAGAGACCCGCAGATGCGCTTTCTGAGCGGCGTCATCCTCAAGCAGCGGGGCGACTTGGCGGCGGCACGCGAGACCTTTAGCGCCCTGACGCGCGACTTCCCCGAATTGCCCGAGCCGTACAACAACCTGGCGGTGCTGGAAGCAGCCGAAGGCCGGCTGGCCGAAGCCCGGCAGGCACTGGAAATGGCGATCCGCCTGCACCCGACTTACGCCACCGCCCACCGCAACTTGGGCGATCTGTGGCTGCGCATGGCCGCCGAGTCCTACCGCAGCGCCCTGCTGCATGGCGGCGGGACCCCGGCGGATGTGCAGCATCTGCAGGCGGTGGAGCGCCTTCTGCCCCCTTCATCCCCTTCGTATCCCTCCCCTCCCTCCCCTCGCTGACCCGATCCGTTTCCATGACCACCCTGCTCTCTCGCCGTTCATGGCAGCGCCTAGCTGCCACCTCCTTGCTGTCTGGCTGCGTCGCGCTGTCCAGCGCCACGGCCCAGACCCAGCCGCCGCGCGTCACACTGGAAACCAGCTTGGGCCGCATCGTGCTCGAACTCGATCCGCAACGCGCCCCGGTCACGGTGGCCAACTTCATCCAGTACGTGCAAGACGGCCATTACGACGGGACCGTATTCCACCGGGTGATTCCCAACTTCATGATCCAGGGCGGCGGCTTCAGCGCCGACATGCGGCAAAAACCCACCCGCGCACCGATCGAGCTGGAGTCGCGCAACGGCCTGAGCAACACCGTCGGTACGGTGGCCATGGCCCGCACCAACGTCCCGAACTCGGCCACGGCGCAGTTTTTCATCAACGTCAGCAACAACACCTTCCTCGACCAGGCCAACTCCCCCGACCGCCACGGCTACGCCGTGTTTGGGCGGGTGGTCGGTGGCATGGACGTGGTCGAACGCATACGCACGGTGCCCACCACCCGCCGCAACATGCATACCGACGTGCCTGCCACCCCCGTCACCATCATCAAAGCCACTCTGGAGAAATAAAACCATGGCCAACCCCCAAGTCGAACTGCACATCACCGGCCACGGCGTCATCACCGTCGAACTCGCTGCCGACCAAGCACCCAAGTCGGCGGCCAATTTTCTGGCCTATGTGAACAGCGGGCATTACGACAACACCATCTTCCACCGGGTCATCGACGGCTTCATGATTCAAGGCGGCGGCTTCGAGCCGGGCATGAAGCAGAAGCCGACGCGGGAGCCGATCGAAAACGAGGCCAACAACGGCCTGAAGAACGAACGCTACACGCTGGCCATGGCCCGCACCCAGGCACCCCACTCGGCCACTGCCCAGTTTTTCATCAATGTGGCCGACAACGGTTTTCTCAACCACACCGCCCCATCGATGCAAGGCTGGGGGTACGCCGTCTTTGGCAAGGTCGTGGCAGGCACCGAGATCGTGGACGCCATTCGTGCCACCAAGACCGGCCGCAAGGGCTTCCACGACGACGTGCCGCTGACTGACGTGGTGCTGGAAAAGGCGGTAGCCCTCTGAACGCCTGCCCCATCATCGAAGCAAGGCCCGACTGGCGACGGGTCGACTTCCTGTCGGATCTGCACCTGCAAGCCAGCCAGCCCGAAACGGCGGCGGCGTTTTTTCAGTACCTCGAAGCGGGCGACTTTGACGCCCTGTTCATTCTGGGGGACCTTTTTGAAGTCTGGGTCGGTGACGACGTGCTCGCTACCCTGCCCACTGACCCTGATCACCATCTTGCCCAACATTGCGCAGCCGTGCTGCAGCGGACCAGCCAACGGGCCGATGTTTACTTCATGCACGGCAACCGCGACTTCCTCGTCGGCAAGGCATGCGCCGAGGCCTGTGGCGTCACTCTGTTGCCGGACCCCTGCGTGCTTCAACGCGGCACGCAGCGCTGGTTGCTCAGTCATGGCGATGCCTGGTGCCTGAGTGACCGTGATTACCTGCGTTTTCGGGCAACCGTACGTCACCCTGATTGGCCATCGACGTTTCTGGCGCAGCCACTGGCGCAACGGGAGGCGATGGCTCGTCAGTTGCGCATGCAGAGTCAACAGCATCAACGCGCGGTTCTTGATCAAGGCCTGGCGTTTGCCGACGTGGACCACGAGCTGGCCGCCCAGTGGCTGCGGCAGACCCAAAGCCAGCGACTGATACACGGCCACACCCATCGCCCAGGCAGTCACGACCTCGGCGACGGTTTGGAGCGCGTAGTGTTGAGCGATTGGGATGCCAGCGCCCAGCCCCCCCGGCTGGAGATACTGTCCTTGTACCCCGATGGCCACCTGCAGCGCTGGCCCCTGAGCCGATGAAGGCACCGCGGTGGTGGCGCAAATGGCTGCACAGCCGCTGGGGCCGCATGTTGCAGCGGGCGGTGGGGCAGCCACCGGCCATCCCGCAGCCTTTGTGGCAGCAGGTGCTGGGGCGCTACCCTTTTCTGCACGCCCTGCCCGGTGCCGACTTGGCCACCCTGAAAACCCTGTGCGAGCGTTTTTTGGCCGACAAGGAATTCACCGGCGTGCATGGCCTGAACATCAACGACGAGATGGCGCTGTGCGTGGCGGCGCAGGCCTGCCTGCCCTGGATACATTGGGGGCTGGCCGGGCTGGACTGGTACGCCGATTTCGTCGGCATCGTGATCTACCCCGAAGAAGCGGTGGCCCAGCGCGAAGTGACCGATGCGGCGGGCGTGGTACACCGTTACCGCGAGACGCTGGCCGGCGAGGCCATGCATGGCGGGCCGGTGATGCTGGTCTGGTCGCACGTACAGGGTGCCAGCGCAGGGGCAGCACACGGGCACAACCTGGTGATACACGAGTTCGCCCACAAGGCTGACATGCGCCACAAAAGCCGCTATGAAGAGGCCAACGGCTGCCCCCGCTTGCCGCACGGGTTCATGGGCTTGTCGGCCGCCCATGCCACCGAGCGCTGGCAGACCACCTGGTCGGCGGCCTTCGAGCGCTTTCGCCGACAGGTCGATCTGGCGCACCGCTTTGGCACCCCAGCCCCGTGGATGGACGCCTATGGCGCGACCGCCCCGGCCGAATTCTTTGCCGTGGCTTGCGAAGCCTACTGGGTCAACCGTAACGGCTTTGAAACCCATTTTCCGGAGCTGTGCGTGCTGCTGGACGCCTTTTTCCGGCGCCCGCGCTGACACACCCCACTCATCAACGCCGCAGCAACACCTTCAGCGCTGCCTGCAGCCGCCGCGACGCCTCCGCCGTATGGGCCGCTGCCAGCACGGTGGCCGTGTCCTGCACCCAGGTCTGAGCGGGGGCCGGGTCGTTGCGGCGCGTCAGCAGTTGCAGTTGCATGGCACGCCTATCGTCCAGATGAGCCGCAGGGGTGGGTACCTCGGCCGCCATTTCCAGGCGCAGCAAGGCGATATGGGCTGCCGCCACCGAATCCACCTTGGCCGGCTGGGTCAATGACTGCACCCAGGCCATGCGGGCTGAGGCAGACGATTTGCCGCCCAAAACCTGCGCGGACGGAATCTGATCCGGTTGGCGCTGCTCCCAAGCCGTCATCAGATGCACCACCGCCTCGCCGTGGGCTTGGGCTGCCAGCTTGCGCAGGGTCAGTTCGGCCTGCTCCAGCGCCTGACGCTGGGCACGGAAAGCGGCATCCCCCAGACGAGGGCCTCGGGCGACGGGATGAGGCTCGCGATCTCGTCGATCACTCGCACGGGTGTCGCGCCCCATGGGTTTGCGGATCGCCGGCTGCGCTTTCTGCATGCCAGGTCGGTCATCGCCACGCATGGCCACCAGCTTTCTGGCGGGCACCGTCTGGGCAACGGCGGACGGGGCAGAAGCCGCGTCGACGACGGCCGTTTCGGGGGCTGGGGCAGCGCCAGTTGGTTCAGATTGAGCGTGCACACCCTGCTGCAGATCAGCCATGGCTTCACGGATACGCTGGGCATCGCCTACAGCAATCGCGGCGTCCAGCGCCTTCGCAGCCTCCAGAACCCGTTTGTCGTGGGCGTTCAAGGCTTCAGTCTCACGCTCCCGACTGGCGGATTTGCGGGCAAACGCTTCGTCAATGGGTTGACGGAACGCCTCCCAGAGTTTTTGCTCCTGCCGACGGTCGAGCGGCACCGCATGGGCTTCCTGTTGCCATTGCTGCTGCAAGGCTTTGACTGCATCGATGCGCCATGCGCTGGCCTGGCTCAATTGACGGGCATCCTCGATCAAAGCCAGCCGACGCTGCACACTGGCCGCCTGTTCGGCTTCTAGGCGGGCATGGGCCTGCGACATGACCTCTTTCCATTGAGGCTGCAATTCCGCAAACAGCTTTTCGCTCAAGTGCCCGGACTGACGCCAGCGCTCAGCAAACGCATGCAGCTCGCGAATCTGCTGCTTCCAGTCGGTGGATGCAGCGTGCGCCAGTGCCCATGCCTGTACCTCGGCCAGCAGAGCGAAACGTTGCGCACGGCTGGTTTCGTTTTGCTGTTTGATCTGACTCAACCAAGCCTCGACTCCTTTGTACGCTTCGTTGCAGGCCTCATCAAACTTTTTCCACATCGCATGATTGGGCTGACCACCTTGGTCGGTCGATTTCCATTGTTCGCGCAACTGGCGCAAGGTTTCCTGCAGTTTGCGTCCCCCCAGGCGCTGGCCCTCCGGCGCCTGGGTCAGGGCCACTGCTTTGGCAAGCAGTTCCTCACGCAGTTGATCGGCACGCCAACGCTGCCACCCCTCCAGCTCACCGGCCTTGTTCAATGCCGCCTGCACGTCGTGCTCCAGGGCCGAACGGATGAATCGACCATGCTCCTTGATTTGCTGACGCAAAAATGCGGCCGCTTTCGGCGCGGTTTTACTGTGGCCTTCGGCAATTTCGGCCGTCAGCGCTTGCAACGCCGCCTGCACCGCATGCTCCGCCTGGGCTCGCCGCGCAGCGACTTCGGCGGCATCAGGCGCGGGAACGGGCACGGACTCACCGCGAACTGCACGCAGCTCTTCCGCCCACACCGGCACCGCAGGCAGCGGGGCTTGCGGATTGTCGGCGGCAGCCGCAGCCTGCAGCAGGGCGGCTTGAAAGGCCTCCCAGACCACTTGCAACTGCATCTGTGAATTCTGCAGTTGGGTGGGGAACCGGGGTTCCACACTGCCCCATTCGGATTCGGCCGCCAGTGCAGCAGCGCGGTCTTGCCACTCGGCGACATCCGTCTGCAACGGCGGCATGGAGGCCAATGCCTCCGTCCACGATTTGGTGGACAAAACTTCAATGCGCTGGGCCAGCAGCACGGCCGCTTCACGTTCCACCTGTACACGATGCTGCAACTCCTCAATCGCTTTCATGCGCTCTGCCAAACCCTGCTTCAGACCGGCAAGGGGCTCACGCGACAAGGGAGCCCCTGCTTTGGCCGCGTCGCGTTGCCATGCCATGGCATCGGCAAGATTCAGACGAGGCTGGTCCAGCAGGTGCCGTGCCTTGGTCGCCCACTCTGCTGCCATGGCGTCTTGGGCACGGGCGCGGCGCAGGTCGTCGAGCTTCTCCTTGACCACCTTCGCTGCGCCCTTGTCGCGATGAGCCATCTCGCGGAATACATCGACCAGGCGATCTTCAGTCGGCTCAGACGTGAGCCATTCCCGGAGACGAGCGGCACGCTCGCCCGACGTGGGCGCAGCAAAAGCACCACCCGTCAGGGCGTCGAGTTGCGAGAGATCAAGCGGCAAGGATGCGGGGAGTTCGGCGGACGTCACGGTAAGACTTGATGTACGTAAACCCTTATTGTCGCCTGTTTCAGGACTCATCCGACCCAGAGATCGAGCGGGGGATCGTGCACCAGCGCCTTGAGAATGTCGCTGCGTGTCACAAAGCCGACGTTCTGGCCGTCTGGATTGACCACGGGCAAGCCCTGCAGGCCTGTGTCTAGCAGAACGCTGGCGAGTCGGCGCAAATCGGTTTCCGGGGTCGCGCAGGGAACGGGGGTGATCATCAGTTCAGTGACCGGCTGGGCCATCAAGGCCAGCCATGCCAGGGCAAGCCCATCGGGCCTGGGCAATCGGTCAGGCTGCATCAGTTCAGCCCGGCTGAGCAAGCCAATCACTTCACCGTGCGCATCCACCACAGTGGCCTGACCGATTCCATGCTCATAAAGCGTCCACCAGCCTTGCCGCACGTTGGCATCAGCCGGGACTGTGATGGGATGGACACTCATGACTTCAGCCACCGTTTGCAACGGCTTGCGAACCGGGGCCGGTTTTTGAACCTGCCCGTAAGCCGACAATGCCTGGGTGACTCGTCGCTCAGGGTCAGCGCCCAATTCCGCAGCGAACTGGCGGGGCGATATGCGATCCAGTTCAGGCTGCAAACCACGGGAACGGGAGATTCGAAGCGCAGGGGCGACCTTGCGCAGGTCTTCCATAGGGCCCCGATACATCAAGCCTGACGTGCCGTAAATCGCGAACATGGCTCACCTCACTGGGCAGCATTATGTTCGCTTGGAGGCAATCAGGGAAGAAACAGCGCTTGCACATCGCTGAGGAAGTCAAACCCTTGCGCGGTGGGTTGCACCCGTCGGCCATCGGCGGCGAGCCAGCCCTGGCGCAGCGCCTGTTGCAGGCCAGCGCTCAGGGCCGTGACAGGCAGACCGGTGCGCTCGCCAAAAAGCGACAAGGCAAACCCTTCCCGCAGACGCAGCGCATTGAGCATGAACTCGAACGGCAGATCGGCGGCGGCGACCTCGGTTTCGGACGCCCAAGGCTTACCCTGCAGGGCGTGATCCATGTAGAGCCGGGGCTCGCGCCAGCGCACCTGGCGCACAATACGATGGGCAAAACTCAGCTTGCCGTGGGCACCCGCGCCTATGCCCAGGTAGTCGCCAAACTGCCAGTAGTTGGTGTTGTGCCAGCAGCGGTGGCCCGGTCGCGCATAGGCCGACACCTCGTAGCGCTCCATGCCGTGGCTGGCGGTGCGCTCGGTGATGAGGTCCAGCATGTCAGAGGCAGTGTCGTCGTCGGGCAAGGCGGGCGGGTGCTTGGCAAACCAGGTGTTGGGCTCCAGCGTCAGGTGATAGACCGACAAATGGGGCGGGCGGTACGACAAGGCCGTGTCCAGATCGTGTGCCAGTTCGTCGAGCGACTGGCCCGGCAGGGCGTACATCAAGTCGAGGTTGAAGGTGCCGAAATGGGCCGCGACTTCGTCCAGCGCGGCGCGGGCCTGAGCGCCGTCGTGCACCCGACCGATCACTTTCAGATGCCGGTCATTGAAGGATTGCACCCCCACGCTCAGGCGCGTCACGCCCGCTTGGCGCAAGCCTTTGAAGCGGTCTTGCTCGAACGTGCCGGGGTTGGCTTCGAGGGTGATTTCGGCGTCTGCTTCGAGCCGCAGCAGGCTGCGGATGTCGGCTAGCAGTCGGTCGATGGCCTCGGGCGCAAACAGGCTGGGCGTGCCGCCACCGATGAAGACGCTGTGGACGGTGCGCCCCCAGACGAGCGGCAAGCTGGACTCCAGGTCAGTGCGCAGCGCTTGCAGATAGCGCTCCCAAGGCATGTCGCCGGTCTCGCCTCGGGCGGCCCCCCATTCGTGCGAGTTGAAGTCGCAGTAGGGGCATTTTTTCAGGCACCAGGGCAGGTGTACATACAGGCTCAGCGGCGGCAACGCGGTCAGGTTCAACTGGCCGGGGCGGTAGCGCTGCAGCACCTGGGGATTAGTCGCGGCCATACCAGCGTTCGCGCATGAGTTCGAGCATGGCTCGCGCAGCCTGGCCCCGGTGGCTGTAGGCGTTTTTCACCTCGGGGGGCAACTGGGCAAAGGTCTGGCCCAAGGCGGGGAGCCACATCACCGGGTCAAAACCAAAGCCGTTGTCCCCCACGGGCGCGGCGGCGATGCAGCCACTCACGCGACCGGTGGCCACCAGCGGCTCCGGGTCGTCGGCCGAACGCAGCGCCACCAGCGTGCTGACCAGCGCAGCACGGCGCTGGGTCACGCCCTGCATCTGCTCGAGCAAGGCCGTGACGTTGTGCCGGTCGCCCTTGGGGTAGCCGAAGCGGGTGGCGTAGTAGGCCGTGTCAACCCCCGGTTGACCACCGAACGCATCCACGCACAGGCCGGCATCGTCGGCCAAGGCGGGCAGCCCGCTCGCGGCACTGGCATGGCGGGCCTTGGCGAGCGCGTTTTCGACGAAGGTGCGGTGCGGCTCCGGGGCTTCGGGGATGCCGAAGTCGGCCTGGCGAACCAGCCGCACCCCCAGCGGCTCGAACATGGCCTGCAATTCGGCCAGCTTGCCCGCGTTGTGGGACGCCAGCACCAGCGTGTGCGTGTCGGGCATGCCGTGCTCTCAGGCTACGCCCGTGCCCGCGCCCGTGCCCGCCAAGGCGGTTTGCTGGCAGGCGATCAGCTCGCTGATCCCCAAGTCGGCCAGCAGCAGCAACTGATTCATTTCGGCGCGACTGAAGGCCGCCCCTTCGGCGGTGCCCTGCACTTCCACGTAATGGCCTGCGCCGGTCATGACCACGTTCATGTCGGTGTCGCACGCCGAGTCTTCGACGTAGTCGAGGTCGAGCACCGGCACACCCTGCACGATGCCCACCGAAACGGCGGCCACCGGATGCAGGATGGGGGACTGCGCCAGTTTACCTTCGGCCAGCAGTTGCTCGATGGCGTCGTGAGCCGCCACATACGCGCCAGTGATGGCAGCCGTTCGGGTGCCGCCGTCGGCCTGCAGCACATCGCAATCCAGCGTCAGGGTGCGTTCGCCGAGCAGGCGCAGATCGAACACCGCCCGCAGGGAACGCCCGATGAGGCGCTGAATCTCCTGCGTGCGGCCACTCTGCTTGCCCTTGGCGGCTTCGCGTGCGCTGCGGGTGTGGGTGGCACGCGGCAGCATGCCGTATTCGGCCGTGACCCAGCCTGCACCGCTGCCCTTCTGGTGTGGCGGCACTTTATCCTCCAGGGAAGCGTTGCACAGCACGCGGGTGTCGCCGAATTCGATCAGCACCGACCCCTCGGCGTGCTTGGTGAACTGGCGGGTGATGCGAACCGCTCGCAGCTGGTCGGGGCGACGGCCATCGTGGCGCGGCAAGGTAGCAGACTGAGACATGAAAAAAAACAGACAATCAGGAGGGCCGCTTGCGCGGTGCGGTGCGGCGTATGGCTTCGTTGATTTCGGCGATGGAGCGTTCGATCGCGGCATCGTCGAAATCGTCGATGGCTTTCCAGTCATCAGGGGCCAATGCGCCAAAAGAAGATGCAAAGGAGCGCGGATTCAAATGATCCGCCTCGATCACCTGGGTGGGCTCGAAGGCATCGGATGAATCCCATTCCAATCCAATCAGGGACACATTATCGCCCTGCAAGCCAGCCCGACTCACGGCTTCGTCGGCCAAGGCATTCACCACATCGCGAATCGGCATCCCGAACACGCTGGCAGCCAGATCGTTGTCGTCTGACCACATGGACCACAGACCGTCTGAGCACAAAACCAAACGATCGCCCGGCAGGAGTTCCGCAGGCCCGAACGTATCGAACAGCGGTAGGTCATCACTACCCAGGCAGGTGAACAGCACATTGCGGCTCACCCCGGAAGGGACTTCACGAAACAGCTCAGGCTTGTCTTTGTACGAATGGTCCCGCGTCCGCCGGATCAGATGCCCTTGCCTGACCCAATACAGGCGCGAATCGCCCGAATGCACCACGACGATGACGCCATCCTGAATGACGGCGGCCACCAGCGTGGTGCGAGGATTGTCCTCCATGGACTGCGAATCGGCAAAATCGACAATCGCCTGGTTCGCTTCCAGCAAAGTGGCCTCCAGAAAAGCCCTGGGGTCTTTCAGCGCCGGCTGGGCCAGGGCGACGAATTGGCGGGTAAAGACCCGAACGGCGATCTCGGCCGCTTTTTCGCCTTCCGGGTGACCGCCCATGCCATCGGCCAGCACCAGCAGCACGGCACGCCGGGTATACGTGTAACCAAGGCGGTCTTCATTGAGGGGGCGCCCTCCCTTGCGGCTGACCTGATAGACCGAAAACTTCATAAATTGTGAAAGCTCGACCGATCCGACGCCTCAGAGGGTGTTGGTGCCTTCTTGCCGAGCATGCCACTCAGGCTGAGCTTGAGTTTGTCAACCAGACCGGGCTGCGTGTAGGTGGGTTCCTCTTCGCGGTTGAGCTCCTTTTGGAGCGCAAACACCGACTGCGGCCGCGACAGCGGATCGATCGACATGCACCATTGCACCACATCGATCAGGTTGTCCGAGTAAATGCCCCGCAAACGAGTCATGGCCAGCGCCAGACGGTCTTTTTCCTGGCGTTGCGGGGCATCGTGCGGGGGGTAGCCCTGCATGCAAGAATACATACAGGCCCCCACGGCGTAAATATCGGTCCAGGGCCCCATACCTGCACTGCGCTTATACATTTCAGGGGCGGCAAACCCGGGCGTGTACATGGGCCGCACGAAATGACCCTCGGTGCTCAGCACCTCGCGGGCCGCACCAAAGTCGATGAGCACCGGCTTGTTGTCTTCCGTGATCAGGATATTGGCGGGTTTGATGTCCAGATGCAGCATCTTGTGCTGATGGACGATACGCAGTCCGCGCAAAATTTCGTCGAACAGCGAGCGCACGGTGGCCTCGCGAAGGATTTTCTTGCGCTTGAGGCCACGCGCCGTGACGATGAATTCCTGCAAGGAGGCCCCTTCGAGGTAGTTCATCACCATATAAACGGTTTCGTTTTCTCGGAAGAAATTCAGCACACTCACCACAGACGGATGAGAAATCTGCGCCAGGGCCCGGCCTTCTTCAAAAAAGCTTTTGAGCCCCAGACGGTACAGCGAGAGCTTTTCGGGGGGGACAGACGGCAACAATTCGCCCGGCTCGCGCACCGCCAGCGCAGAAGGCAGATACTCCTTCAGCGCCACTTTCTGGCCTAGATTGTCCTGAGCCAAATACACCACACCAAAACCCCCTGCGGCCACCTGGCGGAGGATTCGGTAGCCACCGATCAGCGTATCCGGCGGCAAGGGGGCGGGTTTGGTCTTTGACATAATCGTAGGATGTGCAACCGCCATCAACGTTGCAATCAGACTGCGAGATTTGAATGTCAGTTTACAGCATGACCGGCTACGCCACCGGTCAAAGTCAGGCGCCCTCGGCCGATTCGGCCAGCACTGTGGTGCCCTTGACACTGGGTATCGAAATCCGGTCGGTCAACAGCCGCTTCCTGGACCTGAGCTTTCGTCTGTCAGACGAATTGCGCCCGGCCGAGCCTGCACTGCGTGAAAGCATCAGCGCCCGCATCAAACGGGGCAAGGTTGACGTCCGTGCCTGGCTGGAGGGCCGACCTGAAGCCGGATGGCGAACCCCGACCTTGAGCGACCTGCAGAAAATCGTGGCGGTGCAAGACCAGGTGATCAGTTGGATGCCGCAGGCCCGCCCATTGTCTGTGGCCGAAACACTGCAAGCCTTGGGCAAAGCCCAGCCGGCGGCCAGCCACTTGGTCGCGCCATTGACGGCCCTGGCCGAACAACTGGCGCAGGACTTGATGGACGCCCGCCAGCGTGAGGGCGCGCGCCTGGTCGCCATGCTGCTGGATCGCGTGAAGCAGCTTCGGGCACTGGCCGCCGACGCGCAACCCTTGATCCCGAAGCTGGTTGAACAACAGCGTCTGCGTTTTCTGGAACGCTGGCAGGAAGCGCTGGGTGTCGGCCATGCCGACGCGTCTATGGCAGCAGCCCAGGACCGGGCACTGAGTGAAGCGACCTCCTACGCCATCCGCATCGACGTGGCCGAGGAGCTCACCCGACTGCAGTCGCATCTGGATGAAATCGAACGCTTGCTAGACAAAGGCGGGGAAGTGGGCAAGCGACTGGAGTTCTTCATGCAGGAACTGCACCGCGAGGCCAACACCCTGGGCAGCAAATCGTCCAGCCTGGAGCTCACGCGCATTTCGGTGGACATGAAGGTGCTGATCGAGCAGATGCGTGAACAGGTGCAAAACCTCGAATGACCATGGACTATCCCGGCAACCTATACGTCGTCGCAGCGCCCAGCGGAACCGGCAAATCCAGCCTGGTCAAGGCCCTGCTGGAGGTGGACTCGCGCATGGAACTGTCGGTCTCACACACCACGCGCGCACCCCGTGGGCAGGAACTGCACGGGCGCGAGTACTACTTCGTCAGCAACGCCGAGTTCGATCGCATGGTCGCGCATGACGCGTTCGTGGAATGGGCCACGGTCCACAACAACCGCTATGGCACCTCGCGCAAGACGATTGAAGACAAAATCGCCGCCGGGGCCGACATCGTGCTCGAAATCGACTATCAGGGCGCGATCCAGATCAAACAGAAATTCCCCAACGCGGTGCTCGTTTTCATCCTGCCGCCGAGTTGGGAGGAACTGCGCGCGCGGCTGATGCGACGCGCCGAAGACAGCGAGGACGTGATCGAGCTGCGCCTGCGCAATGCCGAGCAAGAAGTGGCTCACGTCCATGCCTTCGACTTCGTTATAATCAATGAATTGTTCGAGCGGGCGCTGTTTGATCTCAAAGCCATTGCCCATGCTCAACGCCTGAAGGTGGCGGCCCAACGTCGGGCCCGGGCCGAAACCTTCCAAGCCCTACACATCGACTAAACCCCAGATCGGAATTCGCATGGCACGTATCACGGTAGAAGATTGTCTGGAAAAGATTCCCAATCGTTTTCAGCTCGTGCTGGCGGCCACCTACCGCGCCCGCATGCTCAACCAGGGCCACACCCCCAAGATCGAAACACGCAACAAGGCCGGCGTTACCGCCCTGCGCGAAATCGCAGAAGGCAGGGTCGGCCTAGAGATGCTCAAAAAAGTCCCCGTCTGAGCGCCTCTCCCGCCACGCCTAGGCACCGTCTCGACGGTGCCTTTTGTTTTGTCAATCATCTCGATCGGCGGGGTTAACGTCTGAAGTCGGCATTTCGGGCCAACTGCGGCTAAAGTAAGGGTATGACGGAAGATGTGCTGAACGCCCCCACAGCCAGCCCGGCTCAGGCGCTCGCCGCGGCGGCGAGCTTTGCTGCGCTGGAGGCCAGACTCGACTACCTGACGCCTTCCGAAATCGAGCAGGTGCGCTTGGCTTACCGCTTTGCCGACGCGGCGCATCTGGGCCAGTTGCGCAAGAGCGGGGACCCTTACATCACCCACCCCATTTCGGTGGCCCAGCAGTGCACCGAGTGGAAGCTGGACGCCCAAGCCATCTGCGCCGCGCTGATGCACGATGTGCTGGAAGACTGTGGTGTTACCAAAGCGGACATGACCGAGCGCTTCGGCCCCCACATCGCCGACTTGGTCGATGGCCTGACCAAACTCGACAAACTCGAATTCCACAGCCGCGAACACAATCAGGCCGAATCGTTTCGCAAGATGCTGCTGGCGATGGCGCGGGACGTGCGCGTCATCCTCATCAAGCTGGCCGACCGCACCCACAACATGCGTACCATGGGCGACATGCCGCGCAGCAAATGGGCCCGCATCTGCAACGAAACGCTGGATGTCTATGCGCCGATCGCGCACCGGCTGGGGCTCAACAACAACTACCGGGAACTGCAGGATCTGGCTTTCCGCCACCTGCACCCCTGGCGATACCGGGCGCTCGACAAGGCGCTCGACAAATCGCGCAGCCGCCGCCGCGACCTGATCGAGCGTGTGCAGGGTGAAGTCCAAAGCGTTTTTCTTCGCCAGGGCATCGAGGTGCGGATCGTCGGGCGCGAGAAAACCCTCTACTCGGTCTATCGCAAGATGGACTTGAAGCATCTGTCGTTTGCCCAGGTCACCGACATTTACGGCTTTCGCATCATCCTGCCCGAACTGCTGGATTGCTACCAGGCGCTGGGCATCCTGCACCAGCTCTACAAGCCGCTGCCGGGCAAGTTCCGCGACTACATCGCCATCCCCAAGATGAATGGCTACCAATCGCTGCACACCACGCTGGTGGGGCCGTTTGGCACCAACATCGAGTTCCAGTTGCGCACCCACACCATGGACGTGGTGGCCGAGTCCGGGGTGGCGGCCCACTGGCTCTACAAGGCCAGCAACCCCGACAGCCCGGCCTCGCAGGACTTGAACGCCCAGTGGCTGCAGTCGCTGCTCGACATTCAGCAGGAAACGCACGACGCCGCCGAGTTCTGGGACCACATCAAGATCGACCTGTTTCCGGACTCGGTGTATGTGTTCACCCCGAAAAGCCGCATCATGGCGCTGCCGCGCGGGGCCACGGTGGTGGACTTTGCCTACGCCATCCACAGCGATGTCGGCAACAGCGCGATCGGGGCCACCGTCAATGGCGAGCAAGCCGCTTTGCGCACCGAGCTCAATAACGGGGATGTGGTCGAGATCCTCACCTCGCCACATGCCCGCCCGAACCCGAGTTGGCTAGGCTTCGTCAAGACCGGGCGGGCACGCTCCAAGATACGCCATCACCTCAAGACGCTGGCCGAAGAAGAGTCGCTGGCGCTGGGCG
The DNA here is from genome assembly GCA_002291945.1 of Tepidimonas sp. UBA997. GTDB lineage: Bacteria > Pseudomonadota > Gammaproteobacteria > Burkholderiales > Burkholderiaceae_C > UBA997. Next base: position 34,275 of record DBAZ01000081.1, read on the forward strand.
AACGGCTGCTGCACCAGGCCTTGCGCGCCGAAGGCATTGCTGCCCTGCCCGACGACAGCGACGCCATTCAGCCCGTGTGGGACAAATTGCTGCGCTTCACCGGCAACCGCCATCGCAAGGAATTGCTGACCGACATCGGTCTGGGCAAACGCATCGCCAGCATGGTGAGCAAAAAACTGGCAGCCCTGCTGGCCGAACTGGGGCAAAAGCCCGATTTGCTGCTCATCACCCAAGAACGGTTTGGCGCTGCCTCCGACGACAAACCCTCGCAGGGTGTGGTGATGCTCGAGGGCAGCGAGGGGGCTTCGGTGCAATACGCCCGCTGCTGCCACCCGATCCCCGGCGACAAGATCATCGGCTACCTGGGCAAAGGCGAAGGCCTGGTGGTACACACCGACGACTGCCCCGGGGGCCGCAAACTGCTGCACCGTGACGCCGAGCGCTTCATCGACGTGGAATGGTCGGACGAACCGACGCGGCTGTTTGAATCCTTGGTGATGGTGACGGTGAGCAACGGCAAAGGCGTGCTGGCCAAGGTGGCTGCCGCCATGGCCGCCGCTGAAGCCGACATCACCCACATCCACATGGGGGACGAACCGGCTCAGGTGGCCATTGACCTCAAATTCACCCTCGCCGTGCGCGACCGCCAGCACCTGGCGCATGTGCTGCGCCAGCTCAAGCGCACCCCGTCAGTGATCAAGGCGCAGCGGATCCGGCCTGCCCGCTCGGGTAACTGACTTCCAGCAGTTCCAGCGTCTCCCAACCCACCGGCGTGCGCAGCCGCACGGCGTCACCCTCGCGGGCCTTGAGCAAGGCCTGCGCCACGGGTGAGACCCAACTGATCTGCCCCTGGGCCGTGTCCGCCTCGTCGATGCCGAGGATGGTGACGGTGCTTTGCGTGCCATTTTCACGGGTAAACGTCACGGTGGCCCCAAAAAACACCTGATCCTTGCCGTGGTGCTGGGACGGGTCCACCACTTCGGCCCGGTCCAGTCGCTTGGTCAGGAAGCGGATGCGCCGATCGATTTCGCGCAAGCGCTTTTTGCCGTACAGGTAGTCGCCGTTTTCGGATCGGTCGCCATTGCTGGCCGCCCAGTGCACCACCTCGACCACCCGCGGACGCTCGACATCGAGCAACTGCAGCAGTTCGGCCCGCAGGCGCTCGTGCCCGGCTTGGGTCATGTAGTTTTTTCCGCCCGCAGGCAGGGCCGCGCCTTCGGGCAGATCGTCGTCCGCGTTGTTGTCCGCGTGGTCTTGCGCGTTGTTGTCTGCGGTGTCGGTTTCTCGGGTGTATGCTTGGCTCATGGCATGCAGGCTGGTGCGGCGCAACGCTGATGACGGGATTGTCCCGCATCGCGCTCCCCGGCCCGTGCGCCGTGCTTGGTCGTAGTGCTTGGTCGTGCAACAGTACACTAGCATCCCTTTTTTGTTACTTGCATTGTCTTTGTCATGACCTATTGCGTCGCCGTCAAGCTCAAGGCTGGCATGGTGTTTTTGTCAGACTCCCGCACCAACGCCGGGCTGGACCAGATCAGCACCTTCCGCAAGATGATTGTTTACGAGAAGCCGGGCGACCGCTTCATGTGCCTGCTCTCGGCGGGCAACCTGAGCATTTCGCAATCGATCCGCGAAATCCTGCAGGTCGAGCAGTTGAAGGACGCCGACAGCAACGAGCCCATCACCATCTGGAATGCCACGAGCATGTTCGATGCCGCCCGCGTGCTGGGCTCGGCGGTGCGGCATGTGTACCAGCGCGACGGCGAATCACTCCAGCGCGGCGGGGTGGAATTCAACGCCAGCATGATCTTTGGCGGGCAGATTGGCCAAGAAGGCATGCGTCTGTTCCAGGTCTATTCGCCGGGCAATTTCATCGAAGCCACCCCCGAGACGCCGTTTTTCCAGATCGGCGAGAGCAAATACGGCAAGCCGGTGCTCGATCGCGTCATCACCCCCGACACCCCGCTCGACGAAGCCGCCAAGTGTGTCCTGATCTCGATGGACTCGACGCTCAAGTCCAACCTGTCGGTCGGGCTGCCGCTGGACATGGCGGTCTATAAGGCCAACGCCCTGCAGAGCGACCGGATCGTCTGCATCGACCACAGCAACCCCTACTTTCGCATGTTGCACGACACTTGGGGCCAGCGCCTGCGCGAGGTGTTTGACAGCATCGATCACCCGGCCTGGGATGGTCGCCCGAGCGACGCGCCGCTCATGGAAGGCAGCCAGCGGCACGCTCCGCTAAAGAAAATCACCCATCCCAAGGAAAAGCTGATCTGATGGCGTCCATCGTTTTTTCACACGGCAACAGCTTTCCGGCGGCCACCTACGGCGTCCTGCTGCAGGCCTTGCGTGCAGCGGGTTACCGGGTCAGTGCCGTGGACAAATACGGCCACGAACCGGCCTACCCGGTCACCAGCAACTGGCCCCACCTGGTGCAGCAGTTGGCCGACTTCGTGGTCAACCATCACACCGCCCACGACGGCCCGCTCTACCTGGTGGGCCATTCCCTGGGCGGCTTTCTGAGCCTGATGTGTGCGGCCAAACACCCGACACTCGCCGGTTTGCCCGTGGCAGGCGTGGTGATGCTGGATTCCCCCGTGCTCGGCGGCTGGCGGGCCCGGGCACTCGAAGCCGCCAAGCACACCCGGCTGATTGGTGCGCTGTCGCCCGGGCAAGTCAGCCGCAAGCGCCGCAACAGTTGGGCCAACCTGCAAGAAGTGCAAGAACATTTCGCGCACAAAAAGGCCTTCGCCGCCTGGGACCCGCGCGTGTTGCGCGACTACATCGAGCACGGTACCCACGAGGTGGTCAGTGGGCACATCACCCGGCGGGCACTGACCTTCGACCGCGACGTGGAAACGCGCATCTACAACACCCTGCCACACAACCTGGACCGCCTGCTGCGCCGACACCCGCTGCAATGCCCGCTGGCCTTCGTGGGGGGCACGCAATCGGCCGAAATGCAGCAGGTCGGCATGGCCATGACCCACAAGCTGGTCGGCAAAACCCCGAGCGAGCGCCTGCAGATGGTGCAAGGCACGCACCTGTTCCCGATGGAGCGGCCGGAGGACACCGCGCTGGCCATACAGCGCGCCATCCGCAGCTTCACGGCGTCCAGTTGACCATGCCGGTGTAGGCCGTGAACAGCACCAGCACCCCGAAGGCGATGCGGTACCACGCAAACGGGACAAAAGTGTGGGTGGACACGTAGCGCAGCAGCCACTTCACGCACACCCAGGCCGCCGCCCAGGAAACCACCAACCCGACCGCAAAAAAGGGCAGGTCGTCGATGCTCAGCAAGGCGCGGTGCTTGTACAGGTCGTAGGCGGCCGCGCCAAACAGCATCGGAATGGCCAGAAAGAAGCTGAACTCGGTCGCTGAACGGCGTGAAAACCCGATCGCCATCGCACCGATGATGGTGGCCCCCGAGCGACTGACCCCCGGCACCAGCGCCAGGCACTGGATCAGCCCGACCGCGAGCGCGTCGCGCCAGCGGACTTCATCGACATCATTGATGCGTTGGGAAGGTCGTCGGGCCTGCACCGCCTCCACCCACAGCATCACCACGCCACCGGCAATGAAGCCGGTAGCGACCACCAGCGGGTTGAACAGCACGCCTTTGATGAATTCGATGAACAGAAACCCGGCCAGCGCCGCCGGGAAAAAACCGATCAGGATATTGCCCGTGAAACGCTGCGCCCGCGCTTCGCGCGGCAAATCGACCACGGTTTGCATCAGGCGCTGCATGTAGAGCGAAATGATGGCCAGGATGGAGCCGGTCTGGATCACCACCTCGAACACCTTGATCTTGTCGCCTTCTAGGCCTAGCAGGGAGGACGTGAGGATCAGGTGGCCGGTGGAAGAAATCGGCAGGAACTCGGTCAAGCCCTGCACCACGCCCATCAGGGCGGCCTTGAACAACAGCAATAAATCCATCGTGATCCAACCGGCAAAGTGCCGATCGTAACCCAAGGTCGGGGGTCATCCGGTTCG
>DBAZ01000034.1 GCA_002291945.1 Tepidimonas sp. UBA997
CATTGAGGCCGATCTGGCCGCCAAGCGCACCCACCGGCACAGGTCTGGGCGGTTTATATTTACAACCATGCGCGGGTTCTGATGGCTTCAGCCAACATCGTCGATCGCGTGATCGGCTACTTCAGCCCGCGTGCGGGCATTGTCCGTCTGGCCGCCCGCGAGGCGCTCAAGCGTGCCTATGAAGGTGCCAGCCGAGCAGACGGCTGGGCGCCGCGCCGCCCTGGCGCCTCTGCCAACACAGACCATGCTGCGGATGCCCGTGAGCTGCGCAGCCGTGCCAGAGCTCTCTACCACAACGTGCCTTACATCAAACGCGGCATCAACGCCCGCGTGGAAAACGCCATCGGCACCGGCATTTCTCCCCGGTCTCTGGCCAGCGGCGCTCTGCGTCGCCAAGTTGACGACCTCTGGGACGCCTGGCAATCCGTAGCCGATGCCGATGGGGTGTCGGACTTTTACGGCCTGTGGGCACGAGCCTATAGATCTCTTCGCCTGGACGGCGAAGTGATGATGCGGCTGCGTCCGCGTTCGGTGGATGACGGCCTGCCTGTGCCGCTGCAGGTGCAGCTGCTGGAGATCGACTACTTGGATAGCGGGAAAAACGGCACCCTGAATGGCAACACCATCATCAACGGCATCGAATACAACCCGATCGGCCAGGTGACCGCCTACTGGCTGTTCAACGAACACCCCGGCGAATTGCAGACGGTTCGCGGTCTGCGCACTTCGGTTGCCGTGCCTGCCAACCGGATCATTCACCTTTTCAAGGCCGACCGGCCTGGCGCCAAGCGTGGCGTCTCCACGCTGGCTTCAGTGATCGCCCGAGTGCGCGATCTGCAGAACTACGAAGACGCCGAGCTGGCCCGAAAGAACCTCGAAACTCGCCTGAGCGTGCTGGCTTCCGGGGACGTTTCGCAAATGGCTGCGCCCGAAGCCGGGCAGGACGTCACGACAGGCTCGCTCGGTGAGCTTCCTTCAGGTGGCGTTACATCCGTTCCGCCAGGCGTGAATCTCACGGTGATCGAGCCCAAAGCAGCGCCTGGCTACGAGGCTTACGTTAAACACCAGTTGCACCTGATTGCCGTTGGCATGGAGGTGACCTACGAAATGCTGACCGGCGACATGACGGGGGTCAACTTCAGTTCGGCGCGTGTCGCGCTGATCGACTTCCGCCGTTCTGTCGAGCATGAGCAGTGGCTTGAGCTGATCCCGCACATGACCCGGCTGTGGCGCGAGTTCATCGACACGGCCTACCTGGCCCGATCCCTGCCGATGCGTGAGTACGCCGTGGACTGGTCAACGCCCAAATGGGACTACGTGAACCCGCTGCAAGAAGTGAATGCAGACAACGCCGAAATCGCAGGCGGCCTGAGTTCCATCAGCGAAAAGCTGCGCCGTCGTGGCTACAAGCCAGACCTGGTGTTTGAAGAAATCGCTTCAGATTTTAGGCGGCTGAGCGACTCGGGTGTTCTGCCCATGCTGCTGGCCATGAAGTCGGGCAACGCGTCTGCATTGCCCGCTTCGATTGATGCGCCCGAGCCTGGTGGGCAGGATGAATAAATCGTCTTAAGTTGGCCTAGCTTTGAGACACTGACCGAGGAATGATCGTCCCATGGAAAAAGATGAAATCCAGACAAACGTGATGCCCGCCATGGTTCGCGCCATGGAGCTGGTTCCCTCCACCTTTAATGCCGACAGCCGGACTGTCGATGTGGTATGGACCACCGGCGTCAAGGTTCGCCGCTACGACTGGTGGAACGAGCACTATTACGACGAAGAACTGGTCGTATCGCCAGAAGCGGTGGACATGACGCGCCTCAATGCTGGCGCTTCGGTGCTGAACACGCACATGCAGTGGGACCTGTCGAACGTGATCGGTGTGGTGGAGAAGGCCTGGCTGGATGGCAGCGAGGGCCGCGCGACGATCCGCCTCAGCCAGCGTGACGACATTTCGAGCATCGTGCGCGACATCGAGGCCGGAATCATTCGCCACATTTCGGCGGGCTACACAGTGCAGCGTTATGCCGTGGTACGCGCCGCAGACCGGGAAGACGGCGGCACTGTGCCGCTGTACCGCGCAGAGCGCTGGACGCCTGCCGAAATCTCGTTCGTTCCCGTTCCTGCGGACGCTGGAAGCAGCGTTCGCTCGAAGCCTTCGCAGGACTCTGGTGAGCCCTGCGAGTTTATCCACCGGGCGACTGCCCAACGAAAGGAAACCGCGATGGACAAAAATGGAGTCCAAACCGGCGGGCAGCCTCAAGCGCCCGTTGTTGCTGCCACTGCGGCAGTGGATGTGAATGCGCGTGCCGCTGAAGTCAGTGATCTCTGCGTGCGTCACGGTGTGCCGAATCTGATTCCTCAGCTTTTACGCGAAAACGCCGATGTGGACGCCGCTCGTGCAAAGATCCTGGACACTTTGGCCCGCAACGACGCCGCCGCCGGAGGCCACCGCAATGTGGTGAACGTGCAGACCGTGCAGGATCAGTTTGAAGTCCGCATGTCTGGTGTCGAGCAGGCCATCCTGCACCGCCTTACGCCCAGCATCAAGCTGGATGACAACGGCCGCCAGTACCGCTCTATGAGCTTGCTGGAAATCGGCCGTGAATGGCTGGAAGCCCAGAACGTGTCCACCCGTGGCATGGATAAGCTCAAGCTGGCCGACGCCATGTTGCAGCACCGATCCGCCGGTATGCACACCATCAGCGACTTCGCTAGCCTGTTTGCCAACGTGGCCGGCAAGCGTCTGCGCAACGCCTACGAAGAAAACACCGGTACTTACCAGGTGTGGGCACGCCGCGCACCGAACGCGCCGGACTTCAAGTCTATGAGCGTGGTGCAGCTCTCTGGCGCCCCTGATCTGCTGGCCGTGCCTGAGCATGGCGAGTACACCTACGGAACCATGCGCGATGGCGCAACGGACTACAGGGTCGTGACTTATGGCCGCATCGTGGCGTTGACCCGCCAGGCCATCATCAACGACGATCTACGCGCCTTCGACCGCCTCACCGTTGCTTTCGGCCTGGCCGCGCGTCGCCTGGAAAACAGCCTGGTGTATGCAGAGCTGACCGCCTCCGCGCTGTACTCCGCGCAAAACGGCAACAACGGCACCGGTGCTGGTTCTGCCCTGCAGTTGAGCAGCTTGTCTGCCATGCGCAGCGCCATGCGTCTGCAGCGTGGCCTCAATGGCGAACTGCTCAACGTGACGCCTTCTTTCCTGATCGTCCCCACGACCCTTGAGCAGACGGCTTACCAGTTGACCAGTAACCAGTACGTGCCTGCGCAGCAGTCGAACATCAACGAGTTCCGCACCGGCGGACGCACAGGCCTGGAGCCCGTGGTGGAGCCGCTGCTGGACGCCAGTTCTGCGACTGCCTGGTACGCTGCCGCCAACAGCGCGGCAGTGGACACGGTGGAGTACTGCTACCTCGATGGTGCCGAAGGCCCGCAGATCGAGAGCAAAGTTGGCTGGGGCGTGGACGGGGTGGAATACAAGTGCCGCCTGGACTTCGCCGCCAAGGCCATCGACCACCGTGGTCTGTACAGGGCCAACGGCGCTTAAGTTGAAAGGGGAATGAAACATGCGTAACTTCGTCCAAAACGGCGACGTGTTGACCCTCACCGCCCCATCGGGTGGTGTGGTGGCCGGCCAGCTTTATGTGATCGGCAACATCCCGGTCGTGGCCACTCATGATGCGTCCGCCGGTGTCCCGTTCACTGGGATGGCCTCTGGTGTTTTTGACTTGCCCAAGGTCGGCTCTCAGGCCTGGACGGTCGGCGCCCGCATCAACTGGAACGCCGCCACTGGTGTGGCGAGCACCGCCACCACTGCCGGGTTTTTCCCGATCGGTGTGGCCGTTGCTGCTGTCGGCTCTGGCGCTGGCGAGACCACTGGCCGCGTGCGCCTCAATGGCGTGGGTGTGGCTGCGCTGTGATGGCGTTTTGAGCCATGGGCAACTTTGACCGCATCGAGAGACGGCTGCAGGAGGCTGCGTTTCGCAAGCTCAGTAATGCGCTTGCGGTATTTAGCAGTGCAGCTCATCCGGTGCCGGTCATTTTTGCCAATGCCTTTGTGGACCCGGGCGGCATTGGTGTGGCCAGTTCACAGCCGCAGATGCTTTGCCAGTCAGCCGATGTTCCTGACGTGACCTACGGTGAGCGGGTTGAGATGGGCGAAACGGTTTACAGGATCGTGGGCATCGAGCCCGACGGCCTGGGTGAAACCCTATTCAGGCTGGAACGCGCATGACCACCTCCATCCGCGCCCAGGTTCGCGCAGCGGCAGTCACGGCCCTCAATGCCGTGCCTTCACTCGCTGGCCGGGTGTTTATGGACCAGGAGTATGTGCTGCAGCCCACCCATCTGCCTGCCCTGATGGTGGCCGTGAGCGAAAGCGCCAACCTGGAAGGCTCGTTCTCTGACGGGGTGGAGCGCACGCTCACCCTGCAGCTGCGGGCCGTGGCCAAGGCCACCAGTGGCCTGAGCGCTGCCCTGGATGCGATCGGCTACGCCGCCGAAGGTGCCCTCATGGTGAATGGCCTGTATGTGGCGGGCCGCACCTTCTACCCCGACGCCTTCAGCGCCGAGGTGCCTGACCTTTCTGCTGTGGGTGACCAGCCGGTTGGCGAGTTGTCCATGGAATTTGTGTTTTTCATTCCCACCCAGCGAGCGGCCCCCGGCCTGCTTGCGTAAAGGAGTCTGAGCGATGAGCTATGCCCTTCCTGCCGGCGGCTCGCTGGCCATTGCGAGCACCTACGGCCCCGCCGTGAACATGACGGCTATCACCAACGCTGCCGAAGCCGTTGCGACTCTGGCCGCTGGCCACAACGTGGTGGTGGGCGACATTCTGGAGGTCAGCAGCGGCTGGGAGCTGCTAAACGGGCGCGTGGTGCGCGTCCGGGCGGTTGCCACCAACAACGTGACGTTTGAGCTTATCAACACCGCGAGCACAGCGCTCTACCCCGCCGCCGAAGGCATCGGCACCGTTCGCCGCATCACAGCCTTCACCACCATCACCCAGGTGGGCGCCATTGCCTTCACGGGCGGTGACCAGCAGTACGCCGACACCTCCAGCGTGTTTGGCCGTGCCGACACCCAGATGCCTGCCAGCCGCACGCCTGTGGTGGCCGAAATCACCATCCACGAAGACCCGACCCTGCCGTTCTACGCCGTCATCCGCGCGGCCCAGGAGGCCGGCAACCCGGCGGCCCTGCGTGTGACGGGCGGCAACGGTTCGCGCACCTTCCACAACGGCTTCTGGAGCATGGCCCAGTTTACCTCCCTGGAGCGCAACGCCACCGAAAAGCGTGCCGTTTCGTTCACGGGCGTGGCCGAACCCACCCGCTACGCAGCCTAAGCCCGAGGCCCGCCACCCATGGACCTGAACGACCTCAAGCATAAAGTGCAGGCGGCCCGGCGTTTCACCGTTGAGGTGGGCGCTGGCCGTGTGTTCACCCTGCAGCGGCCCAGCCGTTTCGACCTGCAGATGGCCGGTGCCAAATCCGGAATGTCTGCCGGGGTGCCTGGTTCGCGGCTGCAGTGGGAGCGCCTGGTGTTGTCCGGTGCCGTGGTGGGCTGGCAAGGCATCACGGCGGCCGACTTCGGCGCTAATGAGACCGATGCAGTGGCTTTTAACCCCGAAGCGGTTTCGATGCTGCTCGATGCCCAGCCCGAATGGGCCGATCAGCTTTCTGAGGCCGTTTGGACGCAGTTGGCAAAGGCCGAAGATGCTGAAGGCACAGCCGCAAAAAACTGACCGCGCTCCTGGAGTGGGAGCGCTCCAGGGGCGAGGCCGACAAGTTGCGCTCTGCCGGATTCGGGGATCTTCTCCCCGATCAGCCCACCCTGGACGCCCTGGCCGAACAGGCGCGTCACTGCTGGGCCTGGTGCGGCGGCTGGATGCCCGAACGCTGGCCCCTGTACGACGCCGTTTACCCTGTGGCCGACTGGCTGCAGCTCGTTGAGCTGATGGAGCACATACGCCGTGGCCAGCAAAGCGCGAATTGACATCGAGGCCCGCGACAAGGCCAGCCAGGTATTCGACAAGGTGCAGCGCTCCATGGGCGACCTGGACGAGCGTGCCTCCGCGCTTTCCAGTGGCTTTTCGGGCGTTGGCGAGGCATTTGGCTTGGCGGGTCTGGCTGGCACGGGCCTGGTCACTGCCCTGGCGGCGAGCGTCAAGAGTACCGCCGATTTCAACGATGCCATGGGCAAAGCTGCCCAGCGTGCAGGCGTTGCCACCGAAGAGTTCAGTAAACTGGCCTATGCTGCCGGTTTATCCGATGTCAGCGTTCAAGAATTGCAGAAGGGCCTGCAGCTTCTGGGCCAGGACGCTGCCAACGGCGGTAAAAAGCTGTCGGAGTTCGGCATCGAGCTGCGAAACGTCGATGGATCCCTGAAGAGCAACGACCATCTGTTGCGTGAAGTGGCCGACCGCATTTCACGCATGGCCACGCCCGCTGAAAAGTCGGCTGCAGCCGTACGCCTGCTGGGCGAGGAGGGAGCCAGGCTGGTGCCATTGCTGAACAGTGGTGCCCAGGGTTTGAAAGACCTGGGCGAAGAGGCGGGGCGCTTTGGCCAGGTAGTGACGGACGAGGCCGCCGAAGCTGCTGCCAAATTTAACGACAACCTGCTGCGCATACAATCCAACATTTCCGGCATGGCCCGCCAGATGTCCAGTGAGTTGATTCCGGCGCTGGCCAAGGCGACCTCCGAGTTGCTGGAGGGCTCCAAGCAGGCCAATGGCTTCTGGAATGCCATCGTCACCTTCGGCACCATCAACCCGTTCCGAAGCGCTGAAAGCAACCTGAAAACCCTGCGCGAAAAGCTTTCAAGCCTGGAGCAGCAGCTGGCCACGCCCAGCCGGTGGCGTCTGAGCACCAAAGGGCTTGAGGCAGATATTGAGCGGGTGCGGCTGCAGATACAGTTCCTGGAAAGTCGCCAGGCACGCAGCGCTGGCGGTGGCCGTGGAGATTCCATCAACCCGCCGTTTGCCATTCCCAGTCCAGGAGGTGATGGTGGCGCTCCACCGCGTCCACCACGTCCGCCGCGACCGCCTACCGTCTCAGCATCTGAGCTTTACATGCAAAACCTGCAGCGACAGCTTGAGGCGTTAGACAGCCTTACTGTGAAGGAGCAGCTGCTGCGCGACATCGGAATGGGCAGGCTTAGAGGCATGACCGAAGCCCAGCGGCGTGACCTCCTGGGGCTGGCCGAGGCGATTGATTTGCGCCGCCAGGGTGCCATCAATGAGGCTGCGGCCGAGGCCGAGCGCAAGGCCATCATCGAGGCCCGCCGCCAGGCCAACATTGACGAACACGAATCCATCCTGGCCCGCAACGGAGCCCACCAGCGATTCATTGAAACACTGCTGAGCAACACGCCCACCGGACGCCTGGAAGAGCAGCGCAGGGTGATGCAACTGCTGGCCGACGAGTTCGAGCGGGGTGCACTGAGCGCCGAGCAGTTTGCCGAGGCATCACAGACCTTTCTGGGCAGCCTGAGCAACGATGCGCAGAACGCAAAGAACGAAGTTCAGAAGCTGAACATGAGTTTCACCAGCGCCTTTGAGGATGCAGTGCTGGGAGGCGGGAAGGTGCGCGACATGCTAAGCGGTATCGCTCAAGACATCGCCATGATGGCCTTCCGCCGATCTGTATCTGAGCCACTCAGCAATGCCCTCAACTCCATTGTGGGCCGCATCTTCAGCTTTGACGGCGGCGGCTACACCGGTAGCGGTGCACGCATGGGCGGGCTGGACGGCAAAGGCGGCTACCTGGCCATCCTGCACCCACAGGAAACCGTGATTGATCACACCAAAGGGCAGAGTGCTGGCCGCAGTGTGGTCGTCAACCAGTCCTTCAACTTCAACGGCCCCGCCGACCAGGCTCTGGTTTTGACCGCTGCGCAGCTGGGTGCCGCCATGGGCAGGCAGGCTATTTATGACGATATGGCCAGGGGGCGCATGGCATGAGCACGATCCACACCTGGCCCAGCACCAGAGATTTTCACCCCGTTTCATTCACATGGGGTGTGCGCGACAACTCGCGCTCGTTCGTGTCGGAGCTGTCTGGCGCGATGCAAACCATGTCTTTGCCTGGTACTCGCTGGGCCGTCCTGATGGAAATCAATAACCAGGCGCCCGATGCCCGCGCAAGGGTCGAAGGCTTCCTGACTCGAATCAGGCAGGCCAATCGCATCGAGATGCACCGGCTGGATCGCCCGCGCCCCATTGGCACCATTGCTCTGAATGGCGTAACCCTGGCTGCTACGGCGTCAGCATTTGCCAGCACTGTGTCTCTGAGCGGCTGCGGCGCGTCAACAACCATGCAGGCGGGCTCAATGATTGGCATTGGCGGCCAGCTTCTGATGGTTGCCCAAGACGCGACCGCCAATGGCTCCGGCCAGATGACGGTACAGCTCACGCATGCTTTGCGAGCGCAGCATCCTTCAGGCTCGCCCGTTGTGCTGAGCAGGCCGACCGCCAAATGGATTTTGAAAAGCGGCGACATTGATTTTCCGCGCTACAAGACGATTGCGACGCCCTTGGCGCTTGAGCTGGTGGAGGCATTCTGATGCCAGCCCGCGCATCTCTGCCCCTGGCTTTTGCCGATGCCGTCCAGCGTGAACATATCACCTGGTTCTGGTTGGCCGAACTGCAGCTGCTCAGCGGCACCGTGCGACTGGCCGGGCTGGATTTCGATGTGGAGTGGGGTGGCCAAACATGGGTTGGCGCACGTGGTCTGGGATCCATTGCTCCCATTGAGGAGACGCCAAACGCCATCACCGGGCTGCAGTTAGCGCTTGCCGGCGTAACGGAGGCGCACATCGCCAACGTATTGGGAGAACCCATACAGGGTCGCCCTGTCATCATTCGCCTAGCGGTACTCGACGCCACCACTGAGCCACCAAGCCTGGCCGTAGACCCTAACGTTTGGCAGGGCCTGCTGGATGTGCAGCGCTTCAACGAGGCGGGCGCCACCGTCACGGTGAACGCGGAAAACCGCCTGGTGGAGTGGGACCGCCCACGCCTGCTGCGCTACAGCGATGCAGACCATCGTCGCCTGTGGCCTGGCGATGGCTTTTTCCGACTCGCAGCGGCCATGGCCGAGCGCGAAATCATCATCTTTTCCAAAGAAGCGCTGGCGCGTCGGGTGTGAGCATGATGAACACTAATCCTCCCTTGCGTCTAGTGCGCCATGCAGACTGGCCCACCCGACTGGCTCGGTTTATCGAACAGCGTCGGGCCAAGCCATTTGCCTGGGGCGAGCAGGACTGCTGCACCTTTTCGGCAGATGCCGTTTTGTGCATGACCGACACCGATCCAATGGCCGATCTGCGGCACGTCAGCACCGCCGCTTCGGCCCGCCGGTTGCTCAAGCGCCACCCGCTGGCGGACTTGACTGCCGAGCGGCTGGGCGCTATGCAGTCCGCCACCCTGACCCAGCGGGGCGATGTGGTTTTAATTGAGCAGAAAAGCGAGCGGCTGCTAGGGGTTTGCCTGGGCGGTCAGTGGGCCGCCCCTGGGCCTGATGGGCTGGTATTCGGCCTCATGGGCGCAGCCATTGGCTCCTGGCCTGTTGGGAGGGTGGTTTAATGCCGCAAGCTATCCCCCTGATCGTCGGAGCCGCAACAACTGCCGCCGTGGCCAAGACCACGATTGGCGCAACGGTGCTTTTTGGGGCGGTCACGGTAGCCACCGTTGTGGGCGGTGTGGCTGCTGCGGTGGTGGGTTCTTCCTTGGCCCACCGCCAGGAAAAGAAAATGGCTGCAGCTGCTCGGGCGCAGACCATTGCCAGTTTAAGAGACGTGCAAAACGTGGTGCGTAGCGCCATTGAGCCGCAGCGCATCGTGTATGGCCGCGCCCTGGTGGGTGGCACCATTCCATTCTGGTTTACTAATGGTGATGTCGGTCAATTTCATCACTGGGCTCAAACCCTTGCAGGACATGAAATTGACGGAGTGGACACATACTTCATTGGCGATGAGCCTGTGACTGTGGATCCCAATGGTTGGGTGACCACTCCTAAGTATTGCCGAGGCGGCACCGAGCCACTGATACGCATCCGTCTGTATGCCGGGAACCAGACTGCCCTGGATGCCGACCTGGTGGCCGCCAGTGGCGGCGCCCTTAACGGCGCTGACGCTGGACGTGGCGTGTCGTACCTCTACGTGCGCTGGGAGGCCGATTACGATGTTTTTGCCCAAACGGGCGCACCGACCATTCGCGCCGTGGTTCGTGGCAAAAAGCTGTATGACCCACGCACCACCCTGACCGCCTGGAGCGACAACGCCGCCTTGGCAGTGCGGGATTACCTCACCAGCTACCAGGGGCTGCGCTGTACAGCAGGCGAGGTGAATGATTCAGATGTCATCGCCGCCGCCAATGTATGTGACGAGCTGATTCCGCTTGCCACAAGAGGCACCCAGCGCCGCTATACCGTGAACGGGGTGCTGAGCTGCGGCAGCAATCAAAAAGACAACCTGGAGGCCCTGACCGATGCCATGGCAGGCATCACGGTCTGGACCCAGGGGCGGTGGAGTGTGCAGGCAGGGGCTTACCAGATCCCATCAATGACCATCGGCGTTGATGACATCATCAACGTGGAGGAATTGATTGCCTACACGCCACGAAGAGAGCTTTTTAACACTGTCACGGGGATTTACATAGAGCCCGCCGAGGCTTACGCTGAAAAGCAGTTCCCCATCGTCACCAATTCAAACTATGTGACGCAGGACTCCGGCAACATCATTGAGCGCGACATACCCATGCCGCTTTGCAATGATGGTGTGCGTGCTCAGCGCATGGCAAAGATTGAGCTGGAGAGAGCCAGGCAGGCGGTGACCGTCTCGGTCTTGTGCAAGTGGACGACATACGATTTGCGCCCCGGCAGCCATGTGGCTCTGACCATCCCGCGCTACGGATGGTCCAGCAAAACGTTTTTTGTGGCCGACCGCACTCTGAGTGCCGATGGCATCCGTTACGTGCTGCGAGAAACCGCCCCGGAGGTTTGGGACTGGAACTTCGGAGACGCCACAACGGTTGACCCTGCTCCCAACACCAATCTGCCAAACCCCTACGTGGTTCCAGCCATCACAGGCCTAACAGCAGAAAGCGGCACAAGCGCCTTGCAGATTGCAGGTGATGGCACAGTCATCAGCCGCATTCGCCTGAGTTGGCAGCCGGTGCTTGATGTTTGTGTTCAAGCCGCTGGACGAATCGAGATTCAGTACCGCCCGGAAGGCGCGACAGATTGGGTTTCTGCCCGCGCAGACGGCAATGAATCGGCCACATTTATCGGCCCAGTCGAGGATGGCATCGTTTATGAGCTTCGCGCACGAACGGCCAACAACATTGGCCAGCGTGGCACCTGGAGCCAGATCACCCACACCGTCGTTGGCAAGACAGAGCCACCACCGAACATCACCGCCTTCACCATCAACGGCACCACTCTGAACTGGACGCCGCTGAATGATGTTCCCGATCTGGCAGGTTATGTGGTGCGATTCCAGTACGGGAACAACCCCTGGTGGCCTACCGCCGCCCGGCTGCACGAAGGCCTGCTGACTGAGACGCCATGGCGCATGACCACGCGCCCCGCTGGCCCTGTCACGCTGATGGTCAAAGCCCTGGATACATCAGGCAACGAAAGCCTGCAGCCCGCCGTGATTGCCGCCGATCTGGGCGACCCGCTGGTTGAAAATGTACTGCTTTCCTGGCCTCAAGCGCCCGACTGGACTGGCCAGATCACGGCTGGCAGCGTGATTGGCGGCAAATTGCAGGCCGATGAAGCGGACATTCTGTATGGTCCCGCCAGCGCATCTTTCTACGGCGGCGCTTCCGATTTTTTCTATGCAGACACCACGTATGCCGACATGGCCTATGCGTTCGGCGTCACACCGCCAGCGCAAGGCCACCTGACGCTGTTGTATGACATCAGCGGCCATGGCTTCACCATCGACTATCGGCGGGACAACCAGCGGCCTCCTTACACAGAGCCTGGAGACCCGTTCTATGGCGACCCGGACGATTTGATTTACGGCGTCCCGTTGCCATGGACCACCTGGCCAGGAGAAATCAGGCTGGCGGCACCCGAACGCATTGATTGGCGAGTTTCTCTCGCTGGCGGTATGCAGCGTGGCATTGTTCACGAGCTGACCGCCGTTCTCGATGTGCCTGACGTGCTGGAGACCATTGCCGATGCCGTCGTGCCGCCTGGCGGGTTCAGGTTGCCGATCACGCAAAGCTACCGCCAGATTGTCAACGTGCAGCTCACGCTGCAGGGCGACGGCAACGGTGGCCGCAGCGTCCTCGTGCAGGACAAAAACCCCGAAGAGGGGCCGTACATCATCGTTTTGGACGGATCGGGCAGTCCCGTGCAGGGGCTGGTCGATGCGGATATTCAAGGTTACTGAAAAGGAGTTCACATGCCAGCACCACCCGCCCGAAGCCATCTTTCTGGTGCCCCTACCAACGCGCAGTTCAACACCGGCATCGGCGCCCTGCATGATTACCTGCTGGGCCTTTTGGGCAGCAGCGGCAACGCGGCAGATGCGCGTGCCGCCTTGGGCATCACACTGAACCCCCCAGTGGGCGTCTGCCGGGCATGGGTTAATTTCAACGGCACCGGCACTGTAGCGATCCGCGCAAGCGGTAACGTTAGCTCAATTACAGACAACGGGGTGGGCGATTACACGGTTAACTTTGCTACGGCAATGCCGGATGCGAATTA
>DBAZ01000035.1 GCA_002291945.1 Tepidimonas sp. UBA997
AATCTGGAAAGACAGTGGTGGGCAAGTGGCGCCTTACTGGCATGGTAGTCTGGGATGCTGATTTCTTTGATATGGAAGTAGCAGCGCACGTCACGATCCGCAACGATTTGACGGGCGAATTCCAGTTTGGTCTGGTGCAGGGCGATATCGATGCCCAGGCCGCTGATATCGGTGGCGTGACACATGTTGAGTTCTCCTGGTCGGCGCTGATGAGAACGATCCGATGAGCGGACGTGGCTGGATGGACGTGACGGGCGATCAGGCACAGGGACGCATCTTCATCCACCTGGGTGACGACTCGGCTTTCACAGCGGTACGCGCGAGATGAACTGCACCGATGTCGATCAGGCCTTGGAAGTAAATGGCCTGCGAGCCGAGAACGCCCGCCTGATCGCACTGCTCGAATCCCACGGAATCGAATGGCGGTTGCCGCCAAAGCCCATTGCTGTTGAGGTACAGGAGCCCGAGCAATCTAGATTGTCCACCGCCGAGAAGGTGGCACTGTTTCGTCGTCTGTTTCGTGGGCGAACGGATGTAAGACGATTTCCGGTCAGGCCACAAACATGGCATGAATGCTGCGGCACGCCAGAGCGGCACCATACGTTGCACACGATGCCCGGAAGGATCATGAGCAGGTACAACATGGAGAGAGCGCTGGGCACGGCCTGTGCCGTCAGGTCGATCTGCCGATCAAGTGGAGCCTGCCTACCCAGCCACGGGCAGGCAGACGTCCGATGGCGGCCCGTGCCAAGCTCAGAGGGTTTCGATCAGGTGCTTGCCACGGCCTCAGCGGGCGTACGGGCTGCCCGTGCTGCACGGGCGGGGCGCTTGGTCGCTGGTTTGGGGGTGGGCGTTGGGGCTGGTTTGGCCTTGGCTTGGGGGGTGGCAGTAGTCGGCACTTCGGGGGGCGTTTCCGAGCGGGCAGGGCGGCCGGTTTTGAGGCTTTCCACTTTGCCGATCGCGGCCAGCAAGTCCGGGTCTTGTGCGGCGTTGAGCCAAAGAACGCCGGCTCGCAGCAACTCGCTCTTCTTGACCGCCTTGCCCAGCGTCAGGGCGCGGGCTTTGAGGCCGTCGATCAGGGCGTATTCGTCTTTCGGCATGCAGAAACTGTCGCGCACCAGTTTCACTTTTCTGGGTTTGGTGTCAGCGGTGTCTTTTGTCTTGCGGCTGGACATGGTGTTTCCTTGGTGAGTTAAACAATGTAAACAGTTTACACCGAAATGCGGTTTCACGCGCCTGTCATGCGGTTGGTTTACGTTCTTTGTGTCTTCCCATGGATTTACCCTTGACGTTCATGAATTCATCCGCCTTGTTGCTGACCCTCAATGCCGGTTCTTCATCGTTGAAGTTTGGCGTGTATGAAACCAGCCCGGGCCTCACCCTGGTAGCCAGCGGGCAGGTTCATCGCATAGGTGGCGACAGCGCACTGACGGTGAAGCTGTTGGCCGCTGCAAACCGCCAGCCGCCGGAGGGTCAGGCGCAGGAAAGTCAGGCACTGGGAACGGTAAGTCATGACGGTGCGGTAGATGCGATTCTGAACTGGCTCAGGCAGCGCATCGACGGCCGCCGGGTGGCGGCGGTGAGTCATCGGGTGGTTCATGGTGGCCCCACCCTTGCTGCACCCATCTGCCTAGACGCAGCGGCGCTGGAGTGCCTTGCGCAATGGGTGCCGCTGGCCCCTTTGCACCAGCCCTTCAACCTCGCGGGCATCGAGGCCGCCCGTCTGGCGTTTCCCGATGCCGTGCAGGTGGCCTGCTTCGATACCGCCTTTCACCGGCAGCGCGGTTTTGTGGCCGATGCATTTGCCCTTCCGCGCCACTTCTACGAGGCGGGCATACGCCGCTACGGGTTTCATGGCTTGTCGTATGAATACATTGCCAGTCGGCTCAAGCAAGACCATGCCGACCTTTTCGGGGGCAAGGTGGTGGTGGCGCACCTCGGAAACGGGGCTTCCATGTGTGCCTTGCGGCAGGGCCGCTCGGTGGCTTCCACCATGGGGTTTTCGGCGCTCGACGGGCTGCCGATGGGCACCCGGTGTGGCCAGCTCGACCCGGGCGTGCTGCTCTACCTGATGGAGCATGAGCACATGGACGCCGCCGCTCTGCGCGAGCTGCTCTATCACGAGTCGGGCTTGAAGGGGCTGTCGGGCCTGAGCCACGACGTGCGCGAGTTGAGCGCATCCGCAAACCCCCATGCCCGCGAGGCACTCGATTATTTTGCCTACCGGTGCCGCCGCGAGATCGGTGGCCTAGCGGCGTGTCTCGAAGGCATGGACGGACTGGTTTTCACGGCAGGCATAGGCGAAAACTCGGCCGAGGTGCGGGCCATGATCTTGGCTGGCATGGACTGGCTGGGCATCGAGTGGGACGCCCGTGCCAATACGCAACACGCCCCGGTCATTTCAGCGCCAGCTTCGAGGGTGCGTGTGCTCGTGATCCCGACCGACGAGGAGAGGATGCTGGCCGAGCATGCCTGCCGTCTGCTCGGCCTTTGAGTTTCGAGGATGCCATTTACCAGGAGGAAACGCCATGTTCATTGACCCCCATTCGATCGACCCGCTGCCCAAAGTCTGGGACGAAAACGCCCGCATCGGTGACATGCTCAAAGGCAAACGTGGCCTGGTGGTGGGCGTGGCCAATGGCGACAGCATCGCCTTTGGCTGCGCGGCCAAGTTGCGCGCCTTCGGTGCCGACATCGGGCTGACCTACCTCAACGACAAGGCCAAGCCGCATGTCGAGGCGCTGGCCCGCCAGATCGATGCCCGACTGGTTTTGCCGCTCGACGTGACCCAAGCCGGACAGATGAAAGGCGTGTTCGACACCATCGCCGAAACTTGGGGCAATCTGGATTTCGTGATTCACTCGATAGCCTATGCACCGCGCGACGATCTCCATGGCCGCATTCTGGACTGTTCGCAGGCGGGCTTCCAGCTTGCCATGCAGGTGTCCTGCCACTCTTTCATCGACATGGCGCACCATGCCGAACCGCTCATGAACCCCGGCGGAGCCATGATCACCATGAGCTACTACGGGGCAGACAAGGTGGTGAACAACTACAACATGATGGGGCCGGTCAAAGCCGCGCTGCAGTCTTGCGTGCGCTACATGGCCAAGGAGTTGAGCGAACGGGACATCCGCGTCTTTGCCGTCTCGCCCGGCCCGCTGCGCACCCGGGCGGCTTCGGGGATAGCCCACTTCGACGAACTGATCGACATGGCCGTCTCGCGTGCCCCAGGGCATCGGCTGGTGGACATTGCCGAGGTCGGGCGTACGGTGGCCTTTCTGGTCGGCGGGGGCGCATCGGGCATGACCGGCGACGTGATCTACGTCGATGCCGGTCTGCACAACATGGCCTGATCAGGTGGTGACGACGTGTTTCTGCCGGTTTTGATGCGCGACCAACTGCGTCAGCAGCGCTGAGGAGACCCGGGCCCGAGGGCCATCGGCCCGGCTGGTCAGGGCGATCGGCACGCGGGCACCCAGCACGATGCCGGAGCCGGTTGCGCCAGCCAGATACTCCAGTTGTTTGGCCAGCATGTTGCCGCTTTCCAGGTCTGGCACGGCCAGAATGTCGGCTTGCCCGGCCACCGGCGAGTCGATCTGCTTGATGGCCGCCGCCTCGGCCGAGATGGCGTTGTCAAAAGCCAGCGGGCCATCGAGCAGCCCGCCACGAATCTGGCCCCGGTCGGCCATCTTGCAAAGTGCCGCCGCGTCCAGCGTGGAAGGCATGTTGGATTTGACGTTTTCCAGCGCGGCCAGTAGCGCCACCCGAGGGGTTTGCACACCCAGCATCTGGGCAAAGTCGATGGCGTTTTGCACGATGTCCACCTTTTCTTCGAGCGTGGGGCGGATGTTGAGGGCGGCGTCGGTGATCAGCAGGGGTTTGCTGTAGAGCGGTACATCGAAGCGGAATACATGCGACATACGCCGACCGGTTCGCAGTTCCTTGCGGCTGAGCACGGCGTGTATCAACTCGTCGGTGTGCAGGCTGCCTTTCATCAGCGTTTCCACTTGTCCCGAGGCCGCCATCGCGGCGGCCAGGTCGGCGGCTGCATGGCTGTGCGGCGTGTCCAGAATGTCCAAGCCATCGAGATCGATGCCGGAGGCGTCGGCAATGGCGCGGATGCGTGCTTGGGGCCCGATCAGGACGGGGTCGAGCAGCCCGAGGCGAGCCGCATCCATCGCGCCTTTGAGCGAGCCTTCGTCGCACGGGTGAACCACGGCACAGCGCACGGCAGGCATGCCATGCACCAGGGCCAGCAAAGCCTGGAAGCGGGCTTCGGGGTCGAACACCTGGATTTGTGGCACGATGGCCCGCGGCATGCGCACCTTGTGCGGCGGGGCCAGCACCCGGGCCACCCCACTGACGACCCGTACATCGTTCTGGTTCACCGCTTCGCACGCCAGTTCGACGATCTTTCTTTTTTCGTCCTTCGCGATCACGGTTGCACTGACGGTGAGGGTGTCGCCTATGCGCACCGGATGCGAGAAGTGCAGCGCCTGATCCAGGTAGATCGTTCCGGTGCCCGGAAACTGCGTACCCAGCAGGGCGGAAATCAGGGCACCGCTCCACATGCCGTGACCGACGACCCCGTGAAACAGCGTCTCGTTGGCGTAGGCGGGGTTGAGGTGCGCCGGGTTGGTGTCGCCAGAGACAGCGGCAAATGCCTGGATGTCCTGCGGCGTGAGCGTGCGCAGCAGGCGGGCGCTCTGGCCGATCTGCAGTTCATCAAACGTGTGGTTGTCGACAAAATCATCAAGACGGTTCATGTGTGTGCCTTTTGCAGTCGGAGTTCGTTGAGTCGCTGGAGCAGTGCTTCGTCAGTCACCTTGAGTGTCGCTGCCTTGCCGACCAACACTCTACCGCTATGGCCGTCGAGGGTGATCCAGTCGCCTTCGGCCAACGAGTGATCGCCCAACTGGATGCGCCGCTGTGTTTCGTCAATGTGCAGGGTGCTGCACCCGACCAGGCAGACCTTGTTCAACTGCCGGGCCACCACCGCCGCATGCGAGGTGCGAGCGCCGCGGTGGGTCAGCAGGCCGGTTGCAGATTCCAGCGCGGCGATGTCGCTCGTATTGGCGTCCTGGCGCACCAGCACCACCGGCACCCCCGCTTGGCTGCGTTCCCTCACCCGATCGAGGTCGAGCGCCACTTCGCCACTGGCCACCCCGCCACAGGCCACAACCGCTTCGGCCACCCCCTGAGCGGCGGTTGGTTCTACCGTGGCATCATGGCCAGCAAGCACCAACTGCTCCGTTGCAAGGTCTTCGTCCCGAAGCTGGGCGGTGCGCTCCCAGGCAGTTTCGGCGCTGATCAGGCCTTCGTCGAGCATGTCGAGGGCAATCCGGGCGGTGGCCACCGGCGTGCGCTTGCCGGAGCGGGTTTGCAGCAGGAAAAGCGCACCGTCTTGGATGGTGAATTCGAAGTCCTGCATGTCGGCGAACGTGGTCTCGAGTTGTTGCGCGGCGCTTTGCAACTGGCTCCAGGCTTCCGGTGCAGCCTGTGCCAGCGCCGTGTGTCCGTGGGCATTGCGCTGACCGGCCACCACGTCCTCACCTTGTGCGTTGACCAGAAAATCGACCCAAAGTCCCGGTGTTCCATCGGTCGGATGGCGTGTGAAACCCACCCCCGAGCCCGAATGCCCGCCGGCATTCCCAAACACCATGCGCTGGATGGTCACGGCGGTGCCGATGGCCTCGTCGATCCCGTGCGACTGCCGGTAGCTCGCTGCCTTGGGCAGATGCCACGAGGCATACACGGCTTTGACGGCACCCGATAGCTGCTCCCTCACGTCTTGCGGGAACGGCTCGCCCGCATGCAGCCGATACAGGGCCAAAAAGCGCTGGCTGAGTTCACGCAACTCACTGAAATCGAGGCTGCGATCATCCCGCCCGCCGGTGAATTGGGTCATTTCGTCTTCAAACAGTTGTCCGGGCAGCCCGGCCACCACTTCGCCGTAGTTGGCGATCAGGCGCCGGTAGGCGTCCCAGACCAGACGTGGATGGCCGGTGAGGCGCAGCAGGCCCGGTAGCGTGGTGTCGCACAGCCCCACGTTGAGCAAGGTCTCCATCATCCCCGGCATCGAAACCGGGGCCCCTGACCGCACCGAAACCACCAGGGGCAATTTGGGGTCGCCCAGTACCATGCCTGTGGCCGCCTCCAGCGCCGGCAGGGCGACGCTGAACAAGGGCAGCAGGCAGTCTTCGGGCCAGTGGGTGAACGCCGTGCCTATCACCAGCGCCTGCGGCACCGGCAGCCCGATGGCCGACATCTGCTGCAAATGGTAGGCCTTCGACCCCATGCAAGCCAGTGTCTGTTGCTGAGGATGGGTGGGTTGGTCAGACCCGATCAGATGAAAATGCCGTGGCCAGTGGGGAGCGTTTTTCATGCCGAAATGCCTGTCTTGTTGAACACCAACCTGCGCAACACGTATCCGGCCCGCAGCAGGCTGTCGGTGGCGAGCTCGATGGTGGCGGCGAGCTCCGTCGCCAGGGTGTAGCCTGCGGGGCTGTCGTGCAGGTGTTGCAGTATCTGTATCCGGGCATTGCGCAACAGGTCGTCGCAGATCCGCTCGGCGCGCAACATGCGCCAAAGGGCCTGCAGGAACGCCTCGGTGTCTGCCGGTTCGGCCTGTTCGCTCAGGTGCCGTGCAATCTCGATAGCTTTGACCTGGTCTTGCATGGCCACCAGCGTGTGATCGGCCAGTTCCGACATGACGGTCCGAACGCCGCTGGGCAGACCCTTCAGAGGGGGCAAATGCAGCATCCGGTGGATGAATAGGGCTTCTTCGAGGGCGTCGGCGATGTCGTCCATCTGGTCCAGCAGTTGAACGATGGGCTCCCAGCGTGTATGGCGTTCGGCTCGCCGACGTGCTTCCATCAGCAGGTGGTCGGCTTTGCGCTCCCAGTTTTTGCCCTTCTGCAACAACTCGTCGGAGGTGTCGCCGGTGTCGATGGCATCGGCCAGCCCGGTGGCCAAGGCATGACAGTAGGCCGCATGTTCGGCCAGCAGATCGTATTCGAAGGCGCGCCAGCGCAACGCCCTGGAAAGCAGCAGGCGTGCCTCATCGGCAATCAGGGCCACCGGTTGCTGCTCACGCAGCTTGACGCTGGCCATGCGCAGCAGACCCAGCAGAAACTGGCGGGTGGCGGCCTCTCCCAGCACTTGGTCGAGCCTGTCACCGATGCGGAATGCCTCGCCGTCAACGGCTTGCATGGCTTCATAGATCAGTTGCTCCCCGCCTGCCAGTAGCCAGGCCATGTGCCCGAACTCCTGATCAGCGGCCTGCGCCAGCACGTCCAGTGCC
Source organism: Tepidimonas sp. UBA997 (assembly GCA_002291945.1). Lineage (GTDB taxonomy): Bacteria > Pseudomonadota > Gammaproteobacteria > Burkholderiales > Burkholderiaceae_C > UBA997. The sequence continues at coordinate 7,307 of DBAZ01000035.1, forward strand.
ACCGACTTGCTGACGAATTTCTGCAAGCGCTTGCGTGCCCGGTTCCAGTCGATCACAAAAACGATGCGCGATGCCGCAAAGGCCAGCGCGTTGTGTAGGCGTTCTTCGTCGGTGGCCGTGTAAGCCGCATGGCCTACGTGGTACGGCTGGCCCTGATTCAGGCCCTCGGTGGTTCTGGGTTCGAACACCTTCCACTCGAAACCATGCGTCTGCAGCATTCGGGTGAAAAACGCAAACCGGGGAGCGTGCAGGTCGGAGTAGGTTAGGCGGATGGTCAGCGCTTCGACTTCCATCACCAGCACATGGGCGTCATTGGTGCCGATGTCATTCTGGATCAGCAACCGTTCACCGGCACGGGTGGCGGCGGTATCCAGCCCGGGGTGATTGAACTTCAGCGGTGCCGTCCGGGCCAGTCCGCGCATGAAGGCGCGTATGCGCGGCCTGTCATCGTCGGTGATCTGCCAGGCGTGGGCACCATCGACTTCTTCGGTGGCCACGGTCACCGCCATGGCATTGAGCTGCTTGTGCAGGTCCATCACCAGCAGGTGCAGGCTGTCGCTCTGGTGCCGGTCGCCGTGGGTGAGGTCAGTCAGCGCCTGTGGGCTCAAGCCTTCTTCGTCCTTGAGTGATTCGATCCGATCCAGCCAGGCATTGCGGCGGGCCAGCAGTTGGTTGTCGCAATGTTCGGCCACTTCGCACAAGGGCCGGGCCATGGTTTTCAGATCGACGGCCAGCGCATCCAGCCACAGCCCCAGTTCCGGCACCATGAGCATCTGGTCTTGCAAATAGGCACTGCCAGCAATGTCTTTCAGCCACGCGGCATCGCGCAGCCCGAGGTGGTTGATTTCCCGTGACCAGTCCACCAGCGCGGCATCGGGCCGGGCCGCGTGCTGAGCGGCCGACTGCAGCACAGACAGATAGAGCTTGAGCCGATCGTTGGCCTGAAGGGCGCTGTTGATCCAAGCTGGCAGCAGCATGGAGTACTGGCCGAGTGAGGCCACCGCAGAGGCTTTTTCCATACGATTCCCGATGTTTTTGCTGACACGGACATTCTGCGCGACAGGTGTGACGGGTCGGTGACAAGGGTTCATTCGCAAAGTGGCCATCGAAGCGCCCGCCGTCTTGTGCCAGTCATGGCGTGAGCGCTTTTGGTCACTGGTGCAGGACGGCTTTGATGCCTAAGGCAAGGAGGGCGGCGATATTGATCGGCCGTTGAACCGTCTGCTGGCCCACAACCCGATGGTCATGGCCTCGGGTTCTGCGAGCGGGCGCGTCGGCTGACGGGCGGCATGGCCTGTATGCGAGCAGACTCTTCAATTTTGAGTGGGTGCAGTCCAAATCACCCGCAAATCGTTGTATACTTCCAGCTTCAGCAAGCGGCTGTAGCTCAGTTGGATAGAGTACTTGGCTACGAACCAAGGGGTCGTGGGTTCGAATCCTGCCAGCCGCGCCACAATTTCGGTTCTAAATCAACGGGTTAAACATTTCGGTGTCTGGCCCGTTTTTTATGCGCCCAGCATGAGCGCATACCAGGGGTGTTCAAGTCCCGCTGCCGGCTGGTTACGGTGAGCCAAACGAAACGCAACGAAATGCAACTTTGCGAGGGCTGATCATGGCGCGTGACGAGGGTATCCCCAGGAGTCGGGGGCAATCATGTGGATAACCGCCGAACAACGTCGCTAAGCGGTTGTTGGCCTTGGTGTCGGCCGACGTTGCTCAAATATCGGGCAGTTTGAAGTCCTGCAAGATCGATCAGTCGAGGTCCCAGACGGAAACCCGGCTGGCCAGGGCGATGGCGTTCAGGCGACAGACGTCACGCACACTGGTTGCGCGGTTCAGCGCACCGCCTTTGCCGGTCAGCTTGCGAATCAGGGCTTTGATGCTCATGGGAATCTCCAAAAGACCAAAAAGTGAACATATGCTCACCATTGTGAATTTTTCTGTGGGGTTTGTCAATGCGTAATCTTGTCCAATGAGGTATGAGCCTCAATTAGTCGTCCCTGATTTATTCAT
>DBAZ01000016.1 GCA_002291945.1 Tepidimonas sp. UBA997
CGCACAGCATCAGGGCCACGGCTGTGGGGTCGTCGCCCGAGTACACGGCAAAACGCTCGGGCGTTTCGCGGATCAGCCACTGAGCGCGTTCGATGTTGCCGGTGGCTTCCTTGATACCCACGATGCCCGCCACTTGCGACAGGCGCAGCACGGTGTCGTGGGCCATGTCGGCCACCGTGCGGCCGGGCACGTTGTACAGCACGATGGGCAGGTCGCCGGTGGCTTCGGCGATGGCCTTGAAGTGCTGGTACTGGCCTTCCTGGGTTGGTTTGTTGTAGTAGGGAACCACTTGCAGTTGGCAGTCGGCACCCACTTTTTTGGCAAAGCGGGCCAACTCGATCGCTTCGGCGGTCGAATTGGCACCGCAACCGGCCATGATGGGGCGGCGTCCGGCGGCCTGCTCCACCGCCACGCGAATGATTTCGCAGTGCTCATCGACGGTCACGGTGGGGGATTCGCCCGTGGTACCAACCACGGCGATGCAGTCGGTGCCTTCTTCGACGTGCCAGTCGATCAGTTTGCGCAGGCTGGGGTAGTCCACGCTGCCGTCTTCATGCATGGGGGTGACCAGAGCCACAATACTGCCAGTGATCGGTGTCATAGGGGGGAGGTTAGCAAAAAAAGGGGTTCAAGTGCGCATTCTAACCAGCCGCACACAGGCCGGAGCGCAGGCCGTAGCGCGGGGAGGCGGTCGTTGCCGAATGGCTCGGGCGGACGGCGCAAATCCGCTGTACAAAACGGTCGGGCTGGGTGAGGAAGCCGTCTTCGTAGGCGACGATGTGCAAGCCCAGACAGCGTTCCAGCAATTCGCCGGGCTGGAGCAGAAAATCGGGCCGCGATGGCTTGCCGACGCTGGCGTTGCCGTGGGCAAACGTCTCGTAAATCAGCAAACCGCCCGGGGCCAGGCTGGACAAGATGTGGGGCCACAAGGGGCGCCACAGGTAGTTGGTCACCACCACCACGTCAAACGTCTGTCCGTCCAGCGGCCAAGGTTGGTTTTCGAGATCGGCGCAGACGGGGCGCACCAGAGGGGCCAGATCGTGCAGCAGTGCCAGCGCCTCGGCATCCCGATCCAGTGCCGTGACCCGGCAGCCTTGCCGCGCCAGCCAGCGGCTGTGCCGCCCGTAGCCGCAGGCCAGATCCAAAGCGCTTGGGCCACCGGGGCGATCGTCGGCAATCAGGTGCGTCCACCGGCAGACCCAGTCGGACGGGCTCAGGGCAGTCTCGGGCAAGCTCATTCAGAAACAGGCCCACAGGTGGTCGGCCAGTTTCAGCAGCAGATAAGGGTGGCCGTACAGACTGAAAATGCCCACTAAGGCTACGCTGGCGACCGACCCGCCCAGCACACCCTTGATTATTTCGGGTTTCATGGCGCTGCCCCGGCCACCCGTTGCGGGCCGCGCTGGATCGGGTGCTCCCGGATCGGCCAGTTCACCACGGCGGCCAACAGTCCGAGCGCAATCGCGATCACCCAGACGATGTGGTAGTTGCCCGTGAGGTCGTACAGCAGGCCACCCAGCCACACGCCCATGAAGCTGCCAATCTGATGGCTGAAGAACACGAACCCGCCCAGCATGGACAGGTGAGCCACCCCGAACACCTGAGCCACGATGGCATTGGTCGGTGGCACGGTGGACAGCCAGAGCAAACCCATGGCGCTGGAGAATAGATAGACCGTCCAGGGCGTCAGCGGGGCGAGCAGAAACAGGCTGATCGCTAGCGAGCGGGTGAGGTAGATGAAGGACAGGATTTTGCGTTTGGGCAGCTTCTGGCCCAGCACCCCGGCGGCGTAGGTGCCGAAGATGTTGAACAGCCCGATCAAGGCCAGCGCATAACTGGCCACGTGCGGCTCCAGACCGTTGTCTTTCAGGTAGCTCGGCATGTGTACCGCTATGAAAACCACCTGAAAGCCGCACACGAAGTAGCCAGCCATGAGCAACTGGAAACTCCGGTAGCCAAAGGCCTCCCGCAGCGCTTGCAGGATGGATTGTTCGCGCTTGGCCGGGGTGGCGTTGGCTTCAAAGCCGGGTTCGCGCAAGCCCCACGCCAGCGGTGCCATGACCAGCGCCACCGCACTCAAGATGAGCAAGGCTTCCTGCCAGCCAAACTGGATGATCAGAAACCCCTCGATCGGCACCATCAGGAACTGCCCGAACGAGCCTGCAGCGGCGGCAATGCCCATCGCCCACGAGCGCCGCTCAGCCGGAATCTGCCGCCCTATGATGCCGTAGATCACGGCATACGTGGTGCCCGCCTGGGCCGCGCCGATCAGCACGCCGGTGGTCAGGGCAAACGTCAGGGTGGTGCTGGACCAGGCCATGCCAACGAGGCCCAAGGCGTACAGCAGCGCCCCCACCACAAGTACGCGGAAGCCGCCAAACCGGTCGGCCAACATGCCGGCAAAAATCCCGAAAACCCCCCACGACAGGTTCTGGATGGCAATCGCAAAGGAAAAGGTTTCGCGCGTCCAGCCCTGTTCTTGGGTGATGGGCAACAGCCACAGCCCGAAGCCGTGCCGTATGCCCATCGACAGGGTGACGATGGCCCCACCGCAGAGCAGTACCTGGAAAGCAGAAAGTCGCCGGGGAACGGGGGATGGATGTGGGGCAGACGGCATCTGTGCATGCTAACCCATTTGGGCCGGTCGCGTCGGCTCGGCGCAGCACCGCCCGACACCAGAGCCAGCATCAGCATCAGCATCAGCATCAGCATCAGCATCAGCACCAGAGCCAGAGCCAGAGCCAGAGCCAGAGCCAGCGCGAGCATCAGCAGCACCAGAGCCCTGCGCCCGATGGTGGCTCTCTACAATCGTGCTCCATGACGGATCGCCCCCTTACACCACAGGCCCCGGCTTATGCCGAGGGATCCATTCGTGTGCTCAAAGGCCTGGAGCCGGTGCAGCAGCGCCCGGGCATGTACACCCGCACCGACAACCCCTTGCACATCGTGCAAGAAGTGCTGGACAACGCCGCCGACGAAGCCCTGGCAGGCCACGGCAAAAAGATCAAGGTGGTGCTGCACACCGACGGTTCGGTCAGCGTCGAGGACGACGGCCGCGGCATACCGCATGGCCTGCACCCGCAAGAGAACGCCCCCGTGCTGGAACTGGTTTTCACGCGCTTGCACGCGGGCGGCAAGTTCGACAAGGGCAAGGGCGGGGCCTACAGCTTCTCAGGCGGGCTGCATGGCGTGGGGGTGAGCGTGACCAACGCCTTGGCCACCCGGCTGGAAGTATCCAGCCACCGTGAGGGCCATGTGGCACGCATCGCCTTCGCTGGCGGCGATGTGGTCGAGCCCTTGACCCGGCACCGAGCGGTCGAGGGCGACCGCAAACAAGGCACCACGGTACGGGTCTGGCCCGATGCCAGATACTTCGAGTCGGCGACGCTGCCGCTGGGCGAGTTGGCGCATCTGCTGCGCAGCAAGGCCGTGCTGATGCCGGGCGTGACCGTCAGCCTGACCCACGAAAAGACCCGCGACACGCAGACCTGGCAATACAAGGGCGGTCTGCGCGACTACCTGCAACAGGCGCTCGGCGGCGAGCCGGTGATTCCGCTGTTCGAAGGCGCAGGCTATGCGGATGCAGGGCACGACAGCTTTGCCGACGGCGAGGGCGCGGCCTGGGCGGTGGCCTTCACCGAAGACGGCGCACCGGTTCGGGAGAGTTACGTCAACCTGATTCCCACCAGCGCGGGCGGCACCCACGACAGCGGGCTGCGCGACGGCCTGTTTCAGGCGGTCAAGGGCTTCATCGAATTGCACGCCCTGCTGCCCAAGGGGGTGAAGCTGCTGCCCGAGGACGTGTTTGCCCGCGCCAGCTATGTGCTTTCCGCCAAGGTGCTCGACCCCCAGTTCCAAGGCCAGATCAAGGAGCGGCTGAACTCGCGCGATGCCGTACGGCTGGTCAGCCACTTCGTGCGCCCGACGCTGGAGTTGTGGCTCAACCAGCATCTGGACTACGGCAAAAGGCTGGCGGAACTCGCCATCAAGGCCGCGCAAAGCCGCCAGAAGGCAGGCCAGAAGGTGGAAAAACGCAAGGGCAGCGGCGTGGCCGTGTTGCCGGGCAAACTGACCGACTGCGAAAGCCGCGACCTCAACCACAACGAGCTGTTCCTGGTGGAGGGCGACTCGGCCGGGGGCAGTGCCAAAATGGGCCGCGACAAGGAATGTCAGGCCATTCTGCCCTTGCGTGGCAAGGTGCTCAACACCTGGGAGGTCGAGCGCGACCGCCTGTTTGCCAACAACGAGATACACGACATATCGGTGGCCATCGGGGTGGACCCGCACGGCCCCCACGACACGCCTGACCTCGGCGGTCTGCGTTATGGCAAGGTGTGCATCCTGAGCGACGCCGACGTGGACGGCTCACACATCCAGGTGCTGCTGCTGACGCTGTTTTTTCGTCACTTTCCCAAGCTCATCGAGGCCGGGCATGTCTATGTGGCCCGCCCGCCGCTGTACCGGCTGGACGTACCGGCGCGGGGCAAAAAGCCCGCCAGCAAAGCCTATGCGCTGGACGAAGGCGAACTCGCCGCCATGCTGGACAAATGTGCCAAGGACGGCGTGCCGCGCGAAAAATGCCAGATCAGCCGCTTCAAGGGCTTGGGCGAGATGAACGCCGAGCAACTGTGGGACACTACCCTCAACCCCGACACGCGCCGCTTGCTACCGGTGCAACTGGGGGGGCTGGACTTTGCCACCACCGAGGCCCACATCACCGCGCTCATGGGCAAAGGCGAAGCCGCCGCCCGGCGCGAACTGCTCGAGCGCCACGGCGACGCGGTGGAGGTCGATATCTGACGTGCGTGCGAGTGCAGCCCTCGAGCGGCCGCAGCGGGTCAGCGCGTCGCCCGGCGACGCCGGGGCGGATAGCGCCACCAGGCCCAAGCGACCAGCAAACCGTAAGCGGTGTACAAAAGTGCAAACACCCACAAAGGGGCTTGGTAATAAATCAGCCACTCCACCCAGTGCTGCACGAAGCTGGTCTGGTAGATCGTTTGGCCCGCCTGTTGACGCAGCCAGATTTCGAGGTAAGTCAGGGGGCAATAGCGCCCCAGCCAGGCCTGCAAGGCAACCACGCCGATGGCACACAGGTGCAGGGTGCGCCAGCCCAGCCGGTTGACCCAGCCCCAACCGCGCCCATTGCCGATCAAGATGGCTGGTAGCCCGAGCACCACAAAGACGACCACCCCCAAGTGCAGCATCAGCACCAGGTCGGCCAGCAGGGCGTAGTTCATGGCAGGGGCGGGGTCAGGGCTTACGACCCAGCGCCTGCCGAATCTTCTGGTCGGTTTTGTACTGGCTCAGCGCATAGACCGACCACAGGGCAGCGGGTATCCAGCCGATGAGGGTGATTTGCAGAATCAGGCAGATGATGCCCGCAAATGGCCTGCCGATGGTGAAAAACTGCAGCCAGGGCAGCAAGATGGCGAGGAGCAGGCGCATGGTGATGGAGGTCGATTATTTGGGGGCGACTATTTGGGTCGATACAGTGCGCAGAGCTTGTGGCCGTCCGGGTCGCGAACGTAGGCCAGGTACAGCGTCCCCGCAGGCCCTTGCCGGGGGCCCGGCGGCGATTCGATCGAAGTGCCACCGTGGGCCACAGCCGTATCGTGGAACAGCCTGACCTGTTCTTCGGTCTGGCACTTGAACCCGATGGTGCTGCCGTTGCCGCAGGTTGCGGGCTCATGGTTGAGCGGCTGAGTGACCGAGAAAGTGGCGCCATCGTGGCGGTAGAACAGCCGCACATGGCCCGTGCCCGAGGTGTTGCGCACGCCTTCGCCGGCACCGAGGACGCCCAGCACGGCGTCGTAAAAGCGCTTGGATCTGTCTATGTCGTTAGAACCCAGCATGATGTGACTGAACATGAAAACGTCTCCGGTTGAAAGGTTCCATGATGCCAGCAAATGCTCAACCCATTGGGGATATGGATGAAAGATGGCTTGATGCTCATGTCCGAGTAGGTGTGGCATGGTTTGCAGTTTAAGCTTGGCACTCATGGACAATAAGGCGTGAGCTTTGATTTGATGGGTGGTGCTGGGCAATCTGGATCAGACCGTTTTTGGCGAACCTGCTTACCCTGGCGTGGAGGCCAAGGCAGCGCATCTGCTTGATTTTGTGATCAAGAATCCCCGTTTGCTGACGGAAATAAGCGCAGTGGTGCGTTCCTGTTTGTGGATTTCTTGAACCGAAATGGGCGCTTGCTGGATGCGCAAGGCATTCCTGTGATCAATGACATAGGCTTGGCTGCGCTGGCGTTGCTGGTGGCAGAGTCCGACCCTGCTCAAAAAGAAACAATGATCCGGCTGGTGATGAGCATGCTGGCCCCTGTGGAAACCGAAAAATGACGGATGTGTTGACCTTGAACGAAAAAATCAGCTCTGCAGGCGACCCCGACAGCCTGGCCGCCTACGCCCAGCGTGCCTACCTGGAATACGCCCTGAGTGTGGTCAAGGGCCGCGCGTTGCCTGATGTGTGCGATGGCCAGAAGCCGGTGCAGCGGCGCATTCTGTATGCCATGCAGCGCATGGGCTTGGGCTACAGCGGCCCCAGCAGCAACACCCCGGCCAAGCCGGTGAAAAGCGCCCGCGTGGTGGGCGACGTGCTGGGCCGCTTCCACCCGCATGGCGACAGCGCCGCCTACGACGCGCTGGTGCGCATGGCACAAGACTTCGCACTGCGCTACCCGCTGATCGATGGGCAGGGCAACTTTGGCAGCCGCGACGGCGACGGTGCCGCCGCCATGCGCTACACCGAAGCGCGGCTGACCCGCATTTCCACCTTGCTGCTGGACGAAATCGACCAGGGCACGGTGGACTTCGTGCCCAATTACGACGGGTCCACCGAAGAGCCGCGGCAATTACCGGCCCGCCTGCCGTTTGCCCTGTTGAATGGGGCCAGCGGCATTGCCGTCGGCATGGCCACCGAAATGCCCAGCCACAACCTGTGTGAGGTGGCCGATGCCTGCGTGGCCTTGCTCAAAAACCCGAAGCTGACCGACGATGATCTGTTGGCCCTGCTGCCCGGGCCGGACTACCCCGGCGGCGGGCAGATCATCAGCCCGGCGGCCGACATGGCCGACGCTTACCGCACCGGCCGCGGCAGCCTGAAGGTGCGCGCCCGCTGGAAGATCGAAGACTTGGCGCGCGGCCAGTGGCAATTGGTGGTGACCGAACTGCCCCCCAACGTCAGCAGCCAGAAAGTGCTGGAAGAACTCGAGGAACTCACCAACCCCAAGGTGAAGGCGGGCAAAAAGGCCCTGACGCAGGAGCAGACGCAACTCAAGGCCAGCTTGCTGGCCGTGCTCGACGGAGTGCGCGACGAGTCCAGCAAAGACGCGCCGGTGCGCCTCGTGTTCGAGCCCAAGAGCAGCCGCATCGAGCAAGCCGAACTCATCACGGCCTTGCTGGCGCACACCAGCCTGGAAACATCCGCGCCCATCAACCTGACCATGGTGGGCCTGGACGGCAAGCCCGTGCCCAAGACCCTGCGCCAGATGCTGGAGGAATGGATCGCCTTTCGCCAGACCACCATCACCCGCCGTTCGCAGCACCGGCTGAGCAAGGTGCTGGAGCGCATCCACATCCTCGAAGGGCGGCAGATCGTGCTGCTCAACATCGACGCGGTGATTGCCATCATCCGAGCCAGCGACGAGCCCAAGGCCGCGCTGATGGCGCGTTTCCACTTGAGCGAGCGGCAGGCCGAGGACATTCTGGACATCCGCTTGCGCCAACTGGCGCGGCTGGAAGCGATCAAGATCGAGCAGGAATTGAAGGATTTGCGCCACGAGCAAGGCAGGCTGGAGGACATTCTGGCCCACCCCAACAGCCTGCGCCGCCTGATGACGAAAGAAATCGAGGCCGACGCCAAGACCTTTGGCGACCAGCGCCGGACCCTGATTCAGGCCGAGAAAAAGGCGGTGGCCGAGATCAAGGTAGTCGATGAGCCGGTGACGGTGGTGGTGTCCAGCAAGGGCTGGGTACGCGCCCGCAGCGGTCATGGGCACGACGCTGGTGGCTTTGCCTTCAAGGCCGGTGATGGGTTGTATGGCACTTTTGAATGCCGCACGGTGGACACGCTGATCGTGTTCGGCAGCAAGGGGCGGGTGTACAGCGTGCCCGTGGCCAGCCTGCCCGGCGCACGCGGCGACGGCCAGCCCGTCACGACACTGATCGACCTCGAAGCGGGCACCCAACCGGTGCATTACTTTGCGGGTGCTGCGGGGGCCACCCTGCTGCTGAGTGGCTCGGCGGGCTACGGCTTTCTGGCCAGCGTGGATGACATGCTGAGCCGCCAGAAGGCGGGTAAAGCCTTTGTCAGCTTGAACGAGGGTGAAGCCTTGTCTGCCCCGGCGCTGGTCAGTGGCGGCATGGTGGTTCGCTTGGGCGGGCAGGAAGGGGGGGTGATCGCGCCGCCCAGCGCAGCCCTTGGGGGGCAAGCCGAAGCCGCGCTGGCAGCCGCGACCCATGTGTGCTGTGTGTCTGCTGCGGGCCGCATCCTGACCTTTGAGCTGAGCGAGTTGAAGCCGCTGCCCAAGGGCGGGCGCGGCCTGATGCTGCTGCAACTCGACCGCACCGACACGCTGGTCGGCGCGGCGGCCTACACCCGCAGCGTGCGCATCGAAGGCGTAGGCCGAGGCGGCAAGCTGCGCGACGAAACGCTGGAAATCCGCAGCCTGAACAACGCCCGTGCCGCTCGCGGGCGCAAAGGCAAGGACGCCAGCTTTGGCTTCAAGCCCGCACGGGTGTTGCGGCTGGTGTGAGGTCGGGCCGCCTCAGCCAGCAGGCGATCGGTGGGTCATCGGCAGGCGATCGGCAGGCGATCAGCGCTGTGTCGATCAGCGCTGTGTCGATCAGCGCTGTTGTGGCCGCAGCGGGCATTGGTGATAATGGCTGCAAGCCGGAAATTCGAAGGCCACACCAAGCACACCATGAAAACCGCCCTCTATCAGCCGCTGGATGAAGCAGGCTATCTGAAGCTGGAAGCGCGAAGCCCCATGCGCCACGAGTACGTGGCCGGGCAGATCTATGCCATGTCCGGGGCTTCGCTGAGGCACAACATCATCACGCTCAATATCGCTTCGCTGTTGCGCAGCCACTTGCGCGGCAGCCCGTGCCGCACCTTCATGGCCGACGCCAAGCTGCGCGTGGCCAAGAAACAGAGCATCTACTACCCCGACGTGATGGTGACTTGCGATGCCCAGCACCAGCAGGTCGGCAGTGGTGACTACCTGGTCGAATCGCCCCGGCTGGTGCTGGAGGTGTTGTCGGACTCCACCGCTGGCACCGACCGGCGTGAAAAGCTGCTCGCTTACCGCACCTTGCCCACGTTGCAGGAATACGTGCTGGTGTGGCAAGACGAGCCGGTCATCGAAGTCCATCGCCGCCAAGGTGATATCGGCTGGCAGGTGATCACGCTGGCACCGGGCGATCCCGTGGCGTGGATGAGCGTGGAGCTGACGACCGACTTTGCCACGGTCTATGAGGAAAGCGGGCTGGCCTTGCCACCAGCCTGAGGGGCCGTGCGCTGGTTTGGCCGCCTGGCCCTAGGCTCTGGGGCGGCCCGGCTTGGGCCTTGGCTACCGGTCGGGCTGCTTAGGCCAGTTCGGCGATGAGTTCGATTTCCACACAGGCACCCAGTGGCAGTTGCACGACACCGAAGGCGCTGCGGGCGTGCGCACCCACCACCGGGCCGAACACCTGGCCGAGCAACTCCGAGCAACCGTTGGTGACGAGGTGCTGTTCGGTGTAGCTGCTGGTGGAGTTGACCAAGCTGAGCACTTTGACGATGCGCTTGACGCCGTCGAGGTCGGTGTCGGCGGCCACGCAGGCGGCGTGCAAGGTGCCCAGCAGGTCGATCGCCACCGAACGAGCAGCCGCTTTGGCCTCGTCGGTGTTCATGGTCAGGCCCACCTGGCCCACCCAAGGCTTTCCCCCCTGCTTGGCAATGTGCCCGCTCAAGAACAGCAGTTGGCCGCTTCGGACAAAAGGCACATAAGCCGCCGCAGGCACGGCCACCGGGGGCAGTTCGATGCCGAGGGACTTCAGGGTGTGATAAACAGTCATGCAGATCTCCGGGTTGGGGTTACACAATCGGTCGATTCGGTGTCGGCTGCCACGGTCACTGCCACTGCCAGCGTGTGCGCCCCCCCGCCCTGGATCACACCGCGCAGGGGGGAAACGTCGCCAAAGTCGCGCCCCAGGGCCAGCGTCACATAGTCTTCGCCCGCGCAGCCGACGCCGCAACGGTTGTTGGTCGGGTCAAAGTCTATCCAGTGCGTACCATGAGGCACGGATACCCAGGCGTGTGACGCATCGCTGCCTACCAGCCGTGGCTGGCCCGGCGGGGGCTGGGTCAGCAGATAGCCGCTGACATAGCGTGCTGGCAGCCCCAAGCTGCGCAGACAGGCAATCATGATGTGGGCAAAATCCTGGCATACGCCCTGGCGCAGCGCCAGTGCTTGCAAGGCCGGGGTGTTCACTCCGGTGCTGGCGGGCTGGTATTCGAAGTCGGCGTGTATTTGCGCCATCAGGTCGCAGCAGGCATCGAGCCAGGGTCGGCCCGGTGCGAATGCCGTTCGGGCGTAGTTGGAAAACGCCTCATGGCGGGCAATGTAGGGCGATGGGAAGACGAATTCGGCCGCGGCTTCGTAAGGGGCATGGGCACGGTATTGCAAGCGCTCACGCACGGCCTCCCAAGGCGGGCTGTCGGTAAGTTCCTGGCCGCGCCGGGTTTGCACCAGGCTGCTGGCGCTGACATCGAGCGTGTCATGCGGGCTTTGGAGCGAGAAAAAAGTTCGCCAATTGCCCAGAGCGTCGCGGCTGGTCTGCTGCAGGGCGGGTGCGGGCCGTATGTCCAACTGGTGCTGGAGTAAGGTCTGGCTGGGCAGGTCCAGCGGGCGCAGATGGGCCAGGTGCTGCGCCACCACCACCGGGGCTTGGTAGGTGTAACGGGTGTGATGCAGGATGCGCAACAGCATGGTCAGAGCAGAAAGCTGCGGTTGACGCGGTCGGCATGGCTGAAGTAGTCATGCCCCAGCCGGTCCGACAAATCGTGCGCAGACTGGGTACACGACTGCAGCATTTGCAGCAGAGCCAGATAGGCGCTGTGCTGCCCGGCCGGGCCTGACTGTGCGCCGCTCAGGGCTATCAGGTCCCAGTGTTGCGGGTCGGGCAGGCCAGCGAGCAGGCGATCGGTGTCGCTGGTGGGCACGGCAGGCAGTTGTCTGAGCCGGGAGCGCAGGGTGGCCAGGACCCAGGTCAGCGAGCGGGGGTTGTCGCGCTGGATGACCAGCAAATCGAGCAGGGCGACGAGGTCGCGCCGCTGCGGGTACTGGGCGTGGAAGGTGATGGTGCTGTCGAAAAAAGCCAGCAGGGCTTCGAAGCCACCGCTCTCGAATGCAGCGCCGCTTTGCAGCCCGGCGGCGAGCGCGTTCGACAAGGTGGCCAGCCGTTCGATGTGACGCCCGATGCTGAGCATGCGCCAGCCGTCGTCACGCATCATGCGGTCGGTCTGCGCCCCGGTGATGGCCGACAGGAGTTGGCTGGTTTCCTCCAGCACTTCCAGCGCTTCCTGGGAGGCCAGTTCGTCTTCTTGGCTCAAGGCTGCGATCTGGGTGGCGAATGCGGTGTCGGCGCGTTCGATCAGGTTGCGTTGTTCGTGCGACAAGCGCTCGCGGACGTTGTTGGCAGCCAAGCGCAGGGCGCGCAGGTTGTAGCCCACGCTCGGGGCGTCGGCGTCGGCCCCCAGCATCGCCACCAGTGAGCGCTCGAACACGCGCGGCGACAGGTGGGCGTCGGGTACCGAGGGCAGCACCAGGCCGTTGGTCTTGGCGCACACCGACAACCATTGCAGCAATTCGGGGCTGGCTGCGTCTTCCCCTTGCAGGCAGCGCAAGGCGGTGCGGGCCAGGCGTAGGCTGTTTTCGGCGCGTTCGCTGTAGCGGCCCAGCCAGAACAGGTTTTCTGCCGACCGGCTGCTGACGACGCGCTTTTGCAGTGCCATGCTCAAGGTGCTGGGTGCGCTGGTCAGCAGGCTGGTTTGATCGACCTCCCCGTCGGTCAAGACCCAGCAGTCGGCGCTGCTGCCGCCCGTTTGCATGGACGCCATTTGCTCCCCACGCGGGGCCAGGCGCACCATGCCACCGGGCAGCACACGCCAGGATTGCGGGCCGTCTGCGAGCGCAAACACCCTCAGCATGGCGGCACGCGGTGCCATGCCGTTGCCGCGCCAGGTGGGCTGTTGCGACAGCGCCAGGTAGGCTTGTAGGGTGTAGTCGTCGGGCTGGTGCGCGATGCGCCGACGCCATTGATCCACTGCCGCAGGAGCCAGGCTCGGGCCGATCACGGCGGCGCTGTCGCGGTTGAGCCAGGTGCTTTTGATGACGCTGTGCTCCAGCAGCGGCAGGCCGCGGTGCATGCTGGCGGCCTCGCCACACCACCAGGTGGCCAGAGACGGCAGGGCCAGTGGCTCGCCCAGCAAGGCGAGACTGACGGCAGGCAGAAAACCCAGCAAGGCACTCGATTCCAGTGGGCCAGAGCCGGGCGTATTGGCCAGCACCACGTGTCCGGCGCGCACGGCCTGCATCAGCCCCGGGACGCCGAGCGCCGAATCGCTGCGCAGTTCCAGCGGGTCCAGCCATTCGTCGTCGAGCCGTTTGATGAGCACATCGACCGGCTCCAGCCCGTTGAGGGTCTTGAGAAACACCCGCTGGTCGCGCACGGTCAGGTCGTTGCCTTCGACCAGATTCAGGCCCAGGTAACGAGCCAGGTAGGCGTGCTCAAAATAGGTTTCGTTGTATGGGCCGGGCGTGAGCAGGGCGATGCGTGCATCCCGGCCCCGGGGCGACAGGCGGCTCAGGCCTTGCATCAACCCTTGGTAGCTGGCCGCCAGACGCTGTACCCGCATCTCGCTGAAGGCCTTGGGGAACTGGCGGGCAATGGCAATCCGGTTTTCCAGCAGGTAGCCCAGCCCGGAAGGGGCCTGTGTGCGGTGGGAAACGATCCACCATTGGCCGTCGGGGCCGCGTGCGAGGTCAAAGGCCGCGATGTGCAGCCAGGTGTCGCCGGGCGGCGTCAGGCCGACCAGCGGGCGCAGGTAGCCCGGCTGCCCTTGAATCAGCGCCGGGGGCAGCAGCCCTTGGCGCAGCAGGTGCTGAGGCCCGTAGATGTCGGCCAACATCCGGTCGAGCAGCCGCGTGCGCTGCAGGACGCCCGCTTCGATGGCTGACCAGTCTGCCGGGGTCAGGATCATCGGGAAGAGGTCGAGCGACCAAGGTCTTTGCTGGCTGTGCTGGTCGGCATAGACGTTGTAGGTCACGCCGTTGTCGCGCAGTTGCTGCTCCAGGCTCTGGCGACGCCGGTTCAGATCGCCGAAGCCGTCAAAGCCTAGGTGGTCGAAAAACTGCTGCCAATGCGGGGCCAGTCCTTGTTCGGTTTGGCCGTTGCGACGCAGTTCGTCGAAATGACCCGGCGCAGCAGGCCGCGCCAAGGATTCGGCCAGCGCCGTGACGCTGGCCGGTGCGGGATCAACACCAGACAGAGGCAAAGAGGTTTTGATCACTGACCCGCCGTGGGCTTAACGAACGTGGTGCCGGAAAGAGGAATCGAACCCCCGACCTTCTCATTACGAATGAGCTGCTCTACCGACTGAGCTATTCCGGCGCTTGACAGGCTGCTGCCCAGCAGCATAGCTTTTGATTATAGCGTGGCCTCAGTCAGAGCGCCATTTTGTGAGCGCCATTTGGGTGTCAGGCCTTCAGGCCTCCATGTGGTAGGACGTGACGCGCTCCACCTCATGCTTGGAGCCCAGAATCACGCTGACACGTTCGTGCAGTTCCTCGGGTTGAATGTCGAGGATGCGGCGGCGGCCGTTGGTCGCGGCCCCGCCAGCCTGTTCCACCAGCCAGCCCATCGGGTTGGCTTCGTACATCAGGCGCAGCTTGCCGGGCTTGTTTGGCTCGCGCTTGTCCCAGGGGTAGAGGAAGATGCCGCCGCGGGTCAGGATGCGATGCACGTCGGCCACCATGGAGGCGATCCAGCGCATGTTGAAGTCTTTGCCGCGTGGGCCTTCCTTGCCCGCCAGGCATTCATCGACATAGCGCTTGACCGGGGCGTCCCAATGGCGCATGTTACTCATGTTGATGGCGAATTCCTTGGTGTCGGACGGAATCTGCACGTTTTCCTGGGTCAGTGCCCAAGAGCCTTGTTCGCGGTCGAGCGTGAACATGGCCACGCCGTTGCCCACGGTGAGCACCAGCACCGTCTGCGGGCCATAGACGCAGTAGCCCGCAGCCACTTGCTGATGACCGGGTTGCAGAAAATCGCTGGCGCACACTGGGTCCACCAGGTCCGGGTTTTCGTTGCGGCGGCGCAGCACCGAAAAAATGGTGCCGATACTCACGTTCACGTCGATGTTGCTGGAGCCGTCGAGCGGGTCGAACAGCAGCAGGTACTCGCCTTGCGGGTAGCGGTTGGGCACCACGTAGATGCCTTCCATTTCCTCGGACGCCATGGCGGCCAGGTGGCCACCCCATTCGTTGGCGTCGATCAACACGTCGTTGGCGATGAGGTCGAGCTTTTTCTGGACTTCGCCTTGTACGTTTTCGCTGCCCGCGCTGCCCAGCACTTCACCCAGCGCCCCTTTGTTGACGCTGATGGCGATGCGCTTGCAGGCACGGGCCACCACTTCGATGAGCAGCCGCAGTTCGGGCGGGATGCAACCGTGGACACGCTGTTGCTCGACCAGATAGCGGGTGAGGGAGGGGCGAGGATTCATGCTGCTTCCTTGCTGTTTAGTCGGCCAGTGCGCGGGTGACCACCTCGCGCACGTCGTTGCTCAGGGCGTCGTGGGCGGCCACGCGGCTGATCGCTTCGCGGGCGGCGCTGCGGTAGGGTTCGGCCAGCTTCTTCCAGCGGTCGAGCGCACGCGCCAGCCGGGCGGCGACCTGCGGGTTGAAGGCGTTGATCTCGAGCACCCGTTCGCTCCAGAACACATAGCCCGCCGCATCGGCCCGGTGGAAGGCACCGGGGTTGGCGTGGCAGTAGGTGCTGATGACGCTGCGCGCCCGGTTCGGATTGCGCAGGTGGAAGTCGGGGTGCTGGGTGAGTTGACGAACCAGCGGCAGGATGTTGCCGCCGCGATCAGGGGCACCCGCTTGCAGGGCAAACCACTTGTCGAGCACCAGATCGTCACGCTGGTACTGGGTGTGCAAGCGCTGCAAAGCGTCTTGCGCCAACGGGTGCCCACTCACGACCAATGCCTGCAGGGCGTTGAAGCGGTCGGTCATGTTGCTGGCGTCCTTGAAGCGCTGGTAGGCTTTGCCGGGCCACACCGGGTCGCCGTTGGCGTGTGCCACGATGCACAGCATCTGCAGTGCCAGGCCCGTGAGCGCACGCCGACCGCTGGAGACCGGATCGGGCCGATAGGCACCGCTGTCCTTGTGGGCTTCGTAGGCCAGTGCCCAATCGGCCTGCAAGCCATGAGCCAGTTGCTGACGCATGGCCTCGCGCACGGCGTGAATGCGCTGCGGCTGCACCACGTCGAGTTGTTCGGCAATGTACGTTTCGGCGGGCAGGGTGAGCACCAGTTCCTTGAACGCGGCGTCCAGTTGGGGGTGGCGCAGCACGGTGCGCATGGCGTCGAGGTAGGCGGCATCGAGTACTTGCGTCGGCACGCTGCCGTCAGCCTCGATGGCGGCCAGAGCGCGGCGCAGCGCCAGCCGTTGACCGGCCTCCCAGCGGTTGAAGGCGTCGGTGTCGTGGGCCAGCAGCGTGAGTAACTGGGCGTCGGTGTCGTCGTGTTGCAGGATCACCGGGGCGCTGAAGCCGCGCAGCAACGACGGCACCGGTTCGCTGTCCAGATGAATGAAGGTGAAGGTTTGGCTGGGCTCGGTCAGCACGAGGGTGCGGGTCCCGGTTGGGGCATGGCTGCAGTGCGCCAGTTGCAGCGGCAGTTCCTGCCCTTGGGCATCGAGCAGCCCCAGCGCCACCGGAATGACGAAAGGTTGCTTCACCGGCTGGCCGGGCGTGGCCGGGCAGCTTTGCGACAGGGTGAGGGTGTAGCTGCGCTCGGCGGCGTTGTAAAGACCCGCCGCTTTCACGCGCGGTGTGCCGGCCTGGCTGTACCAGCGCTTGAACTGGGGCAGCAGGCGGGCGAGGTCGCTGTCGGGGTTGGCGTCGGCCATGGCCTGGGCGAAATCGTCGCAGGTCACGGCCTGGCCGTCGTGGCGCTCGAAGTACCGCTGCATGCCTCGCGCAAAACCGGCGCGGCCCTGCGGGTCGGTCTCGCCGCTGGCCACTAGGGCTTGCTGCATGCGCACCACCTCGGCCCCTTTTTCATAGACGGTGACGGTGTAGAAGTTGTTGATTTCGGCGTACTGGTCGGGCCGCACCGGGTGCGCCATGGGGCCGGCGTCTTCCGGGAACTGGGTGGTGCGCAGCACCCGCACGTCCTCGATCCGCTGGACGGCACGCGCCGACGGGCTGCCCGCCATGTCCATGCTGAATTCCTGGTCGCGAAAGACCGTCAGGCCTTCTTTCAGGCTCAACTGGAACCAGTCGCGGCAGGTGACGCGGTTGCCGGTCCAGTTGTGGAAGTACTCGTGCGCCACCACGCTTTGCACGTTGGCAAAGTCGGTGTCGGTGGCGGTCGCGGGGCTGGCCAGCACGTACTTGGTGTTGAAGATGTTCAGGCCCTTGTTCTCCATCGCGCCCATGTTGAAGTCGCTGGTGGCGACGATCATGAAGCGTTCGAGGTCGAGCGGCAGGCCGAAGCGGGCCTCGTCCCAGGCGATGGAGGCCATGAGCGACTGCATGGCGTGTTCGGTCTTGTCGAGGTCGCCGTGCCGCACATAGACCTGCAGCGTGTGTTGGTTGCCGCTGCGGCTGATGATTTTTTGCTCGCGGCGCACCAGCTTGCCCGCCACCAGGGCAAACAGATAGCAGGGCTTTTTGTGCGGATCCACCCATTTGGCAAAGTGCCGTGGGCCATTGGGGCCGTCTTCCAGTGGGCCTTCTTCCACCAGATTGCCGTTGCAGAGCAGCACCGGGTAAGTGGCCAAGTCGGCACGCAGCGTGACGGTGTAGCTGGCCATCACGTCGGGCCGGTCCAGGAAGTAGGTGATGCGACGAAAGCCTTCGGCCTCGCACTGGGTGAAGAAGGTGCCCTGGCTGACGTACAGGCCCATGAGCTGGGTGTTCTTGGCCGGGTTGCAGGTGCTGAAGATTTCCAGCTCGAAGGGGTCTGCACCCTCGGGCAGTTTCTCCAGCACCAGTTGGCTGCCGTCCATTTTGAAGCTGCTGCCCGCGCCATTGACCAGCACGCGGGCCAGGTTCAGGTCTTCGCCGTCTAGGCGCAAGGGCTGCGGTGGCACGGCCGGGTTGCGGCGCACGCGCATGCGGTTGAGCACGCGGGTCTTGGTCGGGTCGAGGTCGAACGTCAGGTCAACGCTGTCGATGAGGTAAGCCGGGGCGGCGTAGTCCTCACGCTTCACCACGGTGGTGGGGCCTTCACGCAGAGCGGTCATGGGTCAGACGCCTTGTTTCAGAGAGGCTTCGATGAAGGCGTCCAGGTCGCCGTCGAGCACTTTCTGGGTGTTGGAGATTTCTACGTTGGTACGCAGGTCTTTGATGCGGCTCTGGTCGAGCACGTAGGAGCGTATCTGGTGCCCCCAGCCGACGTCGGTTTTGGTGTCTTCGAGCTTTTGCTGGGCTTCCATGCGCTTGCGCATTTCGTAGTCGTAGAGCTTGGCGCGCAGGCGCTGCCAGGCCATGTCGCGGTTGCTGTGCTGGCTGCGACTGTCCTGGCACTGCACCACCAGGCCGGTGGGTAGGTGGGTCAGCCGCACGGCGGAATCAGTTTTGTTGATGTGCTGGCCGCCCGCACCGCTGGCGCGGTAGGTATCGACACGCACGTCGGCCGGGTTGATGTTGATCTCGACCGAGTCGTCGATTTCGGGGTACACGAACACCGAGGCAAACGAGGTGTGACGCCCGCCCGATGAGTCAAACGGCGACTTGCGCACCAGCCGGTGGACGCCGGTTTCGGTGCGCAGCAGGCCGTAGGCGTAGTCGCCTTCGATCTTGATGGTGGCACCCTTGATGCCCGCCGTGTCGCCGGGGGTTTCGTCTTCCAGCGTGGTTTTGAAGCCCTGCCGTTCGGCGTAGCGCAGGTACTGGCGCAGCAGCATGCTGGCCCAGTCGCAGGCCTCGGTGCCACCGGCACCGGCCTGGATGTCGAGGAAGCAGGGGTTGGGGTCGGCTGGTTGGTTGAACATGCGGCGGAATTCGAGTCTTTCCACCCCGGCGGCGAGCTTTTCTGCTTCGCCTTCGATGGTTTGCAGCCCGGCGTCGTCGTCATCGGCACGCGACATGTCGAACAGCTCGGTGTTGTCGGACAACTCGCTCGTCAGCCGGTCGAGCACCAGCACTACATCTTCGAGCGAGCGCTTTTCCTTGCCGAGTTCCTGGGCGCGTTTGGGGTTGTCCCAGACGGTGGGGTCTTCCAGCGCGGCATGGACTTCGCTCAGTTTGAGGGATTTGGCATCGTAGTCAAAGATACCTCCGAAGCTCAAGCACCCGTTGAGTCAGGTCGTTGAGTCGGGTGGAGATGGCGTTGACGCGTTCGGCTTCCATGTTTTGTGCTCGTGCTTGAGGTCGAAACCGCCGATTTTCGCATGGTCGGGCGCGTCATGTGGCCAAAAAGTCTTCCAATAAGCGCGCCAGCGTTGCAGGCTGGTCGTGGTGGAGCATGTGTCCGGCGTCCGGTACCACCCGCCGCTGGCAGTTCTCCACCGATCGCAAACGCTGGTGGAACTCGTCGCGTGTGTATTCGCCTTGCTTGAACCACTGCGCCAGGCTGTCGTCCTCGGCTTCGATCACCAGCAGCGGGGCCTTGATGCGCTGCCAGACTGCCAGCACTTCCTCCACCCGGTACAGATGCGCATGGATGACCTTGTGGGCGGGGTCGCCCAGAATGGTCCACCGGCCTTGGGCATTGGGAGCGGCCCAGTGCTGCGCCAGCCACATGGCTTGGTCAGCCCCCAGTCGGGGGTTGGTCTTCATGAGCCGACGGGCGACGCCGTCGAGGTTGTCGTAGGTTTTCAGCGTTCTTGCACCCTGATCGATCGCGGCGAGGGCATCCAGCCATTTGGCGTAGCGCCCCGGGGCCTGGCTCGGGCGGCTGGCTGGCATGCCTAAGCCTTCCAGATTCACCAGCCGGCGGATGCGCTCAGGCCGGATGCCCGCATACATCATGGCCACATTGCCCCCCATGCTGTGCCCGACCAGATCAACGGGGGCATGCGGCTCGCGACCCGCCAGGGTGTTGAGTCGGGGTAGCAACTGATCCAGATCGGCCAGGTAGTCGGCAAACCAGTAGTGATCGGCATGACCATAGTCACTGGGGTGTTCGCTGCTGGCATGGTGCTCGCGGCTGAGCCCGAAACCTCGCCAGTCTGGGGCAGCTACATGCCGCTTGGCAAGAGAGGTGGCTGCCAGGGCATCGACCATGAACTGCCAGGAAGCTGCCACGTCCATCCAGCCATGCAGGAGCACCATCAAGGGTTGTTCAGACCGGGGGGTGCCCCAATGGCGAAGGTGGTAGGAGTGGGAACGGACGGGGACGAATCCGGATCGGGAGGGGTGCAAGGCGGCGTACATCGGCCCGATTATTGGGCAGTTTTACGCTTCCCGCAGAGCGACGCTGGGGCATCAGAAGTCGCGCGAGACCCCGAACATGAGCGCGGCGTTGCCCAGGATATGCATTTCCGCTGTGATTTGGTCCGTCAGGTGGTAGCCGATCGAAGGAATGACGGCGGGTGAAAAACCCCGGTAGTTCAGCGGCACCTTGTCCTGATGCCGACCCACATAGCCGTACAGTATGCCCGCAGAGACTGATGCCTGCCATCGCGGCAGACGCTGGGAGCGCCACGTCCAGCCGGTGAAGGCGTACAGCGAGGGTTGGCCAAACGAGTTGGTGAAAAAACTGATGCCGCACGAACGATCGTTAGGCAGGTGCCGCTGCAGACCGATCAGCACCACAGGGCGGTGATCTTCCGAGTGGCGCCAGTGGTGGGTGTAAGGCGAAAAAAGCACCGCGTTGTGCTGGTTGCTTGCCCCACGCTCAAAACCGGGGCAGGGCGACCAGTTGGAGGCAACGGCCGGTAGAGCCAGGCCAGAGAACAGGCCGGCGAGACTCAAGGCCATGGGTGTGGAGGTTGTTGGCATGCATCTATGAGGGGGGCGAGCGCGCCGGGTTCCCGCAGACCGGTCAGGCCGACATCATCACCGGCCCACCCTTCTCGATCGCCCGTTGGTAAGCCGGGCGCTGCTGGACTTTGTCGAGCCAGGCATGCAGGGCCGGGTATGTGCCCCCATTCATGGTGCGCGTCAAGGCCGCTTCCAGCGCAAAGCTCATCTGGAAATCGGCCAGGGTGAGGTGCTCGCCCGCAAACCAGGGCCTGCTGGACAACTCGGCTTCCATGAAGGGCAGCGCCGTCGCCAGGTTGGGGTCGATCAGCTTGTGCTGCACCTGCTGGCAGATGGCGCGGGCTATGGGTCGGACGAAAAACGGCATCGGCTGCTTGGGAATGCTCACGAACACCAGCTTCATGAGCAACCAGTTCATGAGTGAGCCTTCGGCGTAGTGCAGCCAGAAGCGGCACTGCCGATGTTCGGGCGTGCCTTGGGCGGGCACCAGATGCGCCAGATCGGCCGGGGCCTGATCGGCAAAGGCATCGGCCAGGTATTCGAGAATGGCCCCCGATTCCGCCAGCACCAAGGAGCCGTGCGTGATGACCGGGGACTTGCCCAGCGGATGAAGCTGCTTGAGTTGCGCTGGCGCGAGTCGGGTTTTGGGGTCGCGCTGGTAGATTTTCAACTCATAAGGCACGCCCAGCTCTTCGAGCAGCCAGAGGATGCGGTGCGAGCGCGAGGTTTGCAGATGGTGAACGGTCAGGGGGTGTGTAGTCATGGCTCAGCCGGTGTTGCGCAGCCCGGCTGCGATGCCGTTGATCGAGAGGTGTATGCCGCGCTTGACCTTGTCGGCCTGACTGCCGCCCCGATACCGGCCTATCAATTCGACTTGCAGATGATGCAGCGGGTCGATGTAGGGGAAGCGGTGTTCGATCGAGCGCGCCAGCGCCGGGTTGTCGGCCAGGCGGTGGCTCTGGCCGGTGATGCTGGCCAGAGCCTCGTGGGTGCGCTGCCATTCGGCTTCGATGACTGCCAGGATGCGCTTGCGCAGCTTGGCGTCGGGCACCAGATCGGCGTAGCGACGTGCCAGCGACAGGTCGCTCTTGGCCAGCACCATGTCCATGTTGGACAGCAGGGTGCGGAAAAACGGCCACTGGCGCAGCATCTGCTGCAGCAGTTGCGTGGCGGCTTCTGCGCCCATGCGCTGCCCCAACTCGGCCACGGCACTGCCAAAGCCGAACCAGCCGGGCAGGGTGAGGCGACACTGGCCCCAACTGAACCCCCAGGGGATGGCGCGCAGGTCTTCGATGCGCTGCGAGGGCTTGCGCGAAGCCGGGCGCGAACCGATGTGGAGCTCGGCGATTTCGCGGATCGGCGTGGCGTTGAAAAAGTAGTCGGTGAAGCCGGGCGTCTGGTACACCAGCGCCCGGTAAGCCGCCATGCTGGCTTGCGACAGGTGTTCGGCTGCTTGCAAAAACCGTTTCGGCACCGGTTTGCCGGGCGGCAGCAAAGTGGCTTCGAGCGTGGCGGCCACCAGGGTTTCCAGATTGCGGCGGCCGATGTCGGGGTTGGCGTATTTGGAGCCGATCACCTCGCCTTGTTCGGTCAGGCGGATCTGGCCGCGCACCGTGCCCACGGGCTGGGCCAGAATGGCGTCGTAGCTGGGGCCGCCGCCACGACCGACGGTGCCCCCCCGCCCGTGGAACATCCGCAATCGCAAGGGCTGCCCGATTTCGGCAGACAGGCGGTCGAACAGTTCGGCCAAAGCGGTTTCGGCCTGGTACAGCGCCCAGTTGCTGGTGAAGATGCCGCCGTCTTTGTTGCTGTCGGAGTACCCCAGCATCACCTCCTGTTCGTGGTATTCGAAGGGGCCACCGCGTTGCACCAGGGCAGCGATGCCGGGCAGACGGTAGAACGCCTCCATGATGGCGGGGGCGTGGCGCAAGTCCTCGATGGTCTCGAACAACGGCACCACGATCAGCTCGGCCCGGCCATCGCGGTCGAGCGTGCCGTGCATCAGGCCAACTTCTTTTTGCAGCAGCAGCACTTCCAGCAGGTCGCTCACGCTTTCGGTGTGGCTGATGATGGCGTGGCGGATCGCGGCTGCCCCGTAACGCTGGCGGCATTCCCGCGCTGCTTCGAAAATCGACAGTTCGCTCAGCGTGTGGGGCTGATAGGCGGCGTGCGCAATGCGCAGGGGCCGGGCGTCGTTGAGCAATTGCAGCAGCAAGCGCTGTTTGCCCGCTTCGTCGAGAGCGCCGTAAGCCGGTTCGATGCGCGCCACCGCCAGCAGGTCGGCAAGCGCGAGTTCGTGCTGGTCGGAGCTCTGGCGCAAGTCCACCGTGGCCAGATGAAAGCCAAACACCTCCAGCGTGCGGATGAGGGGCTTGAGCCGTGGCTGGGCCAGCGCGGCGCAGCCTTGCGCCTGCAGGCCCTGCTCGAGGGTTCGGAGGTCGTCGAGAAACGCCTCGGCGCTGGGGTAGGGGTCTTGCGGCACCACGGCGTGGCGCGCCGCTTCCCCGCCACTGAGCAGGCGCAGACTGGCCGCCAAGCGTGCATACATGCCGGTCAGGGCCCGGCGGTAAGGCTCGTCCTGCCGGTGTGCGTTGGTGTCGGGGGAGCGGTTGGCCAGCGCCTGCATGGCCTCGGGCACGGGCAGCAACATGGCCGACAGCGACAGTTCGGCTCCTAGGCGGTGTACTTCGGTCAGGTAGTGGCGCAGCGCCACGTCCGACTGGCGTTGCAGGGCCAGCTTGAGGGTGGCAGCGCTGACGTTGGGGTTGCCGTCGCGGTCGCCGCCGATCCATTGGCCCATGCGAAAGAAGGGCGGCACGGTTGTGCCCGCCAGGGCTTCTTCCATGCTGCGGTAGAGCTTGGGAATTTCGGGCAGGAAAGTACACTGGTAGTAGCCCATCGCGTTTTCGATTTCATCGGCCACGGTGAGTTTGGTGAAGCGCAGCAGGCGCGTGTGCCACAACTGGATGACGCGGGCACGCATGAGCGCCTCGTTGTCGGTCAGGGCGCGGGGCAGGGTCAGGGAGTCACGCTCGGCCAGCAGGCGGGCAATGTCGCGCTCGGCGTCCAGTATGCTTTTGCGCTGCACCTCGGTCGGGTGGGCGGTGAGCACGGGTGACACATGCGCTTGCGCCAGTTGTTGCGCCACGTGGGAGGGGGCAACACCGGCTTTGCTCAGCCGCTGCCAGGTGTGGGCCAGGCTGCCTTGCTGGATGCGCCCGGCCTGTTCATGAACGGCCCGGCGGCGTATGTGGTGCCGGTCTTCGGCCAGGTTGGCCAGGTGACTGAAATAGGTGAAAGCGCGGATCACACTGACGGCCTGGTCGTCGGTGAGCGACTTGAGCAGCTTCTTGAGGGCCGTGCCGGCGGCTTGGTCGGCCTGACGCCGATACGCCACCGACAATTGGCGTATGCGCTCGACCAACTCGTAGGTCGTCTCCCCTTCATGCTCCCGAATCACATCACCGAGCAGGCGGCCCAGCAGGCGGATGTCGTCGATCAGGGGTTGGTCTTTGCAGGCGGCAGCGTGACGGGCGGACATGGCGGCGATGGCTCGGGTTCAGGGTTGCAGGAGTCGTTCGAGTTTGACGGCATCGACACAGAAGGCGCGGATGCCTTCGGCCAGTTTCTCGGTGGCCATGGCGTCGTCGTTGAGGGCGAGGCGGAACGCCGGTTCGTCGTACGACAGGGCCGGGATGTCGCTGTGCCGTGCGGTTTCGGCATTCAGGGCGCAGGGCAGCGGCGCGTCGCTGGCGGCCAGTTGCGCCAGCAGTTCGGGGCTGATGGTGAGCAGGTCGCAACCCGCCAGCGCGACGATCTGCTCCACATGGCGGAAGCTGGCACCCATGATCTGGGTCGCCACCGCGTGGCGCTTGTAGTAGTCAAAAATGCGGCGGACGGATTGCACCCCTGGGTCATTCGGGCCAGCCTGTGCCGCTTCGTCCCACTGGGCACCGGCCTGCTTCTTGGACCAGTCGTAAATGCGCCCGACGAAAGGCGAAATCAGCCGCACACCGGCCTGCCCGCAGGCCACCGCCTGGCAGAACGCAAACAGCAGCGTCAGGTTGGTGCGTATGCCTTGCTGCTCCAACTGGCGGGCGGCCTGAATGCCTTCCCAGGTAGCCGCGATCTTGATCAGCACCCGTTCGGGGGCGATGCCTTCGGCCTGGTAGAGCGCCATCAGCCGCTGGGCACGGGCGACGGTGGCTGGGCTGTCGAAACTCAGGCGGGCATCGACTTCGGTGGATACCCGGCCCGGCACCACGGCCAGGATTTCACAGCCAAAGCGCACCAGCAGGCGGTCCACCACGTCGTCCAGAGGCCGGTGGCTGCACTGGGCTTGGGCGGCGTGCAGCAGCCGGGCGTAGTCGGGCTTCTGCACCGACTTGAGGATGAGCGACGGGTTGGTGGTGGCATCCTGTGGCTGGTACTGGGCCAGTTGCAGGAAATCGCCGGTGTCGGCCACCACGGTGGTGTATTGCTTGAGGGCGTCGAGTCGATTCATGGAGCAGGCCTGGTGCGGGTTCAGACCCGTGCAACGGTGAGTTGGCGGATCACGGCTTGGGTGGCTGGCCGCACACCCCGCCACCACGCAAAGGCTTCGGCCGCCTGCTCGACCAGCATGCCCACGCCATCGGCCAGTTGGCGCACCTGTGCCCGTTGCGCCAGTTGCAGAAACGGCGTCAGGCCCTGGCCATAGACCATGTCGTAGGCCAAACCATCGGCATGCAGGGCCGTGCCGGGCAGCGGCGGCAGGTCGGCCGTCAAGCTGGCCGAGGTGGCGTTGATGACGATGTCGAATGCATCCGCGCCCAGATCGGCGTAGCCGCCGCTTTCCAGCACGCCGGTGGAGGCACCCTGAGCGTGAAAAAACCGCACCAGTTCGAGCGCTTTGCCGACGCTGCGATTGACGACCAACAACCGGGTCGGCCCGGCGTTGAGCAGCGGGAGTATCGCCCCGCGGGTGGCACCCCCGGCACCGAGCACCAGCACCCGCTTGCCCTGGATGGGGCAGTTCAGGTTGTCCACGATATCGCGCACGAGGCCGATACCGTCAAAATTTTCTGCCTGGCAGCGGCTGCCGTCGAACTTCAGCGCATTGGCGGCCCCGGCACAACGGGCGCTCTCGGCTGGCTCGGTGGCATAGGCGCAGGCATCGGTCTTGAAAGGCACCGTGACGTTCAGGCCGCGCCCACCCTGCTGGCGAAAACGATTGACCGCAGCAGCAAACTGCCCCAGCGGCCCTTCGATTTTTTGGTAGCTCAGGGCTTGGCCGGTGGCCTGCGCAAACGCTCGATGGATGAGCGGCGATTGGCTGTGCTCAATGGGATTGCCGATGACGGCGTAACAGTCCATGGCGGGGCATACGATTGATGGGCTGCCTGATTGTCGCTGATTCATCGGCAAGACTTTTGAATGCCATCGCCAATGCGTGTGAATAGATTGCCATGGCACCTGTTTTACAGTCCGATCATGGAATACGTGAACTCCACTGCCCACGTCGCCGCAAGCAGATCGCGCTTGCCTGCACTGTTTGTTTCTCACGGGTCTCCCATGATGGCCTTGGAACCTGGTCAAACAGGTGCCGCCTGGCGGGCCTACGGGGAACAGGTTTGCCACCAGCACGTCGTGCGTGGCGTGGTGATCCTATCGCCCCACTGGATGACGGATGGGCTGGCCATCACCAGCCACCCGTCGCCTGCCACCTGGCACGATTTTGGCGGATTTCCCGAGTCGCTCTATACTTTGCAATACCCCGCGCCGGGGTCGCCCACCCTGGCGAAGGCTGTTCAGTTGGCATTCGCCTCGGATGGGCTGCATGCCGTGCTGGATCCGGAGCGTCCGTTAGACCATGGCGCGTGGATGCCTTTGTGTTTTCTGCTGCCTCAAGCACAGGTGCCCGTCATTCAGGTTTCATTGCCGACCGATGCCGGCCCGCGTGAGGTTTATGCCTTGGGTGAGGCGCTGCGGCCCTTGCGTGACCAAGGCATATGGCTGATCGGTTCCGGCAGCATGACGCACAATCTGCGCGAATTTTTCAGTGGCCGACCGGCGCAGAACGCGCCAGCCGCCCCCTATGTCCAGGCGTTTTCCCAATGGATGGCCGATGTCATGGAACGTGGCGACTGTGAAGCCGCATGGGCGTACCGTGCTCGTGCGCCTGAAGCCCCGCGTGCGCACCCCACCGATGAGCACTTCTTGCCACTCTACTTCACCTTGGGGGCGGCAGGCTGGGGCGGTGAACACGGCCCCCGGCCCCACTATCTGAGCCGGGAGGTGATGTACCGCTACCTCGCCATGGACACGCTGGCCTTCAACTGAGTTCGTTCAGCGGCACGCAACTGCAAAACAGGTTGCGGTCGCCATAGACGTTGTCCACCCGGCCCACCGACGGCCAGTAGGCTTTGTTGTGACCCTGACTGGCGGCAGCGGTGGCACGCGAGTAGGGGTGGGGCCAGTCGGCCTGCATCAGGCTGGCCGAGGTGTGGGGTGCGTTTTTCAGTGGGTTGTCGTGCGCCGGCCAGGTGCCGTTTTCGATCAGGCGGATTTCTGCCCGGATGGCGATCATGGCGTCGATGAAGCGGTCCAGTTCCTGCCGTGTCTCGCTCTCGGTCGGCTCGACCATCAGGGTGTTGGCGACCGGGAAGCTCAGCGTGGGGGCATGGAAGCCGTAGTCCATCAGGCGCTTGGCCACGTCCTCGGCCAGCACGCCGCTGCCGTCTTTGAGGTGGCGCAAATCGAGGATGCATTCGTGCGCCACATGACCGTTTGCGCTCGCGTACAAGGTGGGGTAGTGGTCTTGCAGGCGCACGCTGATGTAGTTGGCGGCCAGAATGGCGGCTTCGGTGGCGTGCTTCAGGCCGTCGGCACCCATCATGCGGATGTACATCCAACTGATGGGCAGCACGGCGGCGTTGCCCAGCGGGGCCGAAC
Organism: Tepidimonas sp. UBA997; assembly: GCA_002291945.1. Classification (GTDB taxonomy): domain Bacteria; phylum Pseudomonadota; class Gammaproteobacteria; order Burkholderiales; family Burkholderiaceae_C; genus UBA997. The sequence continues at coordinate 27,141 of DBAZ01000016.1, forward strand.
TGACAGCCCCGACGCTCGGGCCGCCTTGCGGGGTGCGGCCCGGCGCTGCGGCGTAGGCACCTTGTTGGGTAGCGCTCGCATGGCCGGGCAGGAACGGCACCAGGTCTGGCACCACGCACACCGGCCCGACGCCAGGGCCGCCGCCGCCATGCGGGATGCAGAAGGTCTTGTGCAGATTCAGGTGGCTCACATCGCCGCCGAATTCACCCGGGGCGGCCACGCCCACCAGTGCATTCATGTTGGCACCATCCACATACACGCGCCCGCCATGCTGGTGCACCAACTCGCACAGCGCCTTGATCTGGGTCTCGAACACGCCGTGCGTGCTGGGGTAGGTGATCATCACCGCCGCCAAGTGCGTGCTGTGTTGCTCGCACTTGGTGCGCAGGTCTGCCAAGTCCACGTTGCCGTGCTCGTCGCACTTGGTCACCACCACCTGCATGCCGACCATCTGCGCCGTGGCGGGGTTGGTGCCGTGCGCACTGCTGGGGATCAGGCAGATGTTGCGGTGGCCCGCGCCGCGCGAGCGGTGGTAGGCCTGAATCACCAGCAGGCCGGCGTATTCGCCTTGCGAACCAGCGTTGGGCTGTAGGCTGATGCCGGCATAGCCGGTGGCTTCACACAGCCAGTCCCGCAATTGCTGGTCGAGCTGTGCGTAGCCCTGGAGCTGCTCGGCGGGGGCAAACGGGTGCAAGGCGGCAAATTCGGGCCAGGTGATGGGAATCATCTCGCTGGTGGCGTTGAGCTTCATGGTGCAGGAGCCCAGCGGGATCATGCTGCGGTCCAGCGCCAGGTCTTTGTCGGCCAGGGCACGGATGTAGCGCAGCATGCCCGTTTCGCTGTGGTGGCGGTGGAACACCGGGTGCGTCATGAAGTCGCTGCGGCGGCGCAGTTCGGCCGGGATGCGCGGCTCCACGCCCTGTTCGAAGGCGTCGAAGCCGGGCAGTGCCTGCCCCTGTGCGGCAAACAGTGCCCAGAGCTGGCGGATGTCGTCGCGGGTGGTGGTTTCGTCCAGGCTGATGCCGACGAAAGCGGCGCGTGCGCCGGTGTAGCGGCGCAGGTTCAGGCGTTGGGCGGCGGCACGCTGGTGAGCCGCGTCGGCGGCGCTTGGAGTGCCCAGGTCGAGCGTCAGCGTGTCGAATGCGCTGGGGTGCAGGCTGGCTAGGCCGAGTCGTTCCAAGCCTGCCGCCAGCACGGCGGTGTAGGCGGCGACGCGCTGGGCGATGCGCTGCAGGCCTTGCGGCCCGTGATAGACCGCGTACATGCTGGCCACCACGGCGGGCAGCACCTGGGCGGTGCAGATGTTGGAGGTGGCCTTCTCGCGCCGGATGTGCTGTTCGCGGGTCTGCAGCGCCAGCCGGTAGGCCGGGTTGCCGTGCGCATCCACACTCACGCCCACCAGGCGCCCGGGCAGCGAGCGCTTGAAGGCATCGCGGCAGGCCATGTAGGCGGCGTGCGGGCCGCCCGCGCCCATCGGCATGCCCAAGCGCTGGCTGGTGCCGACCACGATGTCGGCACCCATTTCGCTTGGGGGTTTGAGCAGTGTCAAGGCCAGCAGATCGGCGGCCAGGATCAGCGCCGCGCCTTGGGCGTGCAGCAGGTCGGCGCTGGCCTGCCAGTCGGCCAGCCAGCCGCTGCTGGCTGGGTACTGGCCGAGGGCGGCAAAGCAGTCGTCGCCAGCCAGCGCGGCCATCCACTCGTCTTGGGAGTGCGTCACCTGCACCGTCAGCCCCAGCGGCGCGGCACGGGTCTGGATCACTTCGATGGTCTGCGGGTGGCAGTCGCCGCTCACCACCAAGGTGTTGCCCTTGGCCCTGACCGAGCGCTTGGCCAGCGTCATGGCTTCGGCGGCGGCGGTGCCTTCGTCCAGCATGGAGGCGTTGGCAATGTCCATGCCGGTGAGGTCGGTCACCAGGGTCTGGAAGTTGACCAGCGCTTCCATGCGGCCTTGCGAAATCTCGGCCTGGTAGGGTGTGTAGGCGGTGTACCAGGCCGGGTTTTCCAGGATGTTGCGCAGAATCACGCCCGGCGTCAGCGTGCCGTAGTAGCCCTGCCCGATGTAGCTCTTGAACACCTCATTGCGGCTGGCGATGGCCTTGAGTTCGGCCAGTGCGGCGGCTTCGGTCGCGGCCCGTGGCAGGTTCATGGGCCGAGCGCGGGCAATGCTGCGCGGCACGATGCTGTCGATCAGCGCACGGCGCGAGGCCTCGCCGATGACGGACAGCATCAGCCGCTCGTCGTCGCCCGAGATGCCGATGTGGCGGGCCACGAACTCGTTGGTGTTTTCCAGGTCGGCCAAGGGCCGGGCAGTGGGCATGAGCATGGCAGGATCCGGGGGGCAGCAGGGGAGGTTACTTGCTCAGTTCGCCGTAGGCGGTTTCGTCCAGCAGCTCGGCCAGTTCGGCGGCGTGGGACAGCTTGACCTTGAAGAACCAGCCCGCGCCCAGCGGGTCGCTGTTGGCCAGCGCCGGGTCGCGCCTGAGGTTTTCGTTCACTTCTATGATCTCGCCGCTGATGGGCATATACACGTCGGCGGCCGCTTTCACGGACTCGACCACACCAGCCACGTCTTGCTGGGCCAAGGTTTTGCCCACATCGGGCAATTCGACGAACACCACGTCGCCCAGCGCGTCCTGCGCGTGGTGGGTGATGCCCACGGTGGCGGTGTCGCCGTCAACGAGGACCCATTCGTGGTCGGAGGTGTACTTCAGGCTCATGGGGAGGCTCCTAAAAAAGAAGGCTGAAACGGCTGCCTTCAGCCGCGGTGATAACGGGGGGGCACGAAGGGCAGGGCAGCGACTTCCATCGGCACCGCCTTGCCCCGCACGAGCGCCTGCACCGGCGTGCCGAGCGCCGCATAAGCGGACTGCACGTAGCCAATGGCAATCGGCTGCTGGATGGTGGGGCCGAGCAGGCCGCTGGTGACCGCGCCGATGCGCTCGCCCGCGTGGTTCTGCAGCTCGGTGTGTTCGCGCACCGGGATGCGCTCTTGGGCCAGCAGGCCCACGCGTTTGCGCTCGACGGGTGCGGTGCCGTCGAGTTGCGCCAGCACCCGGGCCGCGCCGGGGAAGCCGCCAGCGCGCGCACCGCCGCTGCGGCGCACTTTCTGGATCGCCCAGTTCAGCGCTGCCTCCACCGGGGTGGTGGCGCGGTTTATGTCGTTGCCGTACAGGCACAGGCCCGCTTCCAGCCGCAGCGAGTTGCGCGCCCCCAAGCCTATGGGCTGCACTTCGGGCTGGGCCAGCAGGGCGCGGGCGAAAGCGGCAGCCGCGTCGGCGGGCAGCGACATCTCGAAGCCGTCCTCGCCGGTATAGCCGCTGCGGGTGATGTATAGGTCGGCACCGTTCCAGTCGGCCCACATGCCGGTCATGAACACCAACTGCTGCACGCCGGGCAGCACGCGCTGCAGCGCGGCAGCCGCTTGCGGGCCTTGCAGCGCGAGCAGGGCGCGGTCAAACTGCGGCTCGATGGTGCATAGACCGCCGCCATGCTGCTGGAAATGGGCCTGCATGTGCGCCAGATCGGCGTGCTTGCAGGCACCGTTGACGACCACCAACAGGTCGTCACCCCGGTTGACGAACATCAGGTCGTCGATGATGCCGCCGTCGGCGTTCAGTAGCAGGCCATAGCGTTGCTTGTGCAGGCCCAGCCCGATCACGTCCACCGGCATCAGGCTCTCGAACACGGCCGCCGCCGCAGGCCCCTGCAGCCGCAACTGGCCCATGTGCGAGACGTCGAACAGACCGGCGGCGCTGCGGGTGTGCAGGTGTTCGGCGATCAGGCCGGACGGGTACTGCACCGGCATGGCGTAACCGGCAAAAGGCACCATGCGTGCACCCCGTTCCAGGTGGATGGCATGGAGTGGGGTGGTCAGCAAATCAGAGGTGTCGGACATGGGCGAGGCGTCAGGCAGCGATCCCGAGGGATCAAAAAAACCGGCATGACGAAGCACATCCGGTCACTGCCCGCCTGTCCGCTTTACCTGAGAGATTCACGCCGGCCGCCGTGTGGCGACTGGGCGTTTGCTCCTTCGGTGGACTGCCTCAGGGGGCAGCCTCTCTCCAGGGGGTGACGCTTGTCTGCAACAAGCGTTTGCCAGTCCTTTTGCCTGAGCGTTCAGCCACGTCGATGCGTTGGCCTGCGCCTTCGGCGGCTACCCGAACCATCGGGCGGCTCTCTCCTGACACAGTGGATTGTAGCGGCAACGGCGGCGTGTCAGAAAAAGGTCAGAAAAAGGCGTGTCAGAAAAAGCACCACGGGAAGCGAGGGGGGCTCTCGCCCATCGGGCCGCTTGTGTATCGGTCACATGCCCGCGTAATTCGGGCCCCCGCCGCCTTCCGGAGTCACCCAGACGATGTTCTGCGACGGGTCTTTGATGTCACACGTCTTGCAATGCACACAGTTTTGGGCATTGATCACCAGTTGGTCGGCACCATCGTGGTTCACGAATTCATAGACCCCCGCCGGGCAGTAGCGGCTCTCGGGGCCGGCGAACTGCGCCAGGTTCAGTTGTACCGGTACGCGGGCGTCTTTCAGCGTCAGGTGCGCGGGCTGGTTTTCTTCGTGGTTGGTGTTGCTGATGAAGACGCTGCTCAGCCGGTCGAAGGTCAGCTTGCCGTCGGGTTTGGGGTAGTCGAACTTCGGCATCTCGGCCGCCGGGCGCAGGTAGGTGTGATCGGCGGCTGAGCGGTGGAGGGTCCAGGGTGGGCGTTTCAGGCCCAGCTTGGGCAGCAGCCAGTGCTCGACGCCGGTCATCAGCGCCCCCACCGTATTGCCTTTCTTGAACCAGCTCTTGAAGTTGCGCGAGGCGTCCAGTTCTTCGAACAGCCAGCTCTTGGCAAACGCGGCCGGGTAAGCCGTGAGTTCGTCGCTGGCACGGCCTGCCTGCACGGCCTCGAAGGCTGCTTCGGCACACAACATGCCGCTCTTGATGGCGGCATGGCTGCCCTTGATGCGTGCGGCGTTCAGGTAGCCCGCCTCACAGCCCACCAGCGCCCCGCCCGGGAATACCGTTTTGGGCAGGCTCAACAGGCCACCGGCAACGATGGCGCGGGCCCCGTAACCGATGCGCTTGCCGCCTTCAATGTGCGCCTTGATGCTGGGATGGGTCTTCCAGCGCTGCATTTCTTCAAACGGGCTCAACCACGGGTTCTGGTAGTCCAGGCCCACCACAAAACCCAAAGTCACCTGGTTGCCTCCCAGGTGGTAGAGGAAGCCGCCGCCGTAGGTGTTGCCGTCCAGCGGCCAGCCGGCAGTGTGAACCACGAGGCCCGGCTTGGCCTGCTCGGCAGGAATCTGCCACAGTTCCTTGATGCCGATGCCGTAGGTTTGCGGGTCCTTGCCTTCGTCGAGCTTGAACTTGGCGATCAGTTCCTTGCCCAAGTGGCCGCGTGCCCCTTCGGCGAACACGGTGTATTTGGCGTGCAATTCCATGCCGATCTGGAACGCGTCGGTGGCCGCGCCGTCTTTGCCCAGCCCGAGGTGGCCAGTCGCCACGCCCTTGACCGAGCCGCGCGACGGCCCATCCTCGTGGTACAGCACTTCAGCGGCGGTGAAGCCGGGGAAGATTTCCACGCCCAGCGCTTCGGCCTGCTCAGCCAGCCATTTGCTGACGGCCCCGAGGCTGATCACATAACAGCCGTCGTTATGGAAGTTGTTGGGCAGCAGCCAGTTGGGGGTGCGCGTCGCGCCGCTGGCCTTGAGGAAGAGCACCTCGTCGCCGCTGACGGCTTGGTTCAGCGGGGCACCGAGTTCCTGCCAGTTCGGGAACAGTTCGGAGATGGCGCGGGGGTCCATGACGGCACCGGACAAAATGTGCGCACCCGGCTCAGAGCCTTTTTCGAGCACGCAGACGCTGCATGTGCTGCCTTGCGCGGCAGCCAGTTGCTTGAGGCGAATGGCGGTGGACAAGCCGGCTGGGCCAGCGCCCACGACGACCACGTCGTATTCCATGGCTTCGCGTGGGCCGTGTGCTTGGATGAGTGAGGCGGGTGTTTTCATGGGTGTTTCTTACATAAAGCTGTCATGCACGCGAGGAATTTTAGGGGTTTGTAACGCACAATCGGCTGCGCTTGGCCGACAATCCACCCCGATTAGGGTAATTACTGCCAGCCTACCACCACCCAATGCTCAAGCCCAAGAGGAGACCGCGTGAAACTTGAAGTGCCCGCCCAAAAAAAGCGCGTCCATACCATGACCATCCCGATGCGCTGGGGCGACATGGACGCGATGGGCCACGTGAACAACACCCTGTATTTCCGTTACATGGAAATTGCCCGGGTGCAGTGGATGTTGGAAGCTGGTGTCCCGGTCAACCCCTTGGGGGAAGGGCCGGTGATCGTGAATGCTTTTTGCAACTTCATCAAGCAGCTCGAATTCCCCGGCGAGGTGTTGATTCACACCTACACCGGGACGGTCGGGCGCACCTCGTTCGATAGCTACCACGAGATCAGCCTGACTTGCGACCCAAGCACGGTCTATGCCAACGGCGGGTCCACCGTGGTGTGGGTGGACTTCCCGCAGCAGCAATCCACCCCCATCCCCGACCGGCTGCGTGCCCTCATCACCTGATCACGCCACCGGCTTGGTTTTGGGCACCCGACCCATGAGGTAGAACTCGGGGTTGGGTTGCATGCCGCACAACGAGGCGACCCGGTTGCTCAGACCAAAGAAAGCGGTGATGGCGGCAATGTCCCAGGCGTCCTCGTCGGTGTAGCCGTGGGCGTTCAGTGTGGCAAAGTCGCTGTCATCGATTTCGTGGGAGCGCTGGCATACCTTCATGGCAAAGTCCAGCATGGCCCGCTGGCGGGGAACAATGTCGGCCTTGCGGTAATTGACCGCCAACTGGTCGGCCAGCAGCGGCTTTTTTTCGTAAATGCGCAAAATCGCCCCATGCGCCACCACGCAGTACAGGCACTGGTTGGCCGCGCTGGTGGCGGTGACGATCATTTCGCGCTCGCCCTTGCTGAGGCCGCTTGTGCGTCCCGCGGTTTCTGGCGTCATCAAGGCATCGTGGTAGGCAAAAAAGGCGCGCCATTCTGCTGGACGCCGCGCCAGGCCCAGAAACACATGGGGTATGAAGCCGACCTTTTCCTGCACCTCGAGTATGCGGGCGCGGATGTCTTCGGGCAGGGTATTCAGGTCGGGGAAGGGGTAACGGGGCGCGTTCAAGGGGGTCTCCGGTGTGGTGTTCGAACAAACCCTCGGGATTATTCGTCAAAAGCGGCGTTCCAGCGGTCGTTCCAGCGCGGCGCGGTGCGTGCCGACGCAAACTCCTGCAGTTGGCGCCGGTCGCGTTTGGTCGGGCGGCCTTGGGTGAGTGCATGGGCTGGCTCGGGAGCAAGCCGCCGCGATTCGGCCACCTCGGCACGTGCCAGCCGCGAAGCTGGGGTTTCTTCGTAGAGCAACGCGGCTTGCGGGGCTGGGCCCCGCACCGCACTCAGGGCTTTGACCACCACCGTGCGGGTGCTGTAGCCGACTTTGAGTTCGATCTCGTCGCCCAGCCGGGGTTCGCGGGAGGCTTTAGCCACCTGACCATTGACTTGGACGCGGCCCTTGTCGATTTCATCGGCTGCCAGACTGCGGGTTTTGAAGAAGCGGGCCGCCCACAGCCATTTGTCGAGGCGAACTTTGCCTGGAGCCAAGGCGGGTCGGCTCACACTGGGGCACCCAAGGCCAGCGCATGCGCACGCTGCAAACCGTTGCCCACCGGCTGCGCAGTCGTGGGCCAGCCCTGCAAATGGTTTTCGCAAATCGCCGTCAGGGCGCGCATGCCTTCGGCGCTGTCGTTCAGGCAGGGGATGTAATGAAACGCCTTGCCCCCGGCGGCGATGAAGGCGGCACGAACCTCCTGATCGATTTCTTCCAGCGTTTCGATGCAGTCGCTGCTGAAGCCGGGGCAGATCACGTCCACCCGGCCCACGCCCTGTTTCGCCAGCGCAATGAGGCTGGGTTCGGTGTAGGGCTGCAGCCACTTGGCACGCCCAAAGCGCGACTGGAACGTGACCATGTAATCGTCTTTCTGCAAGCCCAGCGCTTCGGCCAGCAGCCGCCCCGTCTTGTGGCATTCGCAGTGGTACGGGTCGCCCAGGTGCAGGGTGCGCTGCGGCATGCCGTGAAAGCTCATGACCAATTTGTCGGGTTGGCCGTGGGCCGCCCAGTGCTTTTGCACCGAGGCTTGCAGGGCATCGATGTAGCCGGGGTGGTCGTGGTAATGGTTCACGAACCGGAATTCCGGCAGGGTGCGGGTCTTGCGGCCCCACTGGAACACCATGTCGAACACGCTGGCCGTGGTGGCCGCGCAGTACTGGGGGTAAGCCGGGAACACCAGCATGCGGGTGCAGCCATCGGCCTTCATGGCGTCGAGCTGGCTGGCGACTGACGGCTGGCCATAGCGCATGGCGTAGCGCACATCCACATGGTGGCCGCGTTCGCCCAGGTAGCCGCGCAACAGCTTGGCCTGCTTGTCGGTCCAGGCTTTCAGGGGTGAGCCTTCGGGCGTCCAGATGCTGGCGTACTTGGCAGCCGACTTGCGCGGGCGCGTGCGCAGAATGATCCCGTGCAGGATGAACCACCAGATGAACGGCGGGATTTCGACCACCCGCGGGTCGGCCAGAAACTGGCCCAGGTAGCGGCGCAGGGCGGCTGGCGTGGGGGCTTCGGGGGTGCCGAGATTGCACAGCAAAAGTCCCGTTTTGGCAGGTTGGCCATGGGTGTATGGAGGTTCTTTGGCGAAGGGCATGATGTATTTTCCCTCACCCAGGTTGAATCCGTCACCGATACGGGCCATGACCCACAATCTTGTGAACGGTATGCTATTGGCCCCAACATCGGATTGGCTCAAGGCGTTTGGCGATTTTCTGCCCTAGGTGAATTTCTGGGGTTGCCCGATAGACAACAGCGGCACCGTGAGTTCAATGGCTCGGTCCGTCCATTGTCGGCAGAAGGTAGAGTCTTGGCGGGATCGGTCAAGCGGCCCGTTGCGGCATGCCCACTGGGCGATCGCATGGAGTTGCCAATTAGCTTCCAGAGCCAGCAGACTGAGTTCACGCAAAAGCAACTCGTCTTCATTGACCTGACCAATCAGGTCGAGCTGGCCCTGGGTGATGCCGGCTTCGGCCAGGTTGCGCTGCAACTGGGCCAGTTGGGCCGACATGCGCTGGAATGTTTGCGCGCCGTCGGCCCCGAGGCTGGCCTGATCCGGCTGGACATCCATCCAGTCGTCGATATGCCGCGCCATGTTCATCAGCGCATCCACGGGTCGTTCAATCACGCGTACCTGCGTGGATCGGCTGTCTTGCGCCGGGTTCAGCAAGGCGAGTACACGTTCAATCAGCGAACGATCGTAACGATGGAGGTTCATGCGAAGCAGAACGCCCAGGCGCAATTCGCCACTGTCCGGACGCTTGCCCATGAAGGCCGTGATCACTTCCGTGATGGCCAGGTGTTTACCCATGGGGCTGATGGCATGGCCCGTCAATTGCCTAGGGTAGCCGCTGCCATCCATGGCTTCATGATGCTCCCATATGGCGGTCAGCGTATTGTTGTCGTAGCAGTGATGCCGCTCAAGCAACGCCTGGGTGAGCTGGGCATGACGGTACAACTGTTGGCGCAGCGGTTCATCCAGCGCAACGGTGGGGTCCATCAGGCGTGCGTCCAGATGCAGCATGGCGATGTCATGCAGCAGGCCAGCCGCTGCTGCTTGACCGATGTCGTACTTCAGGCTGAGGCGATCGCAACTCAGTGCCACCATCACCCAGGTGGCTGCGAGCATATGCTGGAAAAAGCCAGGGTATCGGGCCTGAGCAACAGTCACATGACCCGCAATCGGTGCAGGCAGTGGGAGCGATTCCATGGCATCCAGCAAATACCGCCGTGTGGCCGCGTCCGGTACCATGCGAACATAGAGTGGATCTTCATCGATGACCTTCTCCACGGCGTCTCGTATGTTTCTGGGTGTCAGCGGCGTCAGGGTGTTGGAGGCTGGCATGAGCGAAGAAGGTGTGACAGTCGAAGAGGATGACTTTTTTGGAATCATTTTTGCACAATCTGAGGCTTGGCAGTAACGGCTTGACCCCAAAACATCATGAATAGGATCGACTCCCCTCATTCAGCGGCACTCCTGGGTGAAGCGTTCGAGCAGCGCGTCAAGTTGCTGCTGGTCGACGATCAACCCGTCAACATCCAGGCGCTGTATCAGGTGTTCGCGTCAGACCACCAGGTGCTCGCCGCCACGGATGGTCACAAAGCCCTCGACATCGCGCACAAGCAACAACCGGACCTGGTGTTGCTGGATGTGGTCATGCCCGGCATGGACGGTTTCGAGGTCTGCCGACGACTCAAGCTCGACCCCAGCACCAGCGACATTCCAGTGATCTTCCTGACTGCCAGCTCCGATACCGAATCCGAAGAGCAGGGGCTGGACGCTGGGGCGGTGGATTTCATCGCCAAACCATTCAATCCGAAAATCGTCAGAGCGCGGGTCAAAACCCATGTGACGCTCAAGCGGCAGAGTGATCTGCTGCGACAGTGGGTTTTTCTGGATGGGTTGACCGGGATCGCGAACCGTCGATTGTTCGATGAGCGACTGGCCGTCGAATGGGGGCGTTCGCGGCGGCTGGGTACTGCACTTTCCACATTGCTGATTGATGTGGATCATTTCAAGCGCTTCAATGACGCCATGGGTCATCAGCAGGGGGATGCCTGTCTGCGACTCGTTGCACGCGCCCTGGACGCCGGTGTGAGCCGCCCCACCGATCTGGTGGCGCGATACGGTGGCGAGGAGTTTGTCTGCCTCCTGTCCGATACCGATGAAGCCGGGGCGGCGCACCTGGCCGAAACCCTCAGGCAGCGAGTGCATGACGACGTCCAGCCTCAGACCCTGGTGGCCGGATGGCCTCAGGTCACGGTCAGCGTCGGTGTGGGTTGCATCCGGCCTGAAGCGATGCAGCAATCGGCCGACCTGATTCGTCAGGCCGATCACAACCTCTACCGGGCGAAGCAGGCCGGCCGTAACCAGGTGATGTACGGCCCCTTGCCGACCTGAGCCTGTTACTGGCGATGGGCAAGACCGAGACGCTGGATGAGTTGACGGTCGCGCTCAAAAGTCGCCATCGCCCAGGCGCGATAGTCGTTGCTGGTGCGGTACCAGATGTCTTGGTTGAGCTGGCGAAGAACCTCCAGATGACGGGGGTCATCCATGGCTTTTTTGATGGCGTCGTGCAAGACCTGCACCACGGCCGGATCCATGCCGCGCGGGCCGACCAGCCCATAAGGAGACTGAGACACCACGGCGAATCCGAGATCTTTGGCCGTGGTGCAGGTCTTGCAC